>NZ_JAAKVA010000015.1:0-108911 GCF_049175415.1 Aeromonas sp. 600527 | reverse complement strand
CCCTTTTCTTTTGCAATTTAAAAATAAGAAACAAGCATCATGACCAAACGTAAAGGCATTATTCTGGCCGGTGGCTCTGGCACCCGTCTCTATCCGGTGACCATGGCAGTGAGCAAGCAGCTGTTGCCCATCTATGACAAGCCGATGATCTACTATCCGCTCAGCACCCTGATGCTGGCGGGAATTCGCGATATTTTGATCATCAGCACGCCGCAAGACACTCCCCGCTTTGAGCAATTGCTGGGTGATGGCAGCCAGTGGGGCCTGAATTTGCAGTACAAGGTGCAACCAAGCCCGGATGGGTTGGCGCAAGCCTTTATTCTGGGTGAAGAGTTTATCGGCTCAGACCCCTGTGCGCTGGTGCTGGGGGACAACATCTTCTACGGCCACGACCTGCAGAAACAGTTGGAAGCCGCCGCGGCCAAAGAGAGTGGCGCGACCGTCTTTGCCTACCATGTGCATGACCCCGAGCGTTATGGGGTGGTGGAATTTGATAAAGAGGGGACCGCTATCTCTCTGGAAGAGAAGCCGTTGGAGCCCAAGAGCAACTATGCGGTGACCGGCCTCTATTTCTATGACAACAGCGTGGTGGAGATCGCCAAGAGCCTGAAGCCGTCGCCCCGAGGTGAGCTGGAAATTACCGATGTGAACCGTATCTACCTGGAGCAAGGCAATCTGTCGGTGGCCATGATGGGCCGTGGTTATGCCTGGCTGGATACCGGAACCCATGAAAGCCTGATTGAAGCGAGCAACTTTATTCAAACTATCGAGACCCGTCAGGGATTGAAAGTGGCTTGCCCGGAAGAGATTGCGTATCGCCAGAAGTTTATCAATGCCGACCAGGTGCGTGAACTTGCAGCGCCGTTGGCAAAGAATGCGTATGGACAATATCTGTTAAGAATGGTTGCCAAAGCCTGATGTGATATGGGGGAGGGAAAATACTTCCCCCATTAAAAATTGAAGCAAGTGTGGATAGACAGATGAATGTAATCAAGACAGCAATTCCAGATGTGCTTATTTTTGAGCCAAAAGTGTTTGGTGATGAGCGAGGTTTTTTCTTTGAAAGTTTCAACCACAAGTTGTTTGAAGAGGCGGTAGGGTATCCGGTGACGTTTGTGCAGGATAATCACTCCAAATCATCGAAAGGGGTGTTGCGTGGATTGCACTATCAGTTGCCGCCCCATGCTCAGGGCAAACTGGTGCGTTGTGTGGCCGGTGAAGTGTTTGATGTAGCGGTAGATATTCGTAAAAGCTCCCCGACCTTCGGGCAATGGGTAGGCGTTCACCTTTCTGGAGAAAACAAGCGACAGCTGTGGATCCCGGAAGGATTTGCGCATGGCTTTGTTACTCTGACAGAGACGGCCGAGTTTTTGTATAAAACAACCAATTACTATGCCCCCGTAAGTGATAGAGGCATTGCATGGAATGATGCCTCTATTGGTATTAAGTGGCCCGAGTTAAACGCGGATATCCTGACCTCTGCAAAAGATAGTACTGCCAAGTCATTAGCGACCGCAGACCTGTTTATCTAAATTACACTCCCTGCATTACTGCAGGGAGTCTTTAGTTCGCTGAGATAATATGGATTTATATACGGGTTCGAAAGGTATTCTTGCCAGAAAAAACAATATTGAACCTATGCTTGGTTGCTCATTACGTCATATGGCAGGGGCCGTCTCTTTCTCTGAAAATGATGTTTTAGTTGGCTGGGGCCAAAAAGCCAATACCAGGCAGATTAAGCAGAAGGCACAAGCGTTAGGGTTGTCCTATTGGCAGCTGGAAGATGGCTTTATCGGTTATATCGGTCATCCCGCCAGGGGGGGCAAGGCGGTCTCGTTGATCGCCGATCCTGTGGGGATCTATTACGATGCCCGCCAGCCCAGCCAGCTTGAGCAGTTGATTGCCGCCCCGTGCGAGCCACAGATGTTGGCACGGGCCGAGCGATTGATCAGTGAGTTGGTTCACCTCGGGATCACCAAATACAACTGTTATGCCACTGTGCCGGCTCACGCTGCCAACCATGGCAGCGTGAGTCGTTTCGCCGCACAAGGGGGGGAGGGTGGCCTGCCATCGGCGCTGGCCGCGCGGTTGCAGCAGAGCGCCAAACCCAGGGTCCTGTTGGTCGATCAGGTGGCGGGAGATCTCTCCATTCCGGGGGCGCTGGCCAGTGAAGCTGATTTTGTGGCGATGGTGGAGGCGGCGCGCCGCAATCATCCCGATGCGCGCCTGCTGCTGCGCACCCATCCCGATACGCGCTTTGGCAAGAAAAGCGGTGTGCTGGCGCGCTTGCAGCTAAATGATGTTGAAGTGGTTGCCGAGCATTGTCATCCTCATGCGCTGCTCAATGCGGTGGATGCTGTCTATACAGTCTCATCCCAGCTTGGTTTTGAGGGGTTGTTGCTGGGCAAGCCGGTCTACTGCTTCGGTATGCCGTTTTATGCCGGTTGGGGGCTGACCCATGACAGCAAGCAGTGCGAGCGCCGCAACGTAAACGTGTCGCTCGCCCAGCTGGTCGCGGCAGCCTTGATTTGCTACCCGCGCTATCTGGACCCCGTGCTTGGCCAGCGTTGTGAAGTGGAAGAGGTCATTGCCATCATCGCTCGCCAGCAAAAGCCCGCTCCACGTTGGCGCAGGCTTTATCTGGTCGGTTTCTCGCTGTGGAAGCGCGCCTTTATGCAGGCGTTTTGTCATCACCTGGCCGAGGAGCTTTGTTTTGTTAGCAAGCCTCCCAAGCGGTTGACTGGTGATGAGCAGGTTCTGGTGTGGGGAAGTCGCTATCCCGAGCTGGTTTCAGCGATACGGGTCGAAGACGGCTTTATCCGCTCGAAAGGGTTGGGTTCCAACCTGTGCCGTCCTTCGTCACTGTCACTGGATCCGGTCGGCATTTATTTTGATAGCCGAACCCCCAGCGGGTTGGAGCAGTTGCTCAACTATCAGCAATTGACCGAGCCGGAGATTGAACGTGGAGAGAGGTTGATCTCGTTGCTTCGTCAACATCAGATCAGCAAGTACAACGTGGGGGAGATTCAACCCTATTCACCGCCCATGGATGGTCGACAACTGGTGTTGGTGGTGGGGCAGGTGGATGGTGATGCCTCTATTCTGACCGGTAGCCCGTGTATTCGCAGCAACGAGCAGTTGCTCTGGGCGGTGCGAGCGGCCAAACCCGACGCTCATATTCTCTACAAACCGCATCCTGATGTGGTGGCGGGCAACCGTGGCGGGGCGATTTCTGCGGCTTGTCTGGCGGAGTGTGTCGATAGTCAGGTGCTGGATGTTGGCCTCACCAGTCTGTATCCCCATGTGGATGAGCTGCATACCATGACGTCACTCAGTGGCTTCGAGGCGCTGGTGCAGGGAGTCAAAGTGACGACCTGGGGCCAACCCTTTTACAGTGGCTGGGGTCTGACCACGGATGCCAATCCGCCTGCTCGCCGTCAGCGCACGCTGCCTTTGTCAGCACTGGTCTATCTGACGCTGGTCGCCTATCCACTCTATCTGGATTGGCAAACCGGGCTCTGGATCAGCCCTGAGCAGTTGATCCACCAGTTGGCGACACAGGGACACTCATCAGCTCAGAAAGCGAGCCGCTGGCAACGCTGGCAGCTCAAGTTCGGTTATTTGATCCAGACGCTCATGCAGCGCCCCTCTCTCTCCCCGTTTTTGAGATAAGTCGTTAATGAAGATTTTGTTACTGCAAGGACCGCTTGGTCCTTTCTTTCAGACCCTGAGTCGTCAGTTGACCGAGGCGGGACATCAGGTGGTGAAGATCCAGTTCAATGGCGGGGATGAGTGCTGGCCCTGTGCTGGAGAAAATCTGCGCTTTCGCGGCAAACCGGAGAGCTGGAACGCCTTCTTTCGCCGGGTGCTCAAGCAGCATGGTATTGATGCGGTGATCTGTTACGGGGATTGCCGTTACTACCATCTGGAGGCAGGTCGCATCTGCAAGCTGAAGCGAGTGCCATTCTGGGCAATGGAAGAGGGGTACCTCAGGCCTGACTATGTGACCCTTGAGCAAGGGGGGGTCAATGCCTTCAGCCCCTGGTATGAGCGGCGCGATCAACTTGCCCAACTGGATTGGCCTGAGCCTTATGACAGTTCACTCAAGGTGGGCAAGACCTTCGCCGTGCGCGCCTGGTATGCCAGTCGCTACCACATCAACAAGTCGTTGTATCGCTGGCGTTATCCCCACTTCGTCAATCATCGCCCCTGGAGTCTGGTGCAAGAGGCGATGGGGTGGGTCTGCGGGGCCATGGTGAAGTATGGAAACGTGCGTCAGGATCGCGCCCTGCTCAAGGCGTTGCCCCGGCACGCTGGACGGATCTTTTTCGTGCCATTGCAAGTGACCGAAGACTTTCAAATCAGGGAACACTCAGACTTGAGCGGGGTCGAGGAGATGGTTGCGCAGGTGATCAACTCGTTTGCGCAGTATGCCAAGCCTGAAGATATATTGCTGTTCAAGCATCACCCCATGGATCGGGGCTATGTCAGCTATCGCGCCCAGATCAATCGACTCATTGCCGTACTTGGCCTGGAGGGGAGGGTCTTTTACGGTTATGAACTGCCACTGCCGACCCTTTATCCCTTGCTCAAGGGGGTTATTACCATCAACAGCACGGTCGGCCTCTCTGCCCTGCTCCATGACGTGCCCACCTTTTGTATGGGACGGGCACTCTATGATATCGCCGGGTTGACCACCAAAGGCTCGCTGGCCTCCTTCTGGCACAAGCAGAGCCCGGTATGTGCCGAGACATTCAAGCGGGTGCGCCACTCCTTGCTCCATCTGACCCAGCTCAATGCCAGTTTTTACCGTCATTTGAATATGAGTGCGCAGGCGGTCATGGAAAAAATGAAGCTTTCGAAGTCCTGTCTGGGAGATGGTGTTGTATCACCGGAACGCCGTATGAGAGTGAATAAAACAATGTGCCTTACATTGCCCTGGCTGTCGACTCTCGACAGTATTACCGACCCGTTTACATCTGTGGGTTCAACCGTTCTGATGTTACTCGTTTGAAGTCTGCTGAATTTTGCGTTAGTTTGTTAGTGAGAGGTAAATAAAACCAGGAAGGTTAACATGAACATTCACGGTTGCTTGTTATCCATTGGGTTATTGGGGTTGCCGACTTTTTCCATGGCAGCTGATCATGATCTTTCACTGATTATTCACGGCGCATCTATTCACAGTCATTGCTCAAAAGGTACAGGAAGCAAGAGCAAGACCTGTGATTTTAATGGTTTTAACCCCGGGCTGGGATTGGCGTGGGTGTTCTTGGGTGACAGCGACACGGGGAAACTGGCGCTTCGCGGTGGTTTTTATCGAGATTCTCTCGAGAATACAGCAGGTTATGCCGGTGTCTCTTATCGAAAAGAGTGGTATCTCACCGAACATGTATTTGCCGGAGTTGGCATGGAGGCCGGTTATCTCAACGGTTCGGGTATTGATGGTTTTGCTGCATTACCGATGGTGACATTGGGTTATAAATCGGTTGCATTGGAAATAGGCTATGCACCCAAGGTTGATTGGGTACCAGGAGGAGACCATGTTGCGGTCACCACATTTACATTGCGATGGACGCTATAATAGCCCGGATATATTGCTGCAAGGTTTTAATTTGTAACTTTACCACGTACTTTTCATTCATGGTTGCTGAGAAATACACGCTTCTTGTTACTATCTATATATTAAAGGGCAAGTTTTTCTGAAAAAAATAGAAAGTTGAAGATCACTTTTTTATGTGGGCGACAATGATGTTGGATTTATTCAAGATGGAGTCAACAGCATATTTATTTATCAATGTTGATTGCGTCTGAATAATTCGGAAAATAAAAAAGCCCTTCACCATGGTGAGGGGCTTTTTGCTATCTGGCGTTTACCCGCTTGGGTTGCTCCGTCTGGGTTTAGTAGCCCTGCTGGTGCACATCCATTACTGCGCGGCCAGACGGGTCGGCCATCTCCTTGAACTTGGCATCCCACTCCAGCGCGGTGGGAGTGGAGCAGGCGACCGACTTGCCGTAGGGCACGGTGCGGGCGGCGGCTTCCAGCGGGAAGTGCTCGTCGAAGATGGCGCGGTAGAAGTAGGCCTCCTTGGTGAGCGGGGTGTTGATGGGGAAGCGGAATGCGGCCGCCTCGAACATCTGATCCGTCACTTCCTGTTCCACCATGGCTTTCAGGCTGTCGATCCACGAATAGCCTACACCGTCGGAGAACTGCTCCTTCTGGCGCCATGCCACTTCGTGGGGCAGCAGGTCCTCGAACGCTTCGCGCAGGATGTGCTTCTCGATCTTGCCCTTGCCGCACATCTTGTCAGCCGGCTGCAGGCGCATCGCCACGTCCATGAACTCCTTGTCGAGGAAGGGCACACGACCTTCCACACCCCAGGCGGCCATCGACTTGTTGGCGCGCAGGCAGTCATAGAGGTGCAAAGAGGCGAGCTTGCGCACGTTCTCTTCGTGGAACTCGCGGGCGTTGGGCGCCTTGTGGAAGTAGAGGTAGCCACCGAACAGCTCGTCGGAGCCTTCACCGGAGAGCACCATCTTGATCCCCATCGCCTTGATGTAGCGGGCCATCAGATACATGGGCGTGGAGGCGCGGATGGTGGTGACGTCATAGGTCTCCAGGTGATAGATGACGTCGCGCAGGGCATCCAGACCCTCCTGCACGGTGAAGTGGATCTGGTGGTGGATGGTGCCCAGATGATCGGCTACCTTGCGGGCGGCGGCGAGATCCGGCGACCCTTCCAGACCGACGGCGAAGGAGTGCAGTTGCGGCCACCAGGCTTCGCTCTTGCCATCGTCCTCGATGCGACGCGCCGCATAGAGCTTGGTGATGGCGGAGATAACGGAGGAGTCCAGTCCGCCGGAGAGCAGCACGCCATAAGGCACGTCACACATCAGCTGGCGCTTGACCGCCGCTTCCAGCGCGGCTTTCAGCTCGGCTTTGTCGCTGACGTTGTGCTCGACCGCGCTGTATTCCATCCAGTCGCGCTTGTACCACTGTTTGAGCTCGCCATCCTTGCTCCACAGGTAGTGTCCCGGCGGGAAGGTTTCGACGCTCTTGCAGACCGGCACCAGCGCCTTCATCTCGGAGGCGACATAGAAATTGCCGTGCTCGTCGCGACCGGTATAGAGGGGGATGATCCCCATGTGGTCGCGACCAATCAGGTAGGCATCCTGTTCGGCGTCATAAAGAATGAAGGCAAAGATGCCGTTGAGATCGTCAAGAAACGCCGGGCCCTTCTCCTTGTAGAGCGCCAGCAGCACTTCACAGTCGGATTTGGTCTGGAACTGGAAGTCGACCTTGAGGGTTTTCTCCAGCTCTTTGTGGTTGTAGATCTCGCCGTTAACCGCCAGCACATGGGTGCGCTCGGGGTTGTAGAGCGGCTGGGCGCCATTGCCAGGGTCGACGATGGCCAGACGCTCGTGCACCAGAATGGCTTTGTCGGAGCTATAGACGCCGGACCAGTCAGGCCCGCGGTGACGCAGTCGCTTGGACATCTCCAGCGCCGATTTGCGCAGGGCTACTGCATCGGACTTGATATCCAGAATGCCGAAAATTGAACACATTGGCGGTAATCCTCTTGATTTTTATATGAGCCCCCCACGTTTGGGCTCGAAATTCCATTTACATTCCTCGTCAGACACAATGCCTAGCGGAAAAACCTTTTGCAAGCGGGAAAACCGCAGAAAATCATGCCGTAAGCGTCAAGCGGATCAACAGGATAAGGGCTGCTGCAACGGGGCAGGGTGACGTGAACGTCAAGTCGAGGCGGGTTCGAAGATGACGTAGACCTTGCGACAGGGGGTGAGGGTCTCCCACTCTCCGACAAAACCGGCTGGAATGACGAATTGATCGCCGGGTTTGAGGGCCAGCTGGCCGCCCAGATTGTCATGGATCACCACATCCCCCTCCAGCAGCTGGCAATACTCGTGTTCGGTGTAGTGGATGGCCCAGCGGCCGGGCTCGCAAGCCCAGAAGCCGACGTGAAACTGCTGGCGGGGGTCGGAGTAGTGGTTCCACACCGTCTGGCTCGGGTTGCCCGCTTTAATGCGCTCGGGGGCGGGCATCAGCGGGGTAGGGGCCGCCTCGTGGCGGTCGAGCAGGATCCAGTCGTTGAGGGTCTTCATGGTGCCTCCTTGGCTTCGGCAGATAGGAACGCGGGGCCATCCCGGCCCGCGTTTGTTTTATTAAACGAGATTGTGCATAACTTAAACGATGCGCATTCCCTTGCCAAGGGCTGCTGGCCGACGACTCAAAGCGGCTGCAAGCGGCGGATCACATGACGGGCAAAGCCGCTGCCCGCTTCGTTGTAGACGTTGAACACCGCATCCACCCCCTGCTCCTGCAAGGAGGCGATATCATCCTCGAAGCGGACGATGGCAGCGATCTTGCCGTTGAACCCGTGGCTGCGCAGCTTCTCGATGGCGTAGAGATTCCCCGAGTGGTGGGGCATGGCCAGCAGCACCAGATTGACCTGATTGGAGAGCAGCACCTTGTCCCAGAAGTCGGTATCGGTGGCATCCCCCTCGATGACGTTCATCCCCTGGGCACGCAGGGTGGGCAGCTTCTCGCTGTCGTTCTCCACCCCGAGGATGACGTTGCCGTACTTGTTCTCCAGCTCGAAGTAGGCCCCCTGACCGATCCGCCCCATACCGAGGATGATCACCTCGGCATCGCCAAGCTCTATGGGTCTGTCTTCCGGATGGAGGTTGCTCGCTTGCAATCCTCGCAGCCAGTGGCCGATGCGGTGGTAAATGCGCTCGCTCTGGGCATTGAGGGGGGCAGAGATCATAAAGCTGGCCGCCAGTGCCAGCGAGACCGCCACCAGCCACTCGTGGGAGAGCCAGCCCGCCTTGGCGGCGATGGCGGCGACGATCAGGCCAAACTCCGAGAAGTTGGTGAGCGCCAGGGTCGAGAGCAGCGCGGTGCGCACCCGCAGGTGAGCGCCGCTGTAGACCAGATAGTAGAGCGCGCTTTTGAGCGGCAGGGCCAGTACCAGCGCCAGTGCCAGCAACATGGTGTCGTGGGTCGGCAGACCGTTGAGACCGATGGTGAGGAAGAAGCAGATAAGAAACAGGTCTTTGAGGTTGAAGAGCGCCTTGGCAAGGCCCGCTGCTGCCGGATGAGAGGCGAGCATCATGCCGATGATCAGCGCCCCGAGATCCGGCTTGAGGCCGACCACTTCAAACCCGGCCGCCCCCACCACCAGCGCCAGAAAGACCCCGAACAGCACCTGCAACTCGCCGTGACCGGCCCGCTCCAAGAGCTTGAACAGCAGCGGGCGCAGCAGCGGCAGCCCCAGTACCCAGAGCGCCCAGATGCTGGGCCACTTGCCGCTGGAAAACGCCAAAAAGGCCACGGCGAACACATCCTGCATCACCAGCACGCCGATGGCGATGCGGGCGTAGAGGGCATTCATGTCGCTGCGATCTTCCAATACCTTGACCGCAAAGACGGTGCTGGAGAAGGAGAGGGCAAAGCCCAGCAGAAGCGCCAGTTTCCAGTCAAGCGAGAGGGCAAGTTCAAGCCCCAGCCCCTTGCAGACCAGCAGCACCACAGTAAAGAGTAGGGTGGAGAGCAGCAGGTGCAGGCTGGTGGTGCCCCACACATCGCGCCGCATCAGGGTCTTGATATTGAGCTTGAGACCGATGGTGAACAGCAGCAGGGTGACGCCGAGATCGGCGACTTCGCTCAGGGCGGGGGTATTTTCATATCCCATGCCGTTGAGGATAAAACCGGCGGCCAGAAAGCCGAGCAGGGGGGGCAGGCCAATCAGATTGACTACCATGCCGCAACCAAAAGCCACGGCGATCAGAATGGGTTCCATAACAGATCCTGCAAGGGCAGGAGAGACCTGCCCTGTTTAACGCTTGGGTGGTGATTAGACGATATCGATATCGACCACGGAGTCGAAAATATGGTTCGGGCGAAACGGCATGCGGTCGATGTCGGCGACCTTGCTCACCCCAGAGAGCACCAGCACCGTCTCGAGACCGGCCTGAAAGCCCGCCAGAATGTCGGTGCGCAGGTTGTCGCCGATGATGATGGTGTCGTCGGAGTGGGCCTCCATCCGGTTGAGCGCCGCACGGATGATCCAGGCGCTCGGCTTGCCGACATAGAACGGCTTCTTGCCGGTCATCCGCTCGATGGGGGCGCACAGGGCGCCGCAGGCCGGGTGCATCATGGGGCCGTGGGTATCGGGGTTGGTCGCGATAAAGCGGGCCCCCTGATCGACGAACTTGGCCCCCTGTTGCATCATGGTCCAGTTGTAGTTGCGGGTCTCGCCTACCACCACGAAGTCGGGGTCGATATCGGTGATGGTGAAACCGGCTTTGTAGAGCTCGTGGGTCAGCGCCCCTTCACCGATCACATAGGCCTTCTTGCCATCCTGACGCTTGAGGAAATCGGCGGTACCCATGGCGGAGGTGTAGAAGCATTCCTCCGGCACTTCGATACCTGCGGAGCGGAAGCGGTTTTGCAGATCTTTCTGGGTCTGGGCCGGGTAGTTGGTGAGGAACAAGAGCTTGCTGCCCTGCTCCAGCAGGCGATGGACGAAACGGTCAGCACCTGGGATGAGATCGTTGTTGTGCAGGATGACACCGTCGATATCGCAGATGACGTTCTTCTTCATGAAAACTCCTTGTCAAGGCGCAGGCGAGCCGCCAATCGGTAAGATGTTCAATCATTTATGATTTTTGTGACGCCATTATAAGTCTGTTTGATGACAAGTCTCCCCTGTCTCGCCACTTGGGTGCACAATAAAGTTGTCATGGTGTCAGTCTGGTGGAGGGGCTGACGCCGGGATCACTTTGCTGCTGGAGCCGTCGCTATGGACACCCCGATTCCCAAGCCCGTCACATCCGAACACCTCACCGCCGCGCAATTTATCGCCGGACTGCCGAAACTGGAGCTGCACCTGCATATCGAGGGCAGCCTCGAACCCGAGCTGATGTTTGAGCTGGGCCGCCGCAATAACATCCCGCTGCCCTGGCCTGATGTGGCCAGCGTGCGCGCCGCCTATGATTTTGACTGCCTGCAATCCTTTCTCGACCTCTACTATCGCGGCGCCAGCGTGCTGGTGACCGAGCAGGATTTTTTCGACCTCACCTGGGCCTATCTTGAACGTTGCGCTGCTGACAAGGTGGTGCATGTGGAGATCTTCTTTGACCCGCAGACCCACACCGCCCGCGGCGTCCCCTTTGCTACTGTGCTGGGCGGTATCGAGCGGGCGCTGCAGACTGGGGAGCGGGAGTTTGGCATCAGCTGGCGGCTTATCATGAGCTTTTTGCGCCACCTCAGCGAGGATGAAGCGTTCGCTACGTTGGCAGAGGCTATGCCCTTCCTGTCGCGCATTCACGGCATCGGCCTCGACTCGGGGGAGAGGGGCAATCCGCCGACCAAGTTTGCCAGGGTCTTCGCCAAATGCCGCGAGCTGCGGCTGCCGGTGGTGGCCCACGCCGGCGAAGAGGGGCCTGCCGACTACATCTGGCAGGCGATCAACGAGCTGCAGGTATGCCGTATCGATCACGGAGTGCGCTCGGCCGATGATCCCGAGCTGCTGCGCTATCTGGCCGATACCCGCTTGCCGCTTACCGTCTGCCCCCTCTCCAACACCCGGCTCAAGGTGTTCGGCAATATGGCCCAGCACAATGTGCTGCGGCTGCTGGAGCAGGGGCTCTGCGTCACCATCAACTCGGACGACCCCGCCTACTTTGGCGGCTATATGAATGCCAACTTTGCGGCGCTGGCCGATGGCCTTGGCGCGACCATGAGTCAGCTATGTCGCTTGTCGCTCAATGCGGTGGAGGCGAGCTGGCTCTCTCTGGCCGACAAGGCGCGGTTGACCAGGGAGATCCGCAGTTATGCCGCGACTCACGGGGTGATCCTGCATTGAGTCAGGCGCCAATGAAGTCGAGATGACATGCAGTAGATATAAAGAGAGGCCCGCCATCACTGGCGGGCCTCTCTTATTTTAAAGGCTGGTGTGATTTCTGGAGGAGGGCTGTATTACGCCACTCGCACCAGAAACTTCTCGCCCTGTCCTTCGCGCTTGAAGCGCTCGAGCTGGGTAGGCAGTGCCTCAAAGTCGCCCACCACCAGCGGCGGTAGGGTCAGCTCGCCGCTCGCCATCTGCGCCATCATGGCGACCCCGGCGGCGACCAGTCGGCTCCACTGTTTGTCCGAGCCAAAGGCGTGCTGGGCACCCAGTGCAATCTCGTGTAACGAGTGGCAATGGGCAAAGGCGGGCAGCGGATTGTGCGGGATGCGCCCCAGCACAGTCACCATATGGCCGTAGTAGCCAAGGGCGGGCAGCAGGCTCTCTGCCTGTTGGCTCGAGACCAGATCGATGATCCCCTCGAACGGCTCGTTGCCGTTGGCGGCCTGCAAGGTGGCCAGCCAGTCTGGTTCCCGATAATCGGCCACCCCCTGCACGCCGATCTGTTTGAGCCACTGATGGTGGCGTGGGCTGGCGCTGGCAAAGACCCGCGCTCCTTGCTGGAGGGCAAGTTGCACCGCAAATCGGCCGACACTGCTGCCGGCACCTGTGATGAGCAGTGCTTCCCCGTGCAGGCGCGGCAGCTTGGCCAGTGCCTGCCAAGCGGTGAGACCGGGACAGGGCAGGGCGGCGGCGGCCTCGTCACTCAGGGCATCGGGCACCGGCAGCAGGGCACGGGCCGGTACCCTGGTGTGGCGGGCAAAGCTGCCGTGGTGGCGCAGGTCGGTGTGATAGGCGACCCGGGCACCGAGGCGCAGATGGCTGACGTTGGCGCCGAGGGCCATGATAGTGCCCATGCCATCAACGCCGGGCACCTGACCGTCCTGCCAGTGGGAGTGGCCATATTCGATCAGCTTCCAGTCCACCGGATTGAAGGCGATAACCCGGTTTGCCACCAGCACCTCGTCAGGGGCGAGCGGTGCCAGGGGCAGATCGGCGAGGGTCAGCTGGGTCGGTTCACCGGGGGCATGCCAGCACCAGGCTTGGGTGTGATTCATGGTGACTCCTTGTGAAAGCGAGGGGAGATAACAACGAGATCATTGCAACAGCAATATAGAGAAACTGCCACTGCTGCGAATGGGCAACAATACGGCAGGCCCCAACCTGTGGGGCCTGCGTTACATGGCTGGTTGGCCATCGGCAATCAGCTGCTGGTGGTTGCGTCCTCGGCCTGATAGACGGGGTAGTCGGTCAGCCCTTTCTCGCCGCCGCCAAACAGGGTGGCCGGATCGTGGGGGGCCAGCGGATAGCCGTGGCGCAGACGGTTCGGCAGATCCGGGTTGGCAACGAAGGGGCGGCCAAAGCCAATCATGTCGGCCCAGCCCGCTTCGAGGGCGGCGCGAGCCCGCTTGCCATCATATTTGCCGGCATAGATCAGGGTGTTGGGGAAGGCATCCCGTAGACCCTGCTTGAAGTTCTCCGGCATCAGGGGGGCATCGTCCCAGTCCGCTTCGGCGATGTGCAGGTAGACCACGTTGAGCTGGCCCAGCAGGCGGGCGGCGGCCAGATAGGTCTCCTGCGGGTTGGCATCCACGGTGCCGTTGAGGGTGGTGAGTGGCGCAAGACGCACCCCGACCCGATCGGCGCCGATTTCGCTGCTGACTGCCTCGGTCACCTCTTTGAGGAAGCGCAGCCGGTTTTCCAGCGATCCGCCGTAGCTGTCGGTGCGGGCGTTGGATTCGGAGTCGAGGAACTGGTTGATCAGATAACCGTTGGCAGCGTGCAGCTCGATGCCGTCAAAACCGGCGCTGATGGCGTTGCGAGCCGCCTGACGGAACTGGCCCACCACCGCATCGATATCGGCTTGGGTCATGGCGCGCGGGGTGACGGTCTCGACAAAGCCCGGCACATCGCTGCCGTTATCGACGAACACCTTGACGCCCACTGCGGGCAGGGCTGAAGCGGAGATGGGCTGGGCACCGCCGATGTTGTCCGGATGGGTGACCCGGCCCACGTGCCAGAGCTGGGCGAAGATAGTGCCTCCCTTGGCGTGCACGGCATCGGTTACAAGCTTCCAGCCAGCGATCTGCTCTGCGCTGTAGATGCCCGGCGTCCAGGCATAGCCCTTGCCCATGGGGTCGATTTGGGTGCCTTCGCTGATGATCAGGCCCGCCTCGGCGCGCTGGGCGTAGTAGCTCGCCATCATGGCGTTGGCCACATCACCGGGCTGACTGGCACGGGAGCGGGTCATGGGGGGCATGACGATGCGGTTGGCAAGGTGCAGCTGGCCGAGGCGCAGCGGGCAGAACAGGTGATCGTGGCTCATCTTGAGTTCCTCATGGTGGAAGTGAGGCCACTTTATGCCGCCATCTTGTTGTGAAAAAGAGGGGGAATTGCACAAGAGAATTGTGCTTGATGCAGCAATCAGTGCAACCCGCCAGGAAAGGAGGCGTTGAGGCATAAAGTTGAAGCATAAAAAAGAGGACCGTCTGGCCCTCTTCTGTTTTCTGCCGGTGGCTGGCTCAAGCCGCGGCGGGCATCACTTTCACCCGCTCGATGCGCCGCTCGCTCACCTCGATCACCTCGAAGTTGAGCTGCTGCAGTTGCAACTGCTGACCCGGGGTGGGCAGGGTGCCGAAGTGGGAGAGCAGCATGCCGGCCAGGGTCACGTACTCGTCGCTTTCGCTCACCAGCCCCTCGTGCTCCAGCACCTGTTCCACATGGTGGATGTTGGTGCTGCCGTTGATCAGCCACCCTTCGCCATCGCGCACGATATCCGGGGTTTCGTCCTCGTCCGGCAACTCGCCGACGATGGCCTCCAGCAGATCGTGGGTGGTGACCAGCCCCTGGATCACGCCAAACTCGTCGGAGACCAGAATAAGGCTCCCCTTGGCTTTGCGCAGCTCCGCCAGCAGCTTAATCACGTTGATGGTCTGCGGCACGATAATGGGGTCGTTCTGCTTGGCCAGTTCGCTCAAGGATTGCCCTTCGTTCAAGGCAAACAGCAGGTCGCGCGCCTTGACCACCCCGATCACCTCGTCCAGATCCCCGTCACAGATAGGGAACAGGCTGTGGGGCTCGCGCTGCAGCAGGGCACGGATTTCGTCGCTGGAGTCGTTGATATCGATCCAGGCCATCTCGGAGCGCGGGGTCATGATGGTGCGAATGGAGCGCTCGGCCAGCGACAGCACGCCGGTCACCATATAGCGCTCCTCCTCGCCAAAGCTGAGCGGTTCGGCAGGTGCGGCATCCAGATCGTCATCCGGTCTGTCCTGATACGCCTTGCTCCCCATCAATTTGAAGATGGCGGCGGTGGTGCGCTCACGCAGGGGCAGCTTGGATTCGTGACGCATGGCGCTGCGCTGGGCCAGCTGGTTGAAAAACTCGATCAGCACCGAGAAGCCGATGGCTGCGTAGAGGTAGCCCTTCGGAATATGGAAGCCAAAGCCCTCCGCCACCAGGCTGAAACCGATCATCAGCAGGAAGCTCAGGCAGAGCACCACCACGGTCGGGTGGGCGTTGACGAAGCGGGTCAGCGGCTTGGAGGCGAGCACCATCACCACCATGGCGATGGTCACGGCGGCCATCATGACGCCAAGGTGCTCCACCATGCCGACGGCGGTGATGATGGAGTCGAGCGAGAAGACCGCATCGAGCACCAGAATTTGGGCGATCACCACGCCGAAGCTGGCGTAGGCGCCGACAGGGCCGTCATCCTGGGGTTTGGCTTCCAGCCGCTCATGCAGCTCGGAGGTAGCCTTGAACAGCAGGAACAGGCCGCCTCCCATCAGGATCAGGTCCCGACCGGAGAAGGGGTGATCCCACAGGTGCAAAATCGGGGTGGTCAGGGTGACCAGCCATGACATGACGCTCAAGAGCCCAAGTCGCATCAGCAGGGCCAGCGACAGGCCGATGATGCGTGCCTTGTCCCGTTGGGCGGGGGGCAGTTTTTTCACCAGAATGGCGATAAAGACCAGGTTGTCGATCCCCAGCACGATTTCCAGAATGATCAGGGTAAACAGACCAATCCAGATGTGGGGATCCAGCAGCAATTCCATTGTATGACCTCAATAAAAACAGACAGAGCAGAGAGTGATCACGGCGCACGATGGCCGCAGTAACAGCAAGGCAAAGGTGTTATTCAGAGGCGCTGATTAAGCAGAAAAAGATAGGCTTTGACAGAGAGAGACGAAGGGCAACTTCGGGGATTGTCCATGATGGGCAATAAAACCTCGGGTGAAAAATGAGCCCTGATGATAGCGGCTGGCGCCGATTTGGCAAGAGCTGCGTCAGTGGGCGTAATCGGGGGTTGTGATGCGACAGGGGGAGGCGGCCGTGTCGCGCTCCCCCGTGCGGTCGTTACAACCAGCGCTTTTCGCGGGTGAAACAGACCGACAGCCAGGCATCGCCAAGGCTATCGCCGAGGCGGGACCAGAGCTCCTGGCGCAGGGCATCCTGCCGTTCGACCGGCCACTCCTGGCCCGGTGCCACCAGAATGTTCAATTCCAGATCGAAGCGGCGCCCGCTCTTGGCCAGATGGCTGTAGCACTCGACGCCATGGCGCTGGCGCAGCGCCTCGACTTCGCTCTCGACCAGTTGGGAGACATCCCCTCTGGGGGCAATTTTCAGCACTTCCCGCAGGTTGCGACCGAGCACCTTGATGGGAATGAGGGTGGCACAGAGGGCCAGCAGCGAGACCAGCACCGGGTCTATGTAGCGGTTGTATTGGCCGTAGCCGATGGCATCGAGGCCGATGGCAACCACAAAGCCAATCAGCAGAGTGGCGCTGAGCAGGGTATCCACCAGCCACTCCTTCGAGTCGACCCTCACCAGTTCGGAGTCAACCTGCTCGGCGACCTGGGCTTCAATCCGGTAGAGGATGGCGCAGAAGAAGGTGGAGACAATGGCATAGATAAGGGCGTGGCCGAGATCGATCTCCCGTCCGCCAGCAAGCAGGGTGGTGACGCCGTTGTAGAGTGCCGCCAGACAGAGCAGCAGAATAATGGAGCCGTTGATGACGTTGGCGATGGGCTCGAAATGAGCGTAGCCATACTGGAAGCGGTCATCGGAGGGGCGGGTAACAAGATAGGCTGTGATGAGGCCAAGGCCCGTCATGCCCATGCTGAACAGGGTGAAAATACCATCGAGCATGATGGCATTGGAGCCGACGAACAGGCCGTAGCTGATGCCGAAGATGGCGAAAGTGATGCAGCCAAACAGCGACAGGGTGAGTGCCTGCTTCTCTGTGGTGACCAGCGTACTGATAACATGGCTGTGGTGAGCCATAAAAGTCCTCCTTTCAAATGGTTAATATTGCTACGCGCAAGGGGTTTTCTAGCTGATATACTGCCCGCTCACATGTGAGCGGACTGGCCTGATTGCCATTGATAGGCGAGGGGCCAGTCGTAGTCGCCGGGGTGCCGGCATCAAGCAAAATAAGGGAACAAGGATTCATGATCCCGAGACTCGATTACCAGGACAGTTTGTCACCCACAACCCTGTCGTTCCTAGAGTTGCTAGGGCGCAGCGCCTTTCGTGGTGATATCGAAAAGTCTTATGCAAGCCGGTTGGCGATGGCGACGGACAACAGTGTCTATCAGGTAGTACCTCAAGCGGTTCTCTATCCGCGCAGTGCGGATGACATAGCAGTGATGCTCAAGCTGGCGGCTGAGCCGGCGTACCACACTCTGAGTTTTTTCCCTCGCGGTGGCGGTACCGGCACCAACGGTCAGTCATTGGGCGGCGGCATTATCGTCGATCTCTCCCGTCATATGAACCAGATCATGGAAATTAATCTGGAAGAGGGGTGGGTACGCGCCCAGGCCGGGGTGGTGAAAGACCAGCTCAATGCCTATTTGAAGCCTCACGGCTACTTCTTCTCGCCGGATCTCTCCACCTCCAACCGCGCCACTCTGGGTGGCATGATCAACACCGATGCCTCGGGGCAGGGCTCGCTGGTATACGGCAAAACCTCGGATCACGTGCTCGGCCTCAAAGCCGTGCTGGAGAATGGCGACCTGATGGCGACCGAACCGCTGACCGGCGAGCGACTGGCCGACAAGCTGGCGCTGGAGAATCGGGAAGGGGAGATCTATCGCACCCTCTATCGTATCGGCAAGGAGCGCCGAGCCGACATCGAGGCGACCTTCCCCAAGCTCAACCGCTTTCTGACCGGCTACGATCTCAAGCACCTCTATCAACCCGATACCGACACGCTGGATGTGAGCCGGGTACTGTGCGGATCTGAAGGGTCTCTCGGCTTTATCACCGAAGCCAAACTCAATATCACGCCAATCCCGCGCTACCGCACCCTGGTCAACGTCAAGTACGACAGTTTCCCCTCCGCCCTGCGCAACGCCCCCTTTATGGTTGAGGCCCAAGCGCTGTCGGTGGAGACGGTGGATTCCCGGGTGCTCGGGTTGGCCCGCGCCGACATCATCTGGCATTCGGTGAAAGAACTTATTCAGGATGTGCCCGGCAAGGATCTGCAGGGGCTCAACATTGTCGAGTTTGCCGACACCGACGAAGCTGCGCACAAGGTCAAGGTAGCTGAGCTATGCCGCCGTATCGACGCGCTGCTGGCCAAGGGTGAAGCTGGGATCATCGGCTATCAGGTGTGTGATCACCTGCCGAGCATCGAGACCATCTACGCCATGCGCAAGAAGTCGGTGGGGCTGCTGGGCAACGCCGAAGGGCGCAAGAAGCCTGTGGCCTTCACCGAAGATACCGCGGTGCCGCCAGAGTCGCTGGCTGATTTCATCATGGAGTTTCGCGCCCTGCTGGACGCTCACGGCCTCGACTACGGCATGTTTGGCCACGTCGATGCCGGTGTGCTGCACGTGCGCCCGGCGCTGGATTTGTGCGATCCCGAGCAGGAGGTGCTGCTGCGCCGCATCTCCGATCAGGTGGTGGCCCTTACCGCCAAATATGGCGGTCTGATGTGGGGCGAGCATGGCAAGGGCTTTCGCTCCGAATACAGCCCCGCCTTCTTTGGCGAGCTGTGGGAAGAGCTGCAGCGGGTCAAGGGGGCGTTCGACCCGGCCAACCGCATCAACCCGGGCAAGATCTGTATCCCCTACGGTAGCGGCGCCGAGCTGGTGTCGGTGGATGGCCCCAAGCGTGGCAAGTATGACCGCCAGATCCCGCTCGCGGTGCGCACCAGCTACACCCGCGCTATGGATTGCAACGGCAACGGCCTCTGTTTCACCTTCGAGACCGACTCCCCCATGTGCCCCTCGGTCAAGATCAGCCGCGATCGCCGCCACTCCCCCAAGGGGCGGGCGGGCCTGATGCGTGAATGGTTGCGTCAGTTGGCGGAGCAGGGCTTCGACCCGCTGGCGGAAGAGGTGGCGCTGCAATCCGGTGGTGTGCGCTTCAAACAGCTGGTGGACAAGGTGCGCAACAGCTGGGCCAAACAGCGCGGCGAGTATGACTTCTCCCACGAGGTGATGGAGGCGATGGCCGGCTGCCTTGCCTGCAAGGCATGTACCAGCCAGTGCCCGATCAAGGTGGATGTCCCCGATTTTCGCGCCCGCTTTATGCAGCTCTACCACGGCCGCTACCTGCGCGCCCCCAAGGATTACTTCGTCGGCACGGTGGAGAGCTATGCGCCGCTGCTTGCCAAGGCGCCGAAGCTGGTCAACTTCTTCCTCGAAAAAGAGTGGGCCCAGAAGGCGACCGAGAAGAGTATCGGCATGGTCGATGTGCCGCTGCTCTCGGTGCCTACCCTTGCCGAGAGCCTGCACGATAACCGCGCCCGCTATTTTGATCTGCCGGGACTGGAGCGGATGAGTGCCGAGCAGCGCAAGCAGGTGGTGCTCATCGTGCAGGATCCCTTCACCAGCTATTATGATGCCCCCGTGGTGCGCGACCTGGTGAAACTCGCCAGCAAGCTCGGATTCCAGCCCTACCTGCTGCCCTTTAAACCCAACGGAAAACCCCAGCATATCAAGGGGTTCCTGCGTGCCTTTGCCCGCACAGCTGCCAACAGCGCCCAGTTCCTCAACAAGGTGGCGGCGCTTGGCATTCCCATGGTGGGGGTGGATCCGGCCATGGTGCTCTGCTATCGCGACGAATATGCCAAGGCGTTGGGGTCGGCCCGCGGTGATTTTCAGGTGATGCTGCCTCAGGAGTGGCTGCTCTCGCTGCCGGCTGATCAACTGCCTGCTAGTGCCAACAAGGCAAAGAGCGAGGAGGGGAGCGAGCCCTGGTATCTCTTTGCCCACTGCACCGAGAAGACCGCCAAGCCCTCCACTCACGGCGACTGGAGTACCCTGTTTGGCCGTTTCGGGGCCAGCTTGCAGCCGGTCTCTGTGGGTTGCTGCGGTATGGCGGGCACCTATGGCCACGACGTCAAACAGGTGGAGAATTCCAAGGGAATTTATGGGTTGAGCTGGGCCGAGCCACTCGCTCGTCTGCCCAGGGGACGCTGTCTGGCGACCGGTTATTCGTGCCGCAGTCAGGTCAAGCGGATGGAGGGGGAGAAGCTAAAACATCCATTGCAAGCCCTGTTGGAGCTGCTCTGATGCTGCGTTTCCCCAAGCGGTTTCGGGTGCCGAAGGCCTATCGGCACCCATGCTTCTTGCTACTGCCCGCTACCCCTGCTCAGGCGGTGGTAGAGTTTGTCGCCATGTTGCGCGAGCGTGAGCAACTGCATCAACTGTTTCGTCTGAATGATGTCTGGCCCTCTGCCAATTTCAGCTTGAGCCAGCACGAAGGGGATCTGGAGTGGCAGCAGTCGGAATTTCTGGCCAAGCGCTCCTTTGCCTATGGCCTCTGGAGTCCGGATCGGGAGCCTGAGTTTTGGGGAGGCGTCTACCTCTATCCATCGGTGCTGCCGGAGGTGGAGGTCGAACTCTTCTTCTGGAAGGTGGCCGAGGCGCCCATCGCTGATGAGGAGCTGGAGACGCAGTTGCGCGAGTGGCTCGCCAGTGTGTGGCAGTGGCCAGAACCCCGCCTACCGGGACGAGATGTGCCCTGGGCTGAGTGGCCCGGCGTTACCTACCCTTGGTGACATCCCGCTTAAGGGCATGATTGTGTAACATGCAGCTCCGGGTCGGGGCTGCGTTGTTACCACGTCACCCGGTAACCAACCACTCAAATAACTGAAACATTTTGCCGATGGAGGGCGTTTCACTCATATCGCTACGCATTCATCGCTTACATAAGGAGTCTGCTCGCAATGAGTCACGATATTGCGCCCATCTGGCGTAAGCCTATGAGCCTTGAGGGGCTCAACGCCACCTCTCGCAACACCCTGATGGCCCATCTTGATATCCTCTACACCGCCTTTGGCCCAGACTGGCTGGAAGCGACTATGCCGGTGGATCATCGCACTCACCAGCCTCTTGGCATGCTCCATGGCGGCGCGTCTGTGGTGCTGGCAGAAACCTTGGGATCGATTGCCGCCAACATGGCAGTGGGGCCAGATAGTTATTGTGTGGGGCTGGAGGTTAATGCCAACCATCTGCGGGCCAAGCGGGAAGGGATGGTGACCGGGCGTTGCTCGCCGCTCCATCTGGGGGCAACAACCCAGGTGTGGCAGATTGAAATTCGGGACGAACGTGAGCGTTTATTGTGCACCAGCCGACTGACCATGGCGGTGCTCAAACACAAGCGGGGCAAGGACTCCAGCGAGGAGTGATCTGCAATAACGCACTATGAGTGCAAAATAAGCAAGCCATACTCGCCAGATCCCTCTATAATTGCCAACGTCTTGAGAGGCTTATCACATTTTTCAAGACAGCAGAACAAAGTGGCGCTATAATCGCCGCCTTTTTGCTATTCCGCGGTGTTAGCCGCCTGCCTTAATCTGGAAGAATCTATGTCTGATACCGAACAACTGCCCCTTTTTAGTGAGCTTGGACTGGCCGCGCCTGTATTGAAAGCGCTGCAGGACGTGGGCTATGAGCGCCCGTCACCGATCCAGGCCGCAGCAATTCCCCACCTGATGGCGGGACACGATCTGCTGGGGCAGGCGCAAACCGGTACAGGGAAGACCGCTGCTTTTGCCTTGCCTCTGTTGTCTCGTCTGGAAGCTGGTAACCGCAACACCCAGATCCTGGTGCTGGCGCCTACCCGCGAACTGGCGCTGCAGGTGGCTGAAGCGTGCCAACGCTATGCCCACCACATGCCTGATTTCCACGTGCTGCCGATCTACGGTGGTGCCTCCTACGAAACCCAGACCCGCGCCCTGCGTCGTGGTGCCCAGGTTGTCGTCGGTACTCCGGGCCGCGTGATGGATCTGATCCGTCGCAAGAACTTGGATCTCTCCGGCCTGAAAGCTCTGGTGCTGGACGAAGCGGACGAAATGCTGCGTATGGGCTTCATCGACGACGTGGACTGGATCATGGAGCAGTGCCCGAGCTCTCGTCAGGTTGCTCTGTTCTCTGCCACCATGCCGGAGCAGATCCGTCGCGTGGCCCAGAAGCACCTGAAGCAGCCCAAAGAGATCAAGATCGCCTCCAAGACTGCTACCGCTACCACTATTCGCCAGCGTTACTGGCAGGTAACCGGTCTGCACAAGCTGGACGCCATGACCCGTCTGCTGGAAGTGGAATCCTACGAAGCCCTGCTGGTATTCGTACGTACCAAGAACGCTGCCGAAGAGCTGGCTGGCAAGCTGGCCGCCCGTGGCCACGCCTGTGAAGCGCTGCACGGCGACATCCCGCAGAAGCTGCGTGAGCGTACCGTTGACAAACTGCGTCAGGGCCAGCTGGACATCCTGATCGCCACCGACGTAGTTGCCCGTGGTCTGGACGTTGAGCGTATCACCCACGTAGTGAACTACGACATTCCGTACGACACCGAATCCTACGTTCACCGTATCGGCCGTACCGGTCGTGCCGGTCGCAAGGGCGAGGCCATCCTGTTCGTGGCTCCGCGCGAGCGCCGCATGCTGCGCGCCATCGAGCACGCAACCCGTCAGGCCATCGAGCCGATGAAGATGCCGAGCACCGAGGACATCAACCAGCACCGTCTGGCCAAGTTCAAGGAGCGCATCCGCGAAACCATGATGGGCGAAGAGCTCGAGATCTACCACAACCTGGTAAACGAGCTGATCGAAGAAGATTCTGCCGATCCGCTGGAGCTGGCTGCCGCACTGGCCAAGCTGGTACAGGGCGACCAACCGCTGCTGCTGGATGACTCCATCCCGGATCCGCTGTTCAACAACAGCAACGATCGTGGTGGCTTCGAGCGTCGTGACTTCAACGATCGCGGCGGTCGTGACTTCGGTGACCGTGGCGATCGTCCGGCCCGTCGCATGCCGTCCCTGGAGCCGCGTCCGCTGAAAGACAACCCGGATGTGGAGATGGAGCGTTACCGCGTAGACGTGGGTGCCCATCACGGTGTCAAGCCGGGCCAGATCGTGGGCGCCATCGCCAACGAAGCGAACATCGAGAGCCGCTTCATCGGCAACATCGACATCGCTGACGACTTCTCCACCGTTGACCTGCCCAAGGGCATTAGCGCCGATGTGCTGGAAGTGATCAAGAAAGCCCGTGTTTGCCAGCGTCCGCTGCAGATCACTCGCTACACCGAGGTGCCGGCCAGTGGCAACACCAGCAGCCGTCCGCCCCGTGGTGATCGTCCGTTCCGTGGCGACCGTCCTTTCAACAAGGATCGCCGTCCCCAGGGTGACCGTCCGTTCAACAAGAGCGGGGAGCGCCGTGAAGGTGGCTTCAACAAAGATCGCAAATTCGGTGGCAAGCGTCGCGAAAGCTGATTGCTGATCCCGTTATGAAGAAGGCCGCTCATTGAGCGGCCTTTTTTTGTATCTGCGATAGGGACTGTACCGTCAGTTTGCCTGTGTGGGGTCATATTTCTGTTCCACAAGCCAGGTCGAGAGCCAAAGGGAGATGAATATTTTCCGATGCAGTTGTGACATTCGGAGCCAGGATGCCATGCTTTTGGTGGCATTCGGGTACAGCCTGATGCTGGTTGCCTGTTGTGGTGAGCTGGTTGCAGCAACATTGTTTTGCATTGTGACTCTGCCGTTGTCATGTGGGTGGGCTGAGTGAAACCAATAAAACAAACAGTACGATACGGAGGTCTATCATGGGTGGATGGCTTGGCAGGATGCTGCTGTTATCCGGCTGTCTCGTTTCTGGCATGGTGTTGGCTGATGATCCCTTCCTCAAGATCAAGGGGGATGGCTGCTGCCATGGTAAAGGAGAGGTCGTGTTGACCCGGGCCGAGTTTGAGGCCTTACCTCAGACAGAGGTCAAGACCGAGACCCCCTGGACCGAGGGGGACCACACCTATCGTGGCGTGCTGCTGCGAGATCTGGTCAAGATGTATGGTCTCAAGAGTGGGGAGGTCAAGGCGGTCGCCATCAATGATTACTGGGCGGCTGTGCCGCTGGAAGATGGAGATAAATATGCGGTACTGCTGGCCGAGAAGCAGGATGGCAAGGCGTTGACCCTGCGCAACAAGGGGCCGCTCTGGATCATCTATCCCCTCTCTGATCACCCGGAGCTGAACAAGGAGCTCTATCACAGCCGGATGGTGTGGCAACTGACGGCGATTGAGAGCAAATAAGATGCTGCGCGGCAAGTTTCTGAGCTTGATCCTGATGGTGACTACCTTTTTGGGGGTCGCCATCTGGTCGGTCTGGAACTATGACCGTGCTTTTAATGCTGTGACCCGCTATACCCAACTCTCCGCCTGGGCGTTGGCGCAGCTGGAGCTGGAAATCCGTGGCTTTGATGAGGCTCTTTCTCTCTATCGTACCGGTTCGACCAGTCAGGAGGAGATGAACAAGCGCTTTGATATTGCCTGGAACCGGCTCGATGTCTTCCTGCACGGGGATGAAGCCAGGCCAGTGAGAACGCGTTTTGGGGCTGAACAGGCAGCAGGCAATATCATGGCCCTGTTCGAGAAGTATGAGCAGGACGTGATCAGTGGAGGGCGAGATTCAAAAGAACTTGCTCGCTTCGCCGAGGAGTTGGCGCGGGATCTGGCCGCGATCCGCGATGTGATGGTGAAAAATTTCACCGGCCCATCCGCCATTGCCCAGCGGGAGGTGCTCAATTCGTCGCGTACCCAGAACTTTTTCATTCTGGCCTTCCTGATGTTGGCGACCGTGGTGATGCTGCTGATGTTGTTTCGCGAAGTGCGCCACCAGCACTTTCTGGCGTGGAATGATGCGTTAACCTGTTTGCCAAATCGGGCCTCCCTGATCAAACACCTCAAACAGCTGACGGGACATAAAGGGCGTCCCAGTAGTGTGACTGTCTGTCTGGTGGATCTTGGTCATTTCAGGGAGGTGAATGACAGCTTGGGCTACGAGGCGGGGGATGCATTGCTGACGCAACTGGCCGGGCGGATCCGCGCGGTATCGGTTGACGGTATCTTTGCCGCCCGCACAGGTAGCGATGAGTTTGCCATCATTATTTCCGGTGTCATGCCCACCTATCTGCGCTTTCCATTTCTGGAACAGCTGCGTAATGAGCTTGCCGGGCTCGCCTTGGCGACCGACCCCGCCCACAGGGTACGGGTCTTTATGGGGATCAGCCAGTACGTGCGACCGGTACACACGCCGGAGGAGATGCTGCTGTTTGCCGATATCGCTCTCGACAGTGCCAAGCGCAAGCGGCTGAATCGTTACGTGGTTTTCTCCAGCAGCATGTATCAGCACTATCTGCGTAACCGCCGTTTGTCGACCGAGTTGCGCGAGCTGATCCAGCACCACAGTAATTTGCAGTTGAGCCTCTACTATCAGCCCATTGTCCGTGGTCAAGGTAGGGTGCGACTGGGGGCTGAGGTGCTGATCCGCTGGAATCATCCTGAGTACGGTTTTATACCGCCCCTGGACATCATCTCGCTCGCTGAGGAGAACGGCTTGGGTGAGGCGCTGGGATTATGGGTCTTCCGGCGCTTGCAACATGATCTTGCCACTTTCCCTGGCGACTTGATTGAGCCGCTGGAGATCTCGGTTAACCTTTCCAGCTCCATGTTCAATATGGGGTTGGCAGCCCAGCTGGAAGAGAACATGAAAGATGGACCACTAAGCCTGCAACAGCTGATCGTCGAGCTGACCGAAACTATTGCTCTGGATGATATAGAGCTGAGCAAGCAGATCATCGACACCCTGCGTCAGATCGGAGTGCGCGTGGCTCTCGATGATTTCGGCACTGGCTGGTCATCGTTCTCCTACTTGCGGGAACTCTATTTCGACAAGCTCAAGATCGACCGCTCATTTATCACAGCCATCGACAATGACACCCGACAGGCCCTGTTCGTCGAGGCGATTACCAGTCTTTCTCATCAGCTCGGTGTGCGGGTGGTGGCGGAAGGAGTGGAGAACAACGATGAGCTGAATGCGGTGTTGAGTATCGGGGTGGACGAAATTCAGGGCTACTTCTACTCGAGACCCTTGCCGGTGCAGGACTTTTTGCTGTTCTGCCATCGCTACTTTATCAATCGGAGCATCATGCAGGAGGTCGCACTGGGTTAGAGAGCTGTATCTTTTCATCTTCACCACAAGCTATCTGATGTTGTTCCTCTAGCCGAATCAATAAAGAAGGCGACCATGTGGTCGCTAATGCCAGTCAGTTAAGCCTGAGTGACATTGTTTTTATTGGATTTTTTAACTCCATACTTCTCTGGTCTTGGCTTCACACTGCGGGGTAACTCCGCTCCCGTCATGCCTGCAGCACAAACTGCCTGCTTCTCCAGCTCTGTCATCCGCTTCGGGAGACGCCCCGGTGACAGGTACGGTATGCAGCTCAGTTCATGGATGAGTGACATCGACGCCATGTGAAAACTCCGCTGGTTCGCCGTGTATTCGTTCAAACTCGCCGCCATCATCACCATCTGGTGCGCAGCAGGTTGTACGCCAGCAACACGCCCCACCGTTATTGCTGTATCCCCGCCGCCTTTTTGCCAGGCAGGGTCAGCCGATGTTGTTGCAGGCTGTGCTTCATCTCCCGACAGCCCAACTCGATTTCCCTACGCTGGCTATAGAGCTCGACAATGTCGGCGCCCGGGAAACGCATCGGGTCGACCATCGAGGTCAGCACTTGCCGCTCCTTGCCATTGATGTGGCGGGTCAGCAAGCACGCTGCCACCATGCCAGCCAGTTGCGGGCACTTCCTCCTCGCCTGTGGACTGGTTTTGAGATGCACCAGAGCATTCTGACCTCCTGCTTGCGTACCACCGCTTATTGGGAGCCCTTTTTGAGTGGCAGCAACCAAGTGCTGTTCGCTGCCGGTTGTTTGCCATGCGTGGAGCAGTCGAGGGCGCAGAACCCCTTGTCGAACAGGGTGAGCGAGTGGTCCGGTGTGCGCGATGAGTTGCTTGGCCAGTACTATCTCGTTGACGCCGCAGCTCTCTATGACCGCTTGTACAAGCAGGTGGCTGGTGAGCCCCATCTGGCAGAGCATGCCTACTTGCGGATAGGCAGTCTCGCCATGCCGCGTGCCAGGTTTGGTAAAGACAGCGGCATTGTTCGGGGTAGCACCACACCATCGACGGCGAGTGGCCCAAGCGGGGGGTCTGCTGGTGCCAGCGCGATGCGGTTTCGTGAAACAGCCGTTCGATAATCTTGTCCCCCAGTTTTTGGCGAGCTTGCAGGAAAGCGCTGTGGGCAACGAAAGGGCGGTTGCCGGGCAAAAGGATATCGAGCTGATTGACTAGCTGGGTCATGGGGATGCGGCGGAAGATCGCCATGCCGATGATGATCCGTACCAGACGCTCCATTGGCATACGGCGATGACGCAGGGTGGCGACATCCTCTTCGGCGAGCTGCGTTGTGATGAGCTCGGGAGGAATGAGGTCTGAGAGTGACTCGAACTGAGCGGCATTGCTGGCGTAGAGGAAGTCGGAAACTTGAGCTATATGCATAAAAAATCCGAAACCAATCAACATGTTCTGGATTTTTACACAGCAGAATGATCGATCAGATCCTTAACTGATCGGCATTAGCTCATTGAGCGGCCTTTTTTTGTAAGCACGCCAGGTTGTAAGGACGCAGTGAGCCGTAGATGAGAGTAAAAAGGTACCACGCCTTTTAGTTATCCTTCCTGCTGTCATAACGGCGCGATACGCGGTGACAGCCTGGCCGTGGTCATATGGAGTGATAAGAAGAAGTGTGGGTGTGGCCACCGACGCGACTTGTAGTGCCCTACTGTTGCTCTAAGGGGCGTTCTGGATGAGGTTTCTCCCTTCAGCAGAAGAAGGGCGAATGCCGACGAATGATACTGGCGGCGATGAGCAAGTTCATCTCCCACCCGTTGTTGAATGGGATGTGCCGGGGTCTATTGGATTGAGCCGTCGAGTTGGAGTGGTGTTGCTCATAGAGGCGAGGGCCTGGCGAGAGCGTCCACCTGTTCTTGTCGCTGCAATACTTGTCCGGTATTTGTTTTTCCGGAAAGCAAAAAACCGACCATGAGGTCGGTTTTTTTAAATTTGGCGGTGAGGGAGGGATTCGAACCCTCGATACGTTGCCGTATACACACTTTCCAGGCGTGCTCCTTCAGCCACTCGGACACCTCACCAAATTTTCGTTCGCTGCGCTGTTACGCTGGAACGGGGCGTAATTTAGGGGAAAGGACTGTGTGGGTCAACCTCTTTTCCCCTTATTTTTCATAATCTTTTCCGAATGCTTAACCCTTGCGCAGAATGCCGGTTTTTTAAACCGGATCAGGGCTTATCGAGGATGATCAGACTGTCCGGCAGCTCGTTTTGATCCCGGGTGGCCGGGAAGGCGTCGGTCAGAATGGCGCTAACGCGCTCCACGCACTCCAGAAAACCCTGTTCGATCTCCTTGTTGCGCACGCGCGCCACGAAGTCGTCGATGATCTCCTGCCACTGGCCGTTGTCGATATGCTGGGCGATGCCGTCATCCACCAGTATTTCTACATAGTGCTCGGCGGCCGAGACGAAGATCAGCACCCCGAGCCGGTCGCGGGTGCGGTGCAGCCCCTGCTCGACAAATTGCAGGCGAGCCATCAGCGCAGCCCGGTGCTGGCAAACCTTCTTCGGGATGAGCCGCATCTTGATGGGGGTCCAGTGGAACAGCAGGCTCAGCAGCAGCCAGACCGACCACTGCACCAGCAGGATTTCGTACCAGCCTAGCCAGAAGCCGAGCTGGAACACCAGCAGCGGCGTGAGCATCGCCAGCAGCGCCGCCCAGAGGGTGGGAATGTAGCGATAGCCATCGCTGGCCGGGGCCAGCACGGTGACCAGTTCAGCATCAGTCTCTAGCTCCGCTTCGCGCACCTTTGCCTGAAGCGTGTGGAAGAACTGTTTAGATATCATGATTTGTCTCTTTACTCCTGTTACCAGCCACCGGAGGCTCCGCCGCCGCCAAAACTGCCGCCGCCACCGCTGAATCCGCCGCCGGAGCGACCACCAAAGGAGCCGACACCCAATCCACCAGCCATATAGGCCGACCGACGTCGTCCTCCTGGCCCACCGCCACCACCGCCGCGCAGGTTGTGGAGCACGATCATCGCAATCACCACCAGAATAAACAGCCAGGGGCCGCCACCGTTGTCACTCTTTGGCTGCTCGACCGGCTGATATTCTCCGGCGAGTGCCTTCATGATGCTCTGGCTGCCCGCCATGATCCCGGCCACCATATCGCCGCGCTTGAAGGCGGGCAGGATGCGGCCATGGATGATGTTGGCGGCGATGGCGTCGGGCAGGGCGCCTTCCAGCCCATATCCCACCTCGATCCGCACCTTGCGCTCATCCTGGGCGATCAGCAACAACACGCCATTGTTTTTGCCTTTCTGGCCGATCCCCCAGTGGCGACCGAGCTGGTAGCCGTACTCCTCGATAGTCTCCCCATCGAGGCTATCGACAGAGACCACCACCAGCTGGATACCACTGCGCTTTTCAAAGGCGGCCAGCTGTTGGGTCAGTTGATGGGCCTGTTTGCGGGACATCAGACTGGCTTCATCCACTACCCGTCCGCTCAGCGTCGGGAAGTCCGGTGCCGCTTGCAGGGCACTGGCCCAGAGCAGCAGACAGGGAAGAAACCAGCGCAGCATCATCTTCATTGGAAGCTGACCTTGGGCGCCTCATCGGCACCGGGTTTGGCACTGAAACTGGGTTTGGCCTCCAGATCCGAGTAGAGCAGCTTGGACCAGATAACGCCGGGGAAAGTGCGGATCTCGGTATTGAACTGGCGTACCGCCTCGATATAGTCGCGACGAGCCACCGAGATGCGGTTCTCGGTTCCTTCCAGTTGGGCCTGCAGGGCAAGGAACTGCTGATCCGCTTTCAGCTCGGGGTAGCGCTCTACCACCACCATCAGGCGGGAGAGGGCGCTGGAGAGCTGGTTCTGCGCCGCTTCAAACTCCTTGAGCTGGGCAGGATCGCTCACCTGCACGCTGCCGACCCGGGCACGGGCATCGGTGACCGCCTTTAGGGTCTCCTGCTCATGGCTGGCGTAGCCCTTGACTGTGGCGACCAGATTGGGGATGAGATCGGCGCGGCGCTGATACTGGTTCTCCACCTGTCCCCAGCTCGCCTTGACCTGCTCATCCAGGGTCGGAATGTTGTTCATGCCGCAGCCGGTCAGGCTGAGCAGCAGGGTCAGGGTCAACAGGCTCTGCGCGGTTCTGCGCCAGAGTGATGTGGCCATCTTGTTGTTCTCCTATGCAATTTTGAATGGAACGTATAGCGCCTTGCGAATAGTGCATCACCATACCAGCTTGGGGTCAGTTGCGACAACGCGCAGGAAGTATTGGTGGTTTGTTAATGCCGGAGACCTTGGGCAGTTGGGGCTTGTCCTTGAGCCAGGAGGACAGCTCTTCCCCGCAGCCGTTGCCGGGCGGAATGGGGGCCTGTGGTTCGCAATCGGGGCTGCCTACCGGGCAGCGCAGCCGTACGTGGAAGTGGCTGAAGTGGCCCACCCAGGGGCGCAGTTTGGCGACCCAGGGCTCGTTACCAGCCTGCTGGCAGACCGCGGATTTGATCACCGGATTGACAAAGATGCGGGCGACCTCGGGTTTGCTGGCCGCCAGCCGCAGCAGGGTGAGTTGCTGTGGGCCAAAGCGGCCCGGCAACATCTTGTAGCTGGGTTCGTCGATCAGCGCCCACTCCTTGGGGGCATCCTGCTCCCACTTGCTGATGGGGCGGTTGGCCATGCGAAACCAGATATCGGCATCGAGTCCGGTCTGATGGCTTCGATGGCCGGAGGTAAAGGGGCCGCCTCGGGCCATCGCCAGATCGGCGATGTAGAGATCCGGCAGCCCGGCCATGCGGGTCTGGTTGGCCAGCGCTTGCAGGTAGTGGATAAGGTCGGGGTGGCCGTAGTAGCGTAGCCGCTTGGTGCGGATCACCTGATAACCCGGCCCTTCGAGGGGCAGGGATACACCGTTTTTCAGGCAACCGGCGGCATAACCGCCGATGGCTTCCGCTTGCAATACGGTCGCCAGCAACAGGGACGTCAGCATCTGCGTGCTCCTTGTCTTGCTTCGAGTCGGCTCAGCAATACGAACAGACTCAAACATATCAATAAATAGGCCGCGGCCACCAGCAGCCAGATCTCGTAGACCAGTCCGCTGGAGTTGGCCATCTCGGTGCCGACGAAGGTGAGCTCCTGCACCGAGATAAGGGAAACGATGGCGGTATCCTTCACCAGCGCGATGAGCTGACCGGTGAGGGGGGGCAACATCAGCAGCATGGCCTGCGGCAGGATCACATGGCGCAGCCGCACCCAGGGGGAGAGCCCGAGGCTCTGCGCCGCCTCCCACTGGCCACGGGGGATGGCAGCCAGCCCGGCGCGGACGATCTCGGCGACGAAGGCTGCGCTGATCATGCCAACGCAGAGGGTGCCTGAGATGAGGTTCTCCCAGCGGGCTGGTGGGCCAAACAGCGCCTCTTGCCACGGGGAGAGCGATACGGTGCCGAGCCAGCGGGAGAGGCCGCTCGCAGGCAGCAGCTGGTTGGCGATAAAGAAGTAGAAGATGAAGATAAAGACCAGCGGCGGCAGATTGCGGATCAGCTGGATAAACAGGGTCGCGGGCATCACCAGCCAGGGGCGGCGGCTGAAGGCGGCTACCCCCAGCGCAGTGCCGAGCAGCAGCGCTAGTACCATGCCGAGCAGGGCAATGCGCAAGGTGGTGAGCAGACCGCTGAAAAAGTAGGGCAACTCGCCGTGAGGGCCTGGGGTGAACAGCAGGTCGAAGGCTTCATGCCAGCGCCACTGATAGGCCACCCCGATGTGCAGGCGGCTGGCCAGCCAGAGGCCTGCCTGCAGCAGGATCAGGGCGATCGCCCCATCCAGCCAGTTGATGTTCCGACATGCCCCACGGACGATGCGCCGGATGGTCTCTTTTAGAGCAATCAGCATCAGGGGTTAGCGACCTGTGCTTCCCACGCCAGCGACTTGAACCAGTAGTCATGACGCGCCTTGAGCCAGCCATCGGCCTGGCGGGCGGCGATCCACTCGTTGAACTGTTCAGCCAGGGCATCATCCCCCTTGCGCAGGGCAAAGCCTTCATCGCCTTGTGCCAACGGCTCGGCAAACGGCATAAAGAGGGCATCCGGGTGACGTAGTGCCTCTTGCTCGGGTTTCGGGGAAGAGGAGAGGGCGCCGTGGGCGCGGCCGTTCAGCACCTCCTGAAATACCTGTGACTCGTCATCAAACTGGCGCAGGGTGGCCTTGGGGAAGTGTTCTTTTGCCACCTGTACCGGTGAGGCGCCACGACGTACCGCCAGGATCACCCCGCGCTGGTTGAAGTCCTCCACGGTTTTCTTCTCTTTGGCCATGGTGCTGGAGGCGGCCAGCTGCACCCCCGAATGGGAGTAGGCCTGGGTGAAGCGCACGCTCTTCTCCCGCTCGGGGGTGATGGTGAGGCCGCCGATGATGACGTCATATTTTTTCGCCAACAGGGAGGGGATGATGCCATCCCAGGCGGTAGGCACGAACTCTACCTGCCAGCCGTTATCTGTGGCGAGGCGACGGGCCACGTCAATCTCAAAACCGATTAGCGCCCCCTGCTTGTCGCGCATCGCCCAGGGGGCGAAGGTGGACATGCCGACCCGCAGGGTACCGCTCTGCTCGATCTGCGCATGGGTGTCGGATGGGGTTGTTTCTGCCAGTGCCGGAGTGAGCAGGCTTGCCAGCAGCAGGGCTGCGCCCGACAGGGTGGTCTTGAATGACAGATTCATGGTTAGCGTCCTTGTTGATCCGGATTCAGGTGAAGGGCCAGCGCCCGCGAACAGGCTGACAGCGTCAGGGTTAACAGCAAATAGAGGGCGGCCACGGTAAACCACACCTCAAAGGTCAGAAACGTATCGGCAACCAGAGTACGCCCTTCGTTGGTCAGATCGAAGATGGCGATCACACTCACCAGCGCCGAATGTTTGATAAGGGAGACCAGCTCGTTGGTCAGCGGCGGCAAGGTGATGCGCACCAGCTGGGGCAGGGTCACCTTACGCAGGGTGATGGCCCGTGACAAGCCAAGCGACTGGGCTGCCTCCCACTGTCCTTTGGGAATGGCCTGTACACCTGCACGCAGCACTTCGGCGGTGAAGGCCCCCTGATAGAGGGAGAGGCTCAACACGGCGCAGGCAAGGGGGGCCAATCCCAGCATGGGGCCCAGCAAGAAATAGAGAATATAGAGCTGCACCAGCTGGGGCGTGGTGCGCACCAGCGCCAGATAGGCGATGGCGAGCCAGGGGCCGAGCCGGGAGGGAAGCAACCGCAGGCTGACCACGCACACACCGACCGCCATCGTGCCCAACAGACTGAGCAGCGCCACCTGCAAAGTGACCAGCAGGCCGTTTAGCAAGGGGCCGGAATAAAAGGTTCCCTCATCCCATTCGCCGAGAAAAGGCAACACCCGCGGCCACTGCCATTCATAGCCCATCTGGCGAGCGCCGCTATAGAGCGCCCAGCCCAGTAGCGCAGAGAGCATCACAGTGCCTGACAACCAGCCGAGCAGGCGGGGGCGTATGAGCCTAGCCATGATAGCTGAGCACCTGTTCGAGGAAGGCCCGGGTGCGCGGATGCCGGGGGGCGTTGAACAGCTGGGCGGGCGGGGCTGACTCGATGATCTTCCCCTCATCCATAAAGAGCACCCGATCCGCCACCTGACGGGCAAAGCCCATCTCGTGAGTAACGCAGATCAGGGTCATCCCCTCGTCAGCCAGCTCGCGGATCACATCGAGCACTTCGCGGATCATCTCGGGGTCGAGGGCGGAGGTGGGCTCGTCAAACAGCATCAGCTCGGGTTGCATGCAGAGGGAGCGGGCGATGGCGACCCGCTGCTGCTGGCCGCCGGAGAGCTGGTGTGGGTACTTGTCGGCCTGTGCCTGAATGCGCACCCGCTCGAGCAGCCCGAGCGCCCGGGCTTTGGCCTCCTGAGGGCGCAACCCCAAGGTATGCACCGGCGCCACCATCAGGTTCTCCAGCACCGTCATATGGGGGAAGAGGTTGAACTGCTGAAACACCATGCCAACCCGACCTTGCAGGCGGCGCAGGTAGGAAGGGGTCACCGGCTCGCCAAACAGGAACAGCTGGCCGCCATCGATCCCCTCCAGCCCGTTGATGGTGCGGATCAGGGTCGATTTTCCCGAGCCTGACGGGCCACAGATAACCCACTTCTCTCCCCGTTCAATGGTGAGATCGATGTGATGAAGAGCCTGAAAGTCGCCATAGAATTTGTCGACGCCACAAAAGCGCACACAGGGTTGCGAGCTGGTCAAGAAGCGGGTTCCACTGAGAATCATTTACGCCATGGTATTGATTTTATAGGGGGATGACAAAGAAAACCCCCTTGTCAGCATCCTGATGGCTATTCACAATGGCGCCATTTCGTGATGACAGGAGCTTTTCATGCGTATTACATCCTTGCTTGCCGATTCGCAGGTGCAGCTGTTGATGCCGCCAGCGGTTCGCTATCGCTGCGTCATTTTTCTGTTGTTGCTGGTGAGTTGGGGCGTGGTGGCAGCCTCCTTGTGGGATGGCTGGGGCGCCATGGCGCTGCTCAACTGGGTGGGCGTGGTCTTTGGTGGTATCACCGGGATCATGGTGTCGCTGCCCCGCAGCTGGCAGCCCTGGCGACTGGCGGAGCTGGGGTGGGATGAACAGCATATCTATCTGCTCAATGGCAACAAGGATGAGGCGCTGGCGCTGCCCCGCAGCCAGCTGGTGGCGCTCGAACGGGAGCGGCGAGTGGGTCACGACGGCCAGTGGCTCGACTTCAGCCTCGATCTGCAACTGAGTGAAGAGGAGCTGGCGGCGGCCATAGCCTTACTGGATCTCAAGGCGGGGGAGCTCCATCTGGTGAGCCCGTCGGTCTATCGCTTCGGCTTTAAACGGGCCTGGCACGGTCGCCGGAGGCTGGCGCAACGGTTGTCAGATCTGCAATCGGCCTGAGTCGACTATTTTCTCGACAATTCTCGGCAAAGCTCAGATACTGCCAGTGACTCGAATTGATCTTGTCTGCACTGTTAACCCAAGAGATCAATCACTTGACGACAGTGTGGAGAAGGCCACGGCATGAAGCCATGGCAGGTCCGGCATAGGGGTTGTGCCCTTACCGTTATGCTGGGAATTGCATAGAGAAGGCACCTTGAATCGAGAGTGGATGGCATGAAGATTTACGTAGGAAATCTGTCGTACCGGATGACGGCCGACGAACTGAAAACCCTGTTCAGCCAGTTTGGACAGGTCGACAAGGTTGATATCATCATCGACCGCGATACCGGCCAGTCAAAGGGGTTTGGTTTTATTGAAATGCCGGTCAATGGTGATGCCGAAAAGGCCATCGCTGGTCTGCATGGCACAGAAGTCGGTGGCCGTACCATCACCGTCAACCAGGCCAAACCGAAGACAGATGCTCCCCGTGGTCGCCCGCAACAGCGCCACCGCTAAGGTGCCTCGGCAATAAAAAAACGGCATGGGTTTCCCCCATGCCGTTTTTGTTTCTGGACGTTTTGCTGTTATCAGGGGACGTCGTAACCGAGCGCCGCCTTGCGGATGCGGAACCACTGCTGGCGGTTCAGCTCGACAGATTCGGCGGCTACGGCGGCAGCAATCCGCTCCCGCTTGCCGGAGCCAATCAATGGCAGCGGCTGGCTTGGCAGCATCATTACCCAAGCGTAGACCACCTGCTCGATAGTCTGGGCGCCCACTTCCTGACGGATCTGCTCCAGTTCGGCACGCAGCGGGGCATAGGCGTCATCGCTGAACAGTCGGCCGCCGCCGAGACATGACCAGGCCATCGGCTTGATGCCAAGCTGCTGGCACTGATCCAGGGTACCATCGAGGGTCCCTTCCTGATGAAGCGGCGAGATCTCCAGCTGGTTGGTGACCAGCGGGAAGGGGAGGCGCGATTGCAGTAGCTCGAACTGACGGGCGGTGAAGTTGGATACCCCGGCGTGCTTGATCTTGCCCTCCAGTTTCAGGGTGATAAAGGCGTCGGCCACTTCATCGGCGTTCATCAGGGGATCCGGGCGATGGATCAGCAGCAGGTCCAGATGGTCGGTGCCGAGCTTGCGCAGCGAGGCCTCGGCGCTGGCGATGATATGGTCCTTGCCGGTGTTGTAGTGGTTGAGAGCATGCTCCGGCTTGGCGGTGAGGGCGATACCGCACTTGGTGACGATCTCCATCCGGCTGCGCATGGAAGGCTCGAGGCGCAGGGCGTGACCAAAGGCCTCTTCGCACTGGTAGCCACCATAGATATCGGCGTGATCGATGGTGGTGACCCCCAGATCCAGATGATATTTCATCAGATCGAGCAGAGCGGCCGGAGAGAGCTGCCACTCCATCAGGCGCCAGTAACCCATGATGAGGCGAGAGAAGGTGGGGCCTTGCGGATGCAAGGCGACACGGGATACAGACATGGTTGACTCCTTGAAAAATACGATGCGAAAACGATGTGCAACATAGATGACTGCGGGCATCTTGGCCTCATGTGGCTGGCAAAGCAATAATGGGCAGTGGCATGATTCGAACTTTGGTTCTGATCGCAGAGTAGGAGAGAGAGTTGGATGGAAGGATTTGCCGAGCGCTTGCAGAGCCTGATCGGAGAGATGAGCGTGAGCGCGTTTGCCCGCAAGGTGGGGCTCAGTGAAGCGCTGATCCGCAAATATTTGAAGGGAGCCGAGCCTGGCCTGGCGCGGGCCAACCAGATCGCCATGGGGGCCAACTGCTCGCTGGAGTGGCTGGCAACCGGCTGCGGTTATCTCTACCGTCAGGCGGAAGTGGTAGACAGGGAGGCGTTGGCAGCGGCGCAGCTACTGCTGGGCGAGCAGCAACCCGGGGTGGGGCTGCCCGATGAGGAGGCACTGGTCACCCTGCTCGCCTATTACCAGTTTTTGCGCACCCACAAGAAAGCGGACGGTTTTCTCGACTTGGCGCTGGCGCGGGAGTTTGGTCGCCATCTGGGGGAAGCGTGATGAGGGGCATATTACCCTTTGGTCGTGTCACGGCCGGTTGATTATTCTGATACGCTCTAAGCAAGATAAATTATCCATGGAACGGGCGATGAGCTACTTGATCCTCGGAAGCGGTGCGCTGGGCTCGGCGCTGGCAAGAGAGCTGATGGCAAGGGAGGAGTCCTTCCTTCTGGCCGGGCGCAACTATCCCAAAGGGATCGAGATGGAGGACTTCTTCCCGCTGCCAGATGTCGATGCCATCTCGTTCGATGCCTTGTTTACCCTCTACGATAGCGATCCGCTTCCCACCGTTGTGATCAATACCATCGGCGTGTTGCACGATGTCAGCTTTATGCCGGAGCGGCGGGTCGAAGAGGTGCACCCCAAGTGGCTGTGCGACAGCCTGCTGGCCAATGCCTGGCCAACACTGGCGCTGGCTGCCCGTTTCAGCCGGTTGATGGGCAATGACCATCCGCTGTGGCTCTGCGCCATCTCCGATCTGGCTGGCTCCATTACCGCCAACCGGGAGGGGGGGCGTTACAGCTACCGGATGAGCAAGGCGGCCCTCGACATGGGGGTTAAAACCCTTGCCCTTGAGTGGACGCAGCGTTTCCCGCACGCGGGGGTGGTGGCGGTGGCCCCCGGTTTGATGGACTCCCCAATGAATACCCCCTTTCTGAGCGAGTTGCCTGCGGATCAATTGCTGGATCCTGCCGAGGTGGCGGTGAAACTGCTCAATCTCGTCAAGGGGTTATCATTGACTCAATCGGGACAGCTATTGGATCTGAACGGTCAGCCGCTGCCCTGGTAAATCCCCCCTGCGGGTTCCCCGGACGCCTATTGGCTTCACATTCTGCTCATGCGCCCCTTGCCAAGCGAGGGGCGCATGGCTAACGTCACTCTCCTGTTTCAGGAGGGATCTCATGCGCTATATCGATTTACGAAGTGACACCGTCACCCAGCCTACTGATGCCATGCGTCAGGCCATGCTCCACGCCGAAGTGGGTGACGATGTCTATGGTGAAGATCCGGGCGTCAACGCGCTGGAGGCCCATGGGGCCAGATTGCTGGGCAAACAGGCGGCGCTGTTTGTGCCATCGGGCACCATGTCTAACCTGCTGGCGGTGATGAGCCACTGTCAGCGTGGGGAGGGGGCCATCCTCGGCAACGCCGCTCACATCTATCGCTATGAAGCGCAGGGGAGTGCCGTGCTGGGCTCTCTGGCCCTGCAACCCTTGCCGATGCAGCGTGACGGCACGCTGGCCTTCGATGATATCAAGGCCGCGCTGGCACCTGATGATGCCCACTTCGTTCAGACTCGCCTGATCTGCCTTGAGAACACCCACAATGGCAAGGTGCTGCCGCTCTCCTATCTGCAGGAGATGGGGACATTCGTTGCCGAACGCGGCTTGAAGCTTCATCTTGATGGTGCCCGGCTCTTTAACGCTGCCGTGGCCAGCGAGATCCCGGTCGCGGTGATCGCCGCACCGTTTGACAGCATCTCGATTTGTCTCTCCAAGGGGTTGGGGGCTCCGGTGGGCTCGCTGCTGGTGGGCAGCCATGATTTCATCGCCCGTGCGCGCCGACTGCGCAAGATGCTGGGGGGCGGCATGCGTCAGGCGGGCATTCTGGCGCAAGCCGGTCTGTTTGCCCTCGAGCAGCATGTGACCCGCCTGGCCGATGATCACCGCCGTGCCAAACGGCTGGCCGAAGGGTTGGCTGCACTGCCGGGCATCGAGCTCGACCTCTCGCTGGTACAGAGCAACATGGTGTTTCTGCGGCTGTGTGAGGGGGAGTCCGCCCCTCTGCTCGCTTTTATGAAAGAGCGGGGGATCCTCTTCTCCGGTTACGGCGAGCTGCGGTTGGTGACCCATCTGCAGATCAACGATGACGATATTGAAGAGGTGATCGACGCCTTCACCGAGTATCTCGGGGCGCGTTGAGACGGCTTGGTGAGGTAGAGGTTATACCGAGACCTGTTTATACCGAAATAACAGAGGACGCCGCGGCGCCCTCTGTTATTTGCAGCAAGCTCACGCCTGCCGCTGACCGCTCATCAGCATGGCCTCATCGGTGGCATCGTAGATCATCACCGCAATGTGGGTTACCTGACCACCGAAATCGGCCAGTGGCACTAGCGTCAGGTTCTGAAACATGTGGGGGGCCGAGCCGGTAATGGGGCGATAGTTGGAGAAGCGCAGCAGATAGGGCTTCTGCTCCCAGGTGCTGAAGGCGCGGTTGTTGAGCTTGAAGACCATGTTGGCCTTGCGCTCGAACCAGGCTCTGTCCACATCGGGAAAGAGCTCGAACAGCATGCCATCGCGTACTTCACCGGCCAGTCGGCCGCTGTGGCTCTCCATAAAGCCGTTCCACACCTGAACCTTGTACTCCTTGTCGAGCACCACCAGGCCTACGTCCAGGTTCTGGACTATGTTCATCAGCCAATGAAATTCACGGATTTCCATAGTCACTCCTAGAGCATGTGCATGATTTTATTGTTCATGGTAGCGATGGAATCTTCGGTAAACAGCAGCAGCAGATCACACTGTACCGCGTAATCCTGGATCCGGTAGTTGATCTCGATAGCGAGGGTGCGGCGCCAGCGACTCTTGTTGGTGTTGATCAGCTCGTTGATGGGTCTGTGCTGACCGAGTACCACTGGATGACCCTGACTGAAGGGGGTATCGAGCTGGTTGGCGTAGCCACGCAGGAAGGCGCCGATCAGCACGTTGGCGGTATCCATCAGCAGCTCCAGTTCGGCGGTGCGATCCAGCGTTCCCTGATGGTTCATCAGCTTGGCCAAATCTTTGAAGCTGGAGTCATGGAACAGGATCAACGCTTCACCAGCGATCCCCGCCCCGATAAAGCCCTGACAAACGGCAGATAGGGTATCCGAATCGGCGGCTGCCGAGAGGGCCATGTGCAGCTCGGAAACCTCCAGCACGTTGACGTTGGGGATGGGTAGCACCACGAAGGCGTTGAGCAGACGGGCCAGCAAGTCGGCCGCCTGACCCATGGAGACGTTGGCCAGCTCCTGATAGACATCGCGAATTTCGGGGGTAATTTTGACGCCCGCATCAGCGACCACGCCGCTTGGCAGCGCCTCGGCGGCACTTGGCTGACCGCTTGGAACAGCACTCCAGAAACCATGTTGTTTAAGCAGGGCAAGCAGGGTATCGGGGGCGGCGGGTTTCTTAATGAAATCGAGCGCCCCCAGCCCCATGACCCGCTGATAGGCCTCTGGCTGGATATCCCCGGAGACCACGATCACCTTGCTGCGCAGCCTTTCCCGTTTCAGGGTCTCCAGCACACCGTAACCGTCCATCTCCGGCATGGTGAGATCGAGAAAGATGAGATCGCCATGGCCCATCAGCACCTGTTCGATCCCTTCAAGGCCATTGGCCGCATAGTGCAAATCGACTTTCCAGTCAGCCGGGAGCGCTCGTGCCAGCTGTTTGCGGGCGAACCCGGAGTCATCACATATCAATACATTCATGGTGTTAGGCAGGCTCTGTTGGCAAGGATTGCTATAAGTGTGGCCCGCTAACAGTCAGATGCAATGTGGGAGGTTATCACCCTGTGAAAATTGGTTATCCCATTGCCGGTTACGATAGCGTGCGGAGTATTTCTCAACAAATTCAGCGAACATCTTAACACGCAACGGGGCGAACTGGTGTTGGCAACACAACATGTAGAAGGGACGATTACCGGTTTGCCAGTCGGTCAGTACCGGCACCAGCTGCTCGTCATGGAGGAAGCTGCTCAGGTAGTGCAGCGGGGCGTTAACGATCCCCAGATGACGTCGAGCTGCGCGCACGGCGGCCTGGGTCTGGTTGACGATCAGTTTGGCGCTGCGTTTGATGCAGACGCTCTGGCCATCTTTGTCTGTCAGCTGCCAGTGCTGGTGTGGCCAGCAGTAGATGAGATCGTGCTCTTCCAGCTGGTTGGGGTGGGAAGGCGTGCCCTTTTTGGTCAGATAGAGCGGTGAGGCAAACAGGCCGTATTCGATATGACCGAGACAGATAGCATTGGGCAGTGACTGGGGCAGCTCACCGTTGAAGAACACCAGATCCCGATCATTGTCGAACAGGTGTTGATGATCATTGGTTTGGGTGATATCGAACTGTACCTCGGGATAGTGCAGTCCGAATTCTGCCAGCATATCGATGAGGATTGTGTTGGAGAGCGCGATCGGTGCGGCTATCCGGATAAGCCCGGTGATATCAGCTTCTTTACCCCGGATTTCGCTGGTGGCTTGTTCAATTTGTGCAAGCGGTGTACAGAGACGCTCATAGTATCTGAGCCCCTCATCGGTAAGACGGAGTTTGCGGGTAGAGCGATGTAACAGGGAACAACCCAGTTGCTCTTCCAGCTGTGAAATGCGTCGACTGATGGTGCCTGTTGGCATGCCCAGTGCGGCAGCAGCGTGGGAGAATCCTCCCTCTTGCACCACCTTGACGAACAGGTAGAACTCTTCGATGTGCTTCATAAACGCTGTTCTGGGTGTAACAAGGGGGCAACCATAAAAAGAGCATCCCGGGTTGGCAAGCGTAATTCAGCGTTTAATTGATCTGGATTCGATTTCTATTGATACCAGTCCACCTCTTTTTTGTCTTCGAACGAGAACGCTTTCTGCTGCACTTTCGTTGTCACTCTCACTGCGACGAGGACTATCGGATCGCTCAAGTGAGAGAGGCGACCTGGCGTGGATCATCTTGTTGGAAAATGACGAGTACGCTGGTCAGGACGAATTTTTTCTCTGCGATGTGAATGTGATGAGAGTCGCGCATGCATCATGTCGGTCTCGTGCGAATAGATAATGTTTTTGAGGTATTTAAGTTCTTTGTTAAGTCGCTATTTTAAGCTGCGTAGCGATTTTTTGTTTGTTTATTCAACGCTCTGGTTAATAAATGAAATTTTTAAGAGGGAAATGCCGCTACGCCCCTCAGTTGACTTTCTTGTCAGTAGGCAGGTGTTTGTTATAAATCGTAAAAATGTTTTTGAAGTATCCAGAGTGCAATTCTTAGTGCTTGTTTTTGCTGGGAAAAAAAGTTAAAAACGAGCAGGTGATTTGTTTTGATTGGCAAGAGTATTGGCTGAGTCCTTTTTTCTGTGGTTGTATTGGCTCTCCTGCTATTGATTTCTGAAATCAGTTTTCTGCTTTTGGCCATCGCGAGAAATAGTGGCCGAGAGGTGTTTTCACCTTGCATTCTGCATACGGCGGTTTGCCCGTTTGTTTCCGGTTCACCAGTGACCATCCAGCATGAACGACTTTGACCAGATGAATACGCTTGACGAAGGGTTACTGAAGACAATGGATGTTCTGCATACCCCTATCTGGGTCTATGACATCGAACATCACCATATTTTCTGGGCAAACCGCGCAGCACTCCCCCTCTGGGAGGCCACCTCCCTTGAAGAGCTCTGTTCCAGGGACTTTTCGGCTGATATGGCGACAGCGATAGCGCTGTTGTTGCAACGCTACCTCGGTGATTTTCAGCAGGGGCGTAGCTATAACGAATGGTGGACTATCTCCCCAAAGGGGGTCAAAAAGCAGATCTATCTACGTCTCTCCGGCATTCAGCTGGCAGGCCGTTTGATGATGATGACCGAAGCTGTTGTCGACTCAGATACCCTCTATCAGGAGTCCTCTTTGGCGACCGGTGATACTCTTGCCTGCCTGTTCGATAGCCACGGTGTATTTGAGAGCGGCAACTACCACTTCGAAATGTGTTTCGGCCACCAGATCGCCAAGCTCTCCCAGGTATTTTCCGGCAATGACGACAGCTTCTACCAGAAGCTCTCCCGTCTCGATGAGGTGGTCACCGAGGGTGAGTGCCGTACCCTCAAGGGGATGCGCTGGTTCCAGTATCAGTTCCGCTATATCCAGCAGGGTGCCCGCATTCTGCTTACCATGCGGGACATTACCGATCGCAAACTCGAGGAGCTGGAGCATCGCCACCTCGCTTGGCACGACTCTCTGACCGGCCTGCTCAATCGTTATGGTTTGATGAAATCCCTTGAGGCCTATTGCGGGCTGGGGGAGCGTTTCGCGCTGGTGTTCATGGATCTCGACAACTTCAAGCTGGTCAACGACAACTACGGCCACAAGGCAGGAGATCGACTGCTGGAGCGGGTCGCCGGCCGCCTCAAACAGATATGCCCGCGGGATGTTGAGCTGGCACGTCTTGGTGGGGACGAGTTTACCGCGTTGGTTCCCTTGGGAAACCAGAGTGAACGCGCCCAGGATGTGGCCGATCAGATGCTCTCCCAGATGACCAAGCCACTGCAACTGAGCGGGCTGCCTGAGGTGACCATCGGCGGCAGTATCGGCATCGCCATCTATCCCGATGATGCGGACGATGGTGACAACCTCATCACCCGTGCCGACATGGCCATGTATCAGGCCAAGCAGATGGGGCGGCTGCGCTGGCAGCGTTTCACCCCCAGCATGCAGCAGACTCTGCAGCGCAAGCTCAATCTCAAGCAATTTCTGGCCAAGGCCATCGGCCGTCAGGAGCTGAGCCTCTGTTATCAGCCACAGGTTGATGCCGCCAAACAGCGCCTGATCGGCTACGAAGCGTTGCTGCGCTGGTACAACCCGGTGCTCGGCCATGTCTCGCCAGTGGAATTTATCCCATTGGCCGAAGAGATGGGGCTGATCCGCGAGATCGGCAGTTGGGTGCTCTCTACCGCGCTGGCACAGATGGCCAGTTGGAAGAAGCGCTTCCATCAGCGGGTGCCAGTCTCCGTCAACCTCTCCGGTTTCCAGCTCTCGTCAGCGCTGCCCGGGCAAGTGCGCGAGCAGCTGGAGCTGCACGGAGTGGATGCCTCCCTGTTGACGCTGGAGCTGACCGAAACCGTGCTGATGCTCGATATGAAGGGGTGCCTCGATATTCTCGATGACTTGAGTGAACTGGGGATCAAGATTGCCATCGACGATTTTGGTACCGGCTACTCATCCCTTGCCTATCTCAATCGTCTGCCCATCGATACAATCAAGCTGGATCGTTCTTTCGTCACAGGCCTCAACCTGCCGGTGATCCGGGCGACCGCCGCCATGGCTACCAATCTGGGGTTGGGGATCATGGCAGAAGGAGTAGAGGAGCCTCACGAGCTGGCTGCACTGCAGACCCAGGGGTGCCATGTGTTCCAGGGGTATCTGTTCAGCAAGCCGCTGACGGTGGTGCAAGTCGAGGCGAGTGGTTTCGTGGTGGAGTGTCAGGTTGGGCGTTATCCACTGCTCAATGCTGTAATGGCAGAGTAACAAGTGTGCGTTAGGCCACAACTTGGGATTTTATCCCGCAATATTTAATCAAAATTAATCACTCTTTTGCGATCGGTCATGAGACGGATTGGCAGAAATTGCTAGCATGCGACCTCGTTTCTAGGGAAAGGAGTATCGCAATAATGAGTCATGCTGCTGTCAATGACCGTCCGGCCAGCCCTCCCAAGGGGTGGCTGAACCGTTTCCTCAATGGCGTCGAGAAAGCCGGGAACAAATTACCCGACCCCGCCATGCTGTTCCTTTATGCCTTGCTGATCGTCTGGGTCGGCTCCTGGGTGTTGTCACAATTCCAGTTTGATCTGGTCAACCCCCGTACCGGGGAGGCGGTAGTGGTCAACAACCTGCTGACCGGTGCCGGTCTGGCCGAGTTTCTCTCCACCATGGTGACCACCTTCACCGGTTTTGCCCCGCTGGGGATCGTACTGGTGGCCATGCTCGGGGTCGGGGTGGCCGAGCAGTCCGGTTTTATCAATACCGGTCTGAAAAAGTTGCTGAAAGTGACGCCTGCCCGTTTTCTCACCCCCATGCTGATCCTGGTAGCGATCGTCAGCCATACCGCTGCAGATGCGGGTTATGTGCTGGTGATCCCCATCGGTGGCATCATCTTCCACGCTGCCGGACGCCATCCGCTGGCGGGGATCGCCGCTGCATTTGCCGGTGTCTCCGGCGGTTTTGCCGCCAACTTCCTGCCATCCGGCGGGGATGCCTTGCTGCAGGGCTTTACCCAGTCCGCCGCTCAGTTGCTCGATCCTGACTACATGGTCAACACCCTGTGCAACATCATCTTTACCGGCGCCTCTTCGCTGTTGATCATCTGTGTCGGCTGGTTCATCACCGAAAAGGTGGTTGAACCGCGCCTCAAGCGCGTAGCACTCAACGAGGATCTGGAAAGTGCCGATGAGATGGGGCGCTACAGCGCGCAAGAGAGCCGGGCCTTCAACTGGGCCGGGTTTGCCATGCTGGCGGCCATCGTACTGCTGGCGTTGGCCCTGTCACCGAGCGATTCACCGCTGCGTGCTGCCGATGGTTCCCTGACCACCTTCGCCGCTCCCGTGATGAAATCCATTGTGCCGCTCATCTTCCTGCTCTTTATCCTGCCCGGGATTGTCTACGGCTTTGTCGCAGGCAGCTTCAAGAGTGGCAAGGATGTGATCGACGCCATGTCGGCCACCATGAACAAGATGGGCTCCTACATGGTGATGGCATTCTTCTGCGCGCTCTTTATCAAGGCGTTCGGTGACTCCAATCTGGGCACCCTGCTGGCCCTCTCCGGCGCAGAAGTGCTCCATGCGCTGGCGCTGCCCGGTGAGGTGACCATCGTCGGGATGATCCTGCTCACCGCCACCGTCAATCTGGTGGTGGGGTCGGCCTCGGCCAAGTGGGCGCTGATCAGCCCGATCCTGGTGCCCATGCTGATGGCGGTGGGGATCTCTCCCGAGCTGACCCAGGCGGCCTATCGGGTCGGTGATTCTGCTTCCAATATCATCACTCCGTTGATGGTCTTCTTCCCGCTGGTGGTGGTCTATTGCCAGCAGTATGTGAAGAGCACCGGGATTGGCACACTGGTCTCCATGATGCTGCCCTACTCACTGGCCTTTCTGGTGAGCTGGACCATCTTTCTGCTGCTCTACTGGGCGCTCGGCTTCCCGCTCGGGTTGCAAGCCCCTTACGTCTATCCGGCCCCTTAAGCCGGGTGTGCGAGGGAGCCTTGGGCTCCCTCGTTTTTTTCGCTATGGTGTTACCTCATTTTGGAGGTGCCATGAATCAGACCATCGATCTTATCCTTTCCCATCGCTCCATTCGTCAGTTCACTGCCGAGCCGATCGCCCCGCAGCAGCTGGATGCCATTCTCGCCGCCGCCCAGTCCGCCTCGACCTCTAGCTTTTTGCAGGTGACCAGTATTGTGCGAGTCAGCGAACCCGAGGCGCGTGAGCAGCTGGCCATGCTGGCGGGCAATCAGCCGTATGTGGTGCAGGCGGCCGAGTTTCTGGTCTTCTGCGCCGATTACCATCGTCACAGCCAGATCGTGCCCGAGGCCCAGACCGGTTATGCGGAGCAGTTGCTGATCGGGGCCATCGACGGCGCCCTGATGGCGCAAAATGCCCTGCTGGCAGCTCAGTCGCTGGGGCTGGGCGGGGTCTTTATTGGCGGCATTCGCAACCATCCGGCCGAGGTGAGCGAGCTGCTGGGCTTGCCCCATCAGGTGATCCCGCTGTTTGGTCTCTGCCTTGGTCATCCTGCCCAGCAGCCGGAGCAGAAACCCCGTCTGCCCAGGGGATTGGTGGTGCATCAGGAGCGCTACCAGCACGAGCTGGATCGCGACCTGCTGGCCCGGTACGATCAGCAGATCGCGGACTACTATCAGGCCCGCAGCAGCAACAACAAACAGCAGACCTGGAGTGGCCAGATCCGCGCCATTCTGGGCAAAGAGTCCCGTCCTTTCATGCTGGGCTTCCTGCAATCACGGGGCTTTAACCTCAAGTAATGGCGCTAATAGGCGATACTATGGAGAGATAATCAACATGGTCATCATCCCCTGAGTCTGCAATCTCTCCCTGAGACCGGGGGCACAGCTTGGTGACAAACGTGGGCAAGGGGGGGATCTGCAGGCTACCTTAAGTGGGTAAGCTGTTGTAGGATCACGCAATTGAATAGGAACAGGGGTTTGGACATCCTATGATTTTAACTTTGGTATTGCTGTCTATCGGCGCACTCCTGTTTTTGGTTATCGCCTATAACGTGGTGCAGCAATATAAGCAGAAGGCGGAGGCGGACAAGCGTCACGCCGTTGCCAGACACAAGACTGTGGCCGATGAGACCGAAGAGGTGCTGCTGAACGTCAATCTGGTGCCTTTCTCCAAGAATATGGTGTTGCTGTTGCAGCACCGGATCCTCGATGCTTATCGCGCCATCGCCCAGGTGATGCCCAACAACCAGATCAAGCAGCGTATCGCCGATGTGCAGACCCAGATCAAGAATGTGCAGGAGAACTATAGCGTTCAGGATGAGGGGCAGTTCAAGACCCCGGAGTCCGATCGTCAGGCGATCCAGATGCTGCAACTAGTCAAGAAGATGCGGGCCGTGCTGCGTGTCGAGCACAACAAGGGCAAGATTGACCCTCAGGGGTTCGCCCAGGAAGAGCGTCGCCTCGAGCTGATGCAGCTCAAGATCAACATCTCCAATCTGGTCAAGCGGGCGATGGATGCCCGCATTCAGGGCCAATATGGTACTTGCCGCCAGCTCTATACCAAGGGTCTGTCGGCCATGGCGAGCGTGGGCGACAAGGATCCCTATCTGCTGGCTCGTGAAGAGGATATGCGTCAGGGGCTCAAGGAGCTTGAAGAGCTGCAGCAGCAAAACAGCGCGCAGGATCTGCAAAACATCAAGGACAAGGAAGCCGACGAGCTCGATGTCCTGTTTCAACCCAAGAAGAAATGGTAAGCATGTCCCACCCACTCGATTCCACACTGGGGCCAATGGCCCCATTTGTTTCTCAGCTGTTGGCCGAACTGGCCGCCACTGGCGTCACAATTTCACAGCCAACGGTCGATCACCTCTGTTATCGGGCGGCAACCCTGCAGGAGTACCGCGCGCTATGTGCTGTGTTGGCTGAGGCGGGCACCTTGCTGGTGGAGGGTATGATTGGCGGACGTCCCATCGCCACTTATCAGTTGCATCAGCTGCTGTTGGCTGGTGAGGTACAGGTACCCTGTATCGAGCTGGCTGCACCGAAACCGGGTCGCGTCCATCAGGCGGGGCTGGAACATATCGAGCTGGTGGTTACTTCACTGCAAGATCTGGTAGCGCGCTATCCCGAGCTGCCATTCAAAACCGGCAACATGCAGGATACCCGCAACCCCGATATTGGCCTGATGTTGCCTTCCGGCCAGATCAAGTTTCATCTGCGCCCGCTGGCTGAGGTGATCGCCGAAGAGGTGGCGACCGGTGCTGTGGTCGCGGTGCCTGCGGATTATTTCGATCAGGAGTGCTCCTGCTCTAAATGCGGTGCGAGCCTGACAGGCTCTTGAATAACGCAGCAAAAGGGGTCACCGGTGTGACCCCTTTTGTTATCTGGCGGTGCTGGGTTGCGAGATCGCCATCTGCTCGTGGGTGACCCTGTTTGCGCTGAGCCTGTTACCCGTGTCGGTGGGGGTGCTGGGCGGGCTGTGGCGATTGGCTTCGCTGCTTGAGACGGCCGAGCCAGAGGCTCAAGCCTGCCGTCAGGATGAGGACCAGTTCAATTCCCATGACCAGACCGCCCAGCTCGCCTTGCTCCCAGAAGGGGTGCAGGTAAAGTCCCCCCAGACTCGCCCCCAGATAGTAGGCCACCAGATAGAGGGAGGAGGCGAGGGCCCGGTTGTGTTCGACATGATGACCCACCCAGGCACTGGCACAGGCGTGAGCCAGGAAAAAACCGAAGCTGGAGACCAGCAAGCCGCTCAGGATCCCGAGCAGACTGCCCTGCAGCAGCCACAGACTGCCGATAGCCATCAGCGCGATCCCCACTAGCAGCATCCGTTGTGCCCCCCAGCGGTTGGCAAAGCGGCCGCTCAAGGAGGAGGCTACAGTCCCCGAGAGATAGGTGAGAAACAGCATGCCGAGCCATTGGGTGGGCAGGGAGAAGGGGGGCTTGGCCAGCAGGAAGGTGAGGTAGCTGAACTGGTTCAGAAACACCATAAAGTTGAGGCCGCCAATCAGATAGGCCCCTACCAGCAAGGGATTGGTCAGGTGTTGTTGCAAGGCGCGAGCAAATTGGCCGCGAACGGGGGCGCTCGCCACAAAGCGGGTCTGATGGGGCAGCAGCCAGAAGACCAGCGGCAGCAGTGACAGGCTGATCACTCCAATCCCCAGAAAGGTATGCTGCCAGTCGCCAAACCAGCCTGCCAATAGGCCGCCTACCACCCGACCGGCAATGCCACCGAGGGAGTTGGCGGCAATATAGACCCCCACCGCCGAGAGCAGCGCCCGTTTGCTGAACTCTTCCCCCATATAGGCAATCGCGGTCGCGGGCAGCCCTGCCAGCAGCGCGCCCTGCAGGATGCGCAGCAACAGCAGGGAACCAAACTGCTCAACCAGCGGGATTAACAGTGAGAGCAGGATCGCCAGGGTGAGTGTCCCCAGCATGACTTGCCGACGGCCATGGCGATCCGCCAGTCTGGCGCAGATCAGCAGGGAGGCGGCGAGGCCTGCAGTGCATCCTGCCAGGGTCCAGCTGGCCGAGAGGGAGTTGACCGAGAAGACTTCGGCAATCAGGGGTAACAGGGGATGGGTCTGGTAGAGGTTCAGAAACACCAGAAAAGAGCCCAGGCTGAGGGCCAGGGTTGCACGTATCCACTCGCGACTTCCAACTTCAATCATTGCGTATTGTCCTGACTACTTTTGGTCAGGGTAGAGTCCTTGCGGTTATAAATATAATATATTTAAGTTATCTATCTCATAAGATGAATTGATACATGGATCTGAAACAGCTCACCTATCTGCTGGCGGTCAGGGATGCCGGCTCATTTACCAAGGCAGCCAACAGTCTGCATGTGGCACAACCGGCCATCAGCATGGCCATCGCCAAGCTGGAGCAGCAGCTCGAATTGCGCCTGTTTGATCGACAGGATCGGGCGGTACGGCTCACCCCGGAGGGAGAGGTGCTCTGTCGCCATGCCGAGCGCTTGTTGTTGCAGATGCATCAGGCCGAGGCCGAGATGGCCGAGCTCAAGGGGCTGGAGCGGGGGGAAGTGCGGATCGGGATCCCCTACATGATGGGCTCCTACTATTTCCCCCCTCGTCTGATGGCCTTCAAGCATCGCTATCCCGGCCTCAAGATCCGGGTCGAAGAGGCCGGCACCCGTGAGCTGCTCAGCCGGATGGTGGATGGCTCCCTCGATCTGGCCATTCTCATCACCAGTGATCTCCCCCCCGCCATTGAGGGGGCACATCTGCTGAGCGAAGAGATGTTGATGGTGGTGGGGGACGATCACCCCTTGCGCGGCGAACCGGCCGTCACCCTCTCGCAGTTTTTCGCTCAGGAGTTGGCTTTGTTTCGCCGTGGTTTCTACCACCGGGAGCATATGGAGGCGCTGGCCCAGAGCCTGGGCGTTGAACCCGATATCGCCTTCGAGAGCAATCTTATCCCTCTGCTCAAGGCGGTGGTGCGGCAAGGCTTTGCGGTGACCACCTTCTTGCGGATGGTGCTGGAAGAGGAGCCGGATCTGAGTGGCGTACCCTTCGACCCGCCCATCTACCTAGACCTCTGTGTGGCGTGGCGGCGTGGTGATCCGCTCTCTATGGCCAACCGTGCCTTGCGCGATTTCCTACTCAAGGATCGCCCAGCCTGATGGCGGCGGGTCATTGCTGAAAGTTTGTTACTATTAACAGTGGGTTCGCTTGAGGGCTACACCATGAAACTGCAGCAATTGCGCTATATCGTCGAGGTGGCCAACCACAGGCTGAATCTGTCGGCCACCGCCGAGAGCCTCTTTACCTCCCAGCCCGGGATCAGCAAACAGGTGCGGATGCTGGAGGATGAGCTGGGGATCCAGATCTTCGAGCGCAGCGGTAAACACCTGACCCAGATCACCCCCATAGGTCGGGATGTGATCAAAGTGGCCGCCGAGGTGCTGGACAAGGTGGCCACCATCAAGGTGATGGCCAGGCAGCATGTGCATCCGGAGCAGGGAACCCTCACTATTGCCGCTACTCATCTACAAGCCCGTTATATTCTGCCCGCCATCCTCAAGGGATTCATGGCCCGCTTCCCCAAAGTTGCAGTAACTGTGATGCAAGGGAGTGCGGCGCAGTGCCGCGCAGCCGTGCATGATGGCGCTGCTGATCTGCTGCTGGCGGATGAACCGGAGGAGGGGAGCGATCTGCTCATGCTCCCCTCTTTTCAGTGGCAACGGGGCTTGGTGCTGCCCAAGGATCATCCGTTGGCCAAAGCAACATCGCTGACCCCGGCCGAGCTGGTGGAGTTTGCATTGGTGACCGATGGAAGGGCGCTCTCTGCTGCACATGGCACTGATTGCGCTCATGCCGAGAGCCGGATCGCCTGCTGTGCGAGCGACAGCGATGTGCTCAAGACCTATGTCAGACAAGGAATGGGCATCGGAGTGATGGCAACTTTTGCCTGGGAGCCCCAGCGCGATGGTGATCTGCTGCTCAAACAGGTGCCTTGGCTACCTAGTGGCGTTGCCGCTATCGGGTTGCGCAGAGGGGCGTTTTTGTGCGGCTATCTGTATGACCTGATTGGACGTCTCGCGCCGCAATTGACCCGGGAGCGGGTTGAACAATACTGTGCTGCCCGCACTGGCGAAGAGCTTGAAGCTATGCTGGCCAATTTGACCGTGCCACTTAGATAGCTTGGGTTGATGTGTGGTCATCCCAAGAAAAACGCCTCCCAATGGGAGGCGTTTGACAATCTGACATTCGTCAATTCAGGCTCACTTCTTCAGCATATGATCCAGCTTGTTGGCCTTGGTCGACAGATAGAACTCGTTGTGGGGATTGCGCCCTTCCTGCAACGGTACCCGTTCGGCCACCGGAATACCGAAGGATTCCATCGCTTTCATCTTGCGCGGGTTGTTGGTCATCAGTTTGAGAGACTTGACCTCAAGCTGCTTGAGCATATCGGCGCAGATGGTGTAGTCGCGCATATCGGCGGCGAAACCAAGGGCCACGTTGGCTTCCACGGTATCGGCTCCCTGATCCTGCAGGTGATAGGCGCGGATTTTGTTGAGCAAGCCGATGCCTCGGCCCTCTTGACGCACATACAGCAACACGCCACGACCGGCTTTGGCGATATTCTCCATGGCCGCCTGCAACTGGAAACCGCAGTCACAACGCAGGCTGAACAGGGCGTCGCCGGTCAGGCACTCTGAGTGGATCCGGCCCAGCACGGGCTCTTCACCGGTAATGTCGCCCATCACCAGTGCGGCGTGATCTTTGCCTGTGCCGGTTTCCTGAAAACCTACCAGCGTGAAGGTGCCCCAAGGGGTTGGCAATTTGGATTTGGCCACGAGGGTAACGCTGCTCATAGGTTGCTCCTTACTACTAACGGCTCAAAAAAGGGGGCCAGTTTAGCGCGCCTTGTCAGGAACGACCATAAGAACAAGTCCCTGCATTGCTTAATGAAATGTCCAAATGAGATACAAGCACAGCTGTCCGTCGGGGTTTTGGCCCTTTGTGCGGATTGATGACTGCCAGGCTCACCACATTCGGGTATAATCGGCGCCCATTAACCCACCCCTTCGGGATGGGAGCAACACAGTGCAGGAGAGAAGTTATGCCTCAGATGGCCCCCGTAATGACAATTGATGGCCCCAGTGGTGCAGGTAAAGGCACCTTGTGTCAGCTGCTTGCTGAGAAGCTGGGTTGGCACTTGCTGGACTCGGGCGCCATCTATCGGGTGTTGTCCTTGGCCGCCCTGCATCACGATGTAGAGCTGGACAGTGAAGCCTCACTGGTGCCTCTGGCTGCCAATCTGGATGTGCAATTTCAGGTAGAAGGCGATCTGGTCAGGGTGATCCTGGAAGGGGAAGATGTCTCACGCACCATCCGCACCGAAGAAGTGGGTAATGCTGCCAGTAAAATCGCCGCCTTCCCCCGGGTGCGCGAAGCCTTGCTGCGCCGTCAGCGGGCATTTCGTCAGGCTCCGGGTCTGATTGCCGATGGTCGTGACATGGGTACAGTTGTTTTCCCCGAGGCCGAGGTGAAGATTTTCCTCGACGCCAGTGCCGAAGAACGGGCCCAGCGTCGCTATAAGCAGTTGCAAGATAAGGGCTTTGATGTTAACTTTGAGCGTCTTTTAACCGAGATTCGGGAACGTGATGATCGCGACAGAAATCGCGCTACTGCACCCCTGAAACCGGCAGAAGATGCTCTGGTGGTAGACTCTACCGCCATGACCATAGATGAAGTGCTGGCAACAGTGCTCGCCTATGCAGAGCAACAACTTGGTGATGCCAGTGCAAGCTGACATCCGGTCGTCTGCACCAAGGATGGCGCAGATTATTTAAAACAGCCCCGCTTGTGCCGGATTGCAAGTGGATGTTTCATTTGTGACATAAACAATGATCGAATCTTTTGCTCAACTCTTTGAAGAGTCCCTGAACGCCGTTGAAACCCGTCAAGGTTCCATCGTCAAGGGTACTGTCGTTGCTATCGAGAACGGTTTCGTACTGGTTGATGCCGGTCTGAAATCCGAGTCTGCTATCCCGGCTGAAGAATTCAAGAACGCCATGGGCGAGCTGGAAATCAATGTCGGCGACACCGTTGATGTGGCTCTGGACTCTATCGAAGATGGTTTCGGCGAAACCAAGCTGTCCCGCGAAAAAGCCAAGCGCCACGAAGCCTGGCTGCAGCTTGAGAAGGCTTACGAAGAGCAAGCTACCGTTATCGGTATCATCAACGGCAAGGTCAAGGGTGGTTTCACCGTTGAACTGAACGGCATCCGTGCCTTCCTGCCGGGTTCTCTGGTTGACGTGCGTCCGATCCGTGACACCGCTCACCTGGAAAACAAAGAACTCGAGTTCAAAGTCATCAAGCTGGACCAGAAGCGCAACAACGTTGTTGTTTCCCGTCGTGCCGTGATCGAGACCGAGAACACCTCCGAGCGTGAAAGCCTGCTGGCTAACCTGCAAGAAGGTCAAGAAGTTAAGGGTATCGTCAAGAACCTGACCGACTACGGTGCATTCGTAGATCTGGGCGGTGTTGACGGCCTGCTGCACATCACCGACATGGCGTGGAAGCGCGTTAAGCATCCTTCCGAAATCGTCAACGTTGGCGACGAGATCGCTGTCAAGGTTCTGAAGTTCGACCGCGAGCGTACCCGTGTATCCCTGGGTCTGAAGCAGCTGGGCGAAGATCCCTGGGTTGCTATCGCCAAGCGTTACCCGGAGACCACCCGTCTGTCTGGCCGCGTGACCAACCTGACCGACTACGGCTGCTTCGTTGAAATCGAAGAAGGCGTTGAAGGCCTGGTACACGTATCCGAGATGGATTGGACCAACAAGAACATCCACCCGTCCAAAGTTGTTAACGTTGGCGACGTGGTTGACGTGATGGTTCTGGACATCGACGAAGAGCGTCGTCGTATCTCTCTGGGTCTGAAGCAGTGCAAATCCAACCCGTGGCAGCTGTTTGCCGAAACTCACGCCAAAGGCGACCGTGTTTCCGGCAAGATCAAGTCCATCACTGACTTCGGTATCTTCATCGGTCTGGATGGCGGCATCGACGGCCTGGTTCACCTGTCTGACATCTCCTGGAACAACCAGGGCGAAGAAGCCGTGCGTGAATTCAAGAAAGGCGACGAGATCGAAGCCGTTGTTCTGCAAGTGGATCCGGAGCGTGAGCGTATCTCCCTGGGGGTCAAGCAGATCGAAGAAGACCCGTTCAACAAGTACCTGGCTGACAACAAGAAAGGTGCTATTGTGAAGGGTAAGGTTACCGAGGTTGATGCCAAAGGTGCCGTTATCGAACTGGCTGACGGCGTAGAAGGCTACCTGCGTGCCTCCGATGCTGCTCGTGACCGCGTAGAAGACGCCACTCTGGTGCTGTCTGTTGGTGACGAAGTTGAAGCTAAATTCATGGGCGTTGATCGTAAGAACCGCACCGTAAGCCTGTCTGTCCGTGCTAAGGACGAAGCTGACGAGCGTGTTGCTATCGATAGCCTGAACCAGCAAGAAGAAGTTGTGTTCAGCAATGCTATGGCTGAAGCGTTCAAAGCCGCCAAGGGTGAGTAATCCTTGATGCATGAAAAGGGCGGCATTGCGCCGCCCTTTTTTATCCTGGCAAAATGAATATTGCATGTGATCGGGGAAGGAGATTTAACGTTATGACCAAATCAGATCTCATCGAACAACTGGCAGCCAGCCGCATGCATATGCCGGCCAAGGATGTCGAAGCTGCCATCAAGGAGATCCTTGAACAGATGGCGTCGACCTTGCAAAACGGCGACCGGATTGAAATCCGTGGATTTGGCAGTTTTTCACTGCACTATCGTGCGCCCCGCGTGGGTCGCAACCCCAAAACTGGGGACAAGGTTGAACTGACCGGGAAATATGTCCCGCACTTCAAACCAGGTAAAGAGTTGCGCGAGCGCGTCAACATTATTGAATAATGCAGAAATGGGCATACTTCGGGTATGCCTTTTTTGTTTTTGGCGCCGATTCCTGTGCCAATCGTCTTGTTTCTTAAACTCTTTTCCCATTCACTCTAGAGTCTGCCTGCGATTTTAAGGATAATCAGCCTCTCATTAGATACTGACAGGGAGCTCTTATGAAGCGTATTTTGGCCCTCATTCCGCTGGTGCTGATGTTTGTTCTGACCTTGGCGCTCGGCTCGCAAAATGGCCAGCTGGTTCAGTTCAATTACCTGATCGCTCAAGGTGAGTTCTCACTTGCTATGTTGTTGGGTTTCTTCTTCGCTGGCGGTTTTTTATTGGGCTGGTTGGTATTCGGCCTGCTGTTCCTGCGCCTGAAAATGCAAAATCGCACCCTCAACCGCACCATGCGTCGTCAATCCCGCGAGTTGGAACTGGTCCGGTCTTCGGGTAAGGAATAATGTTCCTCAATGCTTGAACTGCTTTTCCTGCTGTTACCCATCGCCGCTGGTTATGGCTGGTACATGGGGCGCAGGAGTGTTCGCCAGGACACCCAGAAACAGAGCAACCAGTTTTCCCGCCAGTATGTGGCGGGCCTCAACTATTTGTTGTCCGATGAATCCGACAAGGCGGTGGATCTTTTTATCCAACTGCTCGAGGTGGACAGTGAAACCATCGAAACCCACCTCTCTCTCGGCAACCTGTTTCGCCAGCGGGGTGAGGTCGATCGTGCTATCAAGATCCACCAGAATCTGGTGACCCGCCAACTGACCCGGGAGCAGCGTCAGCTTGCCTTGCAGGAGCTTGCGCGCGATTTTCTGGCTGCGGGTTTGCTCGATCGGGCAGAAGCGCTCTGGAACGAGCTGTGTGATGACAGCGATTTTGAAGAGACGGCGTTGGCCCAGCTACTGATTATTCATCAGCAGCTGCGGGATTGGGACAAGGCCATTGATGTGGCGGTTCGTCTGCAAAAATTCCAAGGCAAGAAGCTGGCCGATCCCATTTCCCATTTCTATTGCGAACAAGCCGAGATCGCGTTGCGCGAGGACAAGAAAGGGGAGGGGCTGGCCAAGCTCAAACGGGCGCTCAGTATCAATCCGGCGTGTGCCCGGGCCAGTTTGCGCCTCGCTGAGCTCGCCATGGCTGAGGGGCTGTATGAGCAGGCCAGCAAGGAGTTACTGCGGGTGTTCGAGCAGGATATCGACTTTGCCTCCGAGGCAATGCCCAAATTGCTCGAGTGCTATCAGCAGTTGGGTCGCACGCCCGCCTTGATCCCGCTGCTTGAAAAGGCAGTGGAGGATCATGCCGGCGTCAGCGTGACATTGGCCCTTGCCAAGCTGGTTGAAGAGCGTGATGGCCTGAGCCAGGCCCGTTCGCTGGTGCTGCGTCAGCTGCGTCGTCATCCGTCAATGAAAGGTTTTTACCAGCTGGTGGGTTTTCAGCTGGCCAGTGCGGAAGAGGGACCCGCCAAGGAGAGCCTCGAGCTGCTGCAACAGCTGGTCGGCGAGCAGATCAAAATCAAGTCAACCCACAAGTGTCGGCAGTGCGGCTTTGCCACTCACTCGCTGTTCTGGCAGTGCCCGTCTTGTCGCCAGTGGGGTTCCATCAAGCCGATCCGTGGTCTGGACGGTGAATAACAAGCAATAGGATGTGAGATGCAAGATCCCAAAGTACTGGTAGCGCTGGATTATCAGCACGAGGCAGATGCCTTAGCGTTCGTTGAACGTATCTCTCCGGCACAGTGCCGTCTCAAGGTAGGCAAGGAGATGTTTACCCTGTTTGGCCCGCAGTATGTACGCCAGCTGGTGGCCAAGGGATTCGATGTCTTTCTGGATCTGAAGTTTCACGATATTCCCAATACCGTTGCCAAAGCCGTGGCAGCCAGTGCCGAGCTCGGTGTCTGGATGGTCAACGTGCATGCCAGTGGTGGTGAGCGGATGATGCGTGCCGCCAAAGAGGCGTTACTGCCTTATGGTGACAAAGCGCCCCTGCTTATCGGTGTGACCGTGCTGACCAGCATGGAACAGTCCGACATGATCCCCCTTGGTCTGGATGTGAGCCCAGCCGAGCAGGTGATCCGGCTGGCCACCCTGACCAAAACATCCGGTCTGGATGGGGTGGTCTGCTCTGCCAACGAGGCCCATGAGCTGAAAGCCTTGCTGGGCGCCGATTTCAAACTGGTGACCCCGGGTATTCGCCCGACCGGTTCAGCGGTGGGGGATCAGCGCCGGGTGATGACACCCAAAGCGGCGGTCGAGGCGGGAGCCGATTATCTGGTTATCGGTCGCCCCATTACGCAGGCTGCCGATCCGGCCGCCATGCTGGCCAGCATCAATGCCGAGCTGGTTGGTGCGTAACAGGCTCACTCAGTGATACACGGTGCAGGCCGAGCAACAGGCCTGCACCGGCCCCGATAAGATGAGAGCCGATGTGTACCCTGGCATTGATCAGGGTGGATATCGGGCTCTCTCCTGCGTTGTAGAAGTCCATCGCCAGCTTGAGCCCCATCCCTGCCAACAGTAGCCAGCCCGACGTGCGGCGTCCGTGGCGGATATCCTGCATTGCCCCCCAGACAAACAGACCATGCAGCGAGCCGGATAGTCCCATGTACCACTGGGTCTGCGGGCACCACCACCAGATCCCCAAGCCCACTGCCAGCCAGAGCAGCAACATCAGCAGCGGCAGGCGAGCCCCACCCAGATAGTCGCGAAACAGGCTATAGAGGATGGCGAGGCCCCCCAGATTGAGCAGCAGGTGCCACAGATTGGTATGAGCCAGATTGCCTGTTATGATCCGCCACCCTTCGCCCCCGGCGATCAAGGGCCGATCGAAGGAGAGCTGAAGATTGGGTACGGTAAAGAAGAGTAGCAAGCTGGTGAGAGAGAGCGTGATAACCCAGAGAAATCCAGATTTGTCTGACAACATGAAACAGTCCAACGACAAGAACAGTCGATACTGTACACGTTGCACCCGAGCCCTCAAAGCCTGCCTGTGCGATTATATTGTGCCGGTTGACAATCACACGCCCCTCTATATCTTGCAGCACCCCAACGAGGTGGCACATCCCAAGGGGACTGCGGCGCTGCTGGCAGCCTCTTTGCAACAGTGCGAGATCCATGTGGGTGAGGACTTTTCCCGCGATGAGTGGCTTGATGGGTTGCTTGCAGATCCTTCCCGTCGCTGCTATCTACTCTGGCCGGATGAGGATGCCATTTCGCTGACCGATCTTCGCCAACAGCTGGAGAGTGAACCCTCTGGCAAAACGTCCATCGCCTTTATCTTGCTTGACGGCACCTGGCGTAAAGCCTATCGCATGTTGCAGAGCAACCCGACACTGGCCCGCTTGCCCCGCATCGGCATTGGTGCCATTGCCGGTCAATATGCCATTCGCAAGAAACCCTTTCCCGATGCCCTCTCTACCATAGAGGCGGGCTATCACCTTTTGTCCCGATGGGAGGGGAGGCTGGAGCGCTATGCGCCCTTGCTGACCCTGTTCAATCGGTTGAATACCCAGTGGCAGGACTTTGCCGAAGGCCGCCGCGCGTGACAATTCAAGGAGTTATCAAGATGAAAAAAGCAGTCGTGGTTTTCAGCGGCGGTCAGGACAGCACTACTTGTCTGGTGCAGGCATTAGCCCGGTATGATGAAGTGCACGCTATCACCTTCGACTATGGCCAGCGCCATCGGGAAGAGATCGACATCGCGCGTCGTCTGGGCAGTGCACTGGGGATTGCCGCCCACAAGGTGATGGATGTAACGCTGCTCAATGAGCTGGCGGTCTCTGCCCTGACCCGTGACGACATTCCTGTCAGCTGCGCGCTGCAGGATAACGGGCTGCCCAACACCTTCGTGCCGGGCCGCAATATCCTGTTCCTGACGCTTGCCTCCATCTATGCCTATCAGGTGGGTGCCAAAGCGGTGATCACCGGTGTCTGCGAGACCGATTTCTCCGGCTATCCCGATTGCCGTGACGAGTTCGTCAAGGCCCTCAATCAGGCGGTGTCGCTCGGGCTGGATCGCGGCATCCGTTTTGAAACTCCCTTGATGTGGCTCGACAAGGCTGAAACCTGGGCGCTGGCGGATCACTATGGTCACCTCGACACGGTACGCCAGCAGACTCTGACCTGCTACAACGGCATTGCCGGTGACGGTTGCGGCACGTGTCCTGCGTGTGAACTGCGCAGTCGCGGCCTGAACAACTATCTGGCCGACAAGGCGGGCATCATGGCCAGACTGTTTGAGAAAACCGGGCTGGGCGAGAAAAGCGCAGAGTGAGCCTGCGTCTTGCCGTGGCTTGGGGTATAATCCGCGACTTTTGCAACAAGCCGTGATCGAGATGCACTACCCAATCAACGAGATTTTCCAGACCATCCAGGGGGAGGGCATCTTTACCGGCCTGCCCGCCATCTTTGTTCGCCTGCAGGGTTGCCCGGTGGGCTGCCCCTGGTGCGATACCCGTCATACCTGGGTTGTTGATCCGGCTCGTGAAGTGGGTAAGGAGGCGGTACTTGATCGTTCCAACGAATCCGATTGCTGGAGCCAACTCAGCACCGCGCAGATTATCAAGAGCTTTGCCGATCTGGGTTATCAGGCTCGCCATGTGGTGATCACCGGTGGCGAGCCCTGCCTCTACGATCTGTACGAACTCTCGTCAGCCCTGCTGGCGGCGGGTTATCAGGTGCAGATTGAAACCAGTGGCACCAGCGAGATCAAGACCCATGAGCAGACTTGGGTGACCGTCTCCCCCAAAATCGGCATGAAAGGAGGGCTGCCTGTACTGGTTTCTGCGTTGGAGCGGGCCAACGAGATCAAGCATCCGGTGGCGACCGAGCACCATATTGAAGAGCTGGATGCGCTGCTCGCGACCGCAACTCTGCGCCCGGACGTGGTCATTGCCTTGCAGCCGATCAGCCAGAAACCACGGGCCACTCAATTGGCGATGGATACCTGTATCGCGCGTAACTGGCGACTCTCAATCCAGACTCATAAATATCTGGATATCGATTAATATGGATTGGCTATCCGACGAACAGGTACTGCTGACCCTGACCAACAAGATGCCTTACGGTAAATATCAGGGGCGGCGTATCATAGATATTCCCGAGCCCTATCTGGTGTGGATGGCGCGCAGCGGTTTTCCGGCGGGCAAATTGGGCCAGACACTGGCGCTGGCTTACGAAATCAAACTCAATGGGCTCGAGTCCATGATTATTCCCATTATTAACAGGATGTCGGTATGAGAATATATACGAGGCAGGGCGACAAAGGTATGACCCGGCTGGCCGATGGTATCCCATTGCCCAAGGATCATTTGCGGGTCGAGACCTACGGTTATATCGATGAGCTCAACTCCCATATTGGCTTGCTAATTTGTGACATCCCGTCGCAAGAGGTCGGCTTATTGGCTGATTTACAGCTGTTGCAACAAGAGTTGTTTGATCTGGGGGGGGAGTTGGCATTCTCCAGCGATGCCCAGAATGAAGCAATTTGGCAAGTTAATGCCGCCTGGACCACTCGCCTTGAACAGCAGATAGATCGTTATAGCGAGTCATTGCCACCGCTGCGCCAATTTATATTGCCGGGTGGTTCCCGTGCCGCGGCGCAAGCGCATGTGGTGCGTACTCTGGTGCGTCATTGCGAGCGCTTGCTGCTGACATTGAGCCGGGAAGAGCGTGTCAATCCCGAGGTCCTGCCCTATCTGAACCGGATGAGTGACTGGTTCTTTACCGTTGCCCGCTATCTCATCTGCATGGCAGGGGGGCGTGAAGTGCTGTGGGTCAAGGCTGCAGATCGACCGCAATCGGCTATCTGACATTTCACATTTAAGCGCTAATAAAAAACCTCGCCTTGGCGAGGTTTTTTATTAGCAACGAGATTGAGATCAGATAGCAAAGTCTTCCAGTGATTTGCCTGCTGCCACTGCGCTGGCAATAGCCGAAGGCATACGGCCTTGGCCCGTCCAGGTTTTCTCTACGCCATTATCCTGATAGCGGTATTTGGCTGGCCGTGGTGCTCGCTTTGTTTTTTCGGTCTTGCCAGATGTTGTTGCAACGGCATTGACCAGCTCGGCTGGGTCTATGCCGGCAGCTTTCAGCATTTCGCTATATTCGTTGATTTTTCGCTGATGTTCTTCGCGAGCTTGACGGGCGGCAGCTTCGTCTTGCTGGCGCTCGGCTACGATAGTGGAGAATTTATCCAGCGCCTCTTCCAGTTGTTCCAGAGAAAGTTCGCGGCAGGTAGCACGCAGACTGCGGATATTAAGCAGTACCTTTAAAAATTCATTCATAGGAGTTACCACGTCGAGTCAGAGAAAAATATTATGTTCCAGCTGATTCTTGCTTGGTGATTTAAATAAGTCAAGCCGGGTTAAATATAATATCCGTGGGGAACATCAATACAGAGATTTAATATGGCCAGCAATAGGCTTGGTGATTGGATGCCAATGAAGCCGCAGTAGGTGAAAATAGCGTCAAAGCTGGCGTTGTTGCATCATTTGACTACCATTTTACGACCTTGGTCTGTTTATCATGACTATTTAATCAAAAAACTTGCTATAAGCTACCATCTCGATAAAATGTGCATCGAATACCTTTAAGTAGAGGCGCGCTGCCTATGAGTATTTGTGCGGAGGGTGATGCCTGTGATGCACAAGGAAAGGAGTCAGCGCCGAAGTGGCCAGGCCATCATACCGGGCTGCTGGTTCTGCATCTAATAGGTGCAGGACTGCCATAGTCATCCACTATGGAGCGCTACCTGAAGGGGCTGAGGAGTATAACCTCCCCATAGGTTTTGTTTCTTTAGATCCTCTCGGTAGATCTCCACCTGTAATCTTTAGGTGCAAAGAGATCATGGACATTAGTCATTTCGCCGACTCCGGTTGGTCCGTTCTTCCCCCCCTGTTGGCTGTCGCGCTGGCGATCCTGACCCGCCGCGTACTGTTGTCCCTTGGTGTGGGCATCGTCACCGGCAGTTTGCTGCTCAATCAGTTTTCGCCCCTCGAATCCCTGCATTACATGTTGAATACCGTGCTCAAGATCTTCTGGGTCGATGGTGCGCTCAATCGTGACAACGTCAACATGATCCTGTTTATGCTGCTGCTGGGCGGCCTCATCAGTCTGATGAGCGTCTCCGGGGCGACCCGTGCCTTTGCCGAGTGGGCCGAGCGTCGTGCCAAGACCCGCAAGGGCGCCAAAGCCCTGACTGGCATGATGGTGTTTGCCTTCTTTATCGATGACTTCTTCCACAGCCTGTCGGTGGGGGCAATCTGCCGTCCGGTCACCGACCGCTTCCAGATCTCCCGTGCCAAACTGGCCTATCTGCTGGACTCCACCGCGGCGCCGGTCTGCGTGCTGATGCCCATCTCCTCTTGGGGCGCCTATATCATCGCCCTGGTGGGCGGCATCATGGCGGCCCACGGTCTGACCGAACAGAGCCCCATCGCGGCATTTGTCGAGATGATCCCGATGAACCTCTACGCCGTCTTCACCCTGATCATGGTGCTGGTGGTGATTGCATTCCAACTCGATATCGGCCCGATGCGTCAACACGAAGCGTGGGCGCTGGAAGGCAAGCTGTGGGATGAGTCCAAGGGCCGCCCCATCGGTCTGGATATGGAGAGCCCGGAGGAGAGCAACGGCGGCATGATCGACATGGTACTGCCGATCCTGACCCTGACCGCCGCCACCATCTATTTCATGATCGATTCCGGTGCTGCGGTGCTGAGCGAGAAAGGGCTGCCGTTCAGCGTGCTCGGTTCGTTCGAAAATACCAACGTCGGCTCTTCGCTGGTCTACGGTGCCCTGTGCAGTCTGGTGGTCTCCATCGGTCTGGCGATGCGCCTGAAGCTGGGTGCCAAGAACTGGATCAAGGCCGCTCCGCAAGGCGTCATGGCCATGCTGCCAGCCATCAACATCCTGCTGTTTGCCTGGACTATCGGTGCCGTGGTGCGCGACGTTGAGACCGGCAAGTACCTGGCTTCGCTGGCTAACGGTAACCTGCCGATCGAAGTGCTACCTGCCGTGGTCTTTATCCTCTCCTGTGCCATGGCGTTTGCTACCGGTACCAGCTGGGGTACCTTCGGCATCATGCTGCCGCTGGCCGGCGACATGGCTGCCGCCAGCGACATCAGCCTGATGCTGCCGATGCTGGCGGCGGTACTGGCTGGCTCGGTGTTCGGGGATCACAGCTCACCCATCTCCAGCACCAGCATCCTCTCTGCCACCGGTGCCGGTTGCCATCACATCGATCACGTGATGACCCAGCTGCCCTATGCACTGGCCATCGCCTTCGGTGCGGCCATCGGTTACCTGGCAATGGGCTTGATGCACTCCAGCCTGGCCGGTTTCAGCGTCAGCGCCCTCTGGTTCGTGCTCTTTACCAGCTATCACCTGAAAAAGGCCAAAGCGCGGCCAGAGCTGGCCACCGCGTAACATTTATAGAGCAAGGGGCCCGCGGGCCCCTTGGTTTTGTCAGGGGCTTTGGTTAGCATGCGCCCCATAAATTCAGTTTCGGAACAGTATCATGGCTTCACTGCACTACAAATTTGCCACCATGAATTCAGGCAAATCCACCCAGCTCATTCAGGCGCACTTCAACTATCTGGAGCGGGGCATGCATCCTCTGGCGATGACGCCAGCCATCGATGACCGTTTCGGGGTCGGGGTGATCAGTGCCCGGGTTGGCCTTGAACTGAAGGTTGACGTGTTCAGCGACAGCTGCGATCTGTTTGAAATGGTGAAAGAGCGCCATGCGAAGAAACATATCGATGTTTTCATCGTGGACGAGGCCCAGTTCCTGACCCGTGAGCAGGTCTACCAGCTGGCCCGCATCGTCGATGAGCAGGATATTCCGGTGATGGCCTATGGCCTCAAGACCGATTTTCGCGGCGAGCTGTTCCCCGGTTCCTACCATCTGCTCTGTCTTGCCGACAAGTTTGAAGAGCTGAAGAGCATCTGCTGGTGTGGCAACAAGGCTCACATGAACTCCCGGGTCAATGAAGCGGGGCAGGTGATGCGTGATGGCGAACAGGTGGAGATCGGCGGCAACGATCGCTATGTGTCGCTCTGTCGCAAACACTATCTCGAAGGTCGGGCCTACAAGTAATTCGGCGGCGATATTTGAATCGTCGAGAAGGGCGCCAATCTGGCGCCCTTTTTATATTCCCCAACTTCTATCGCTGTGGTTCAGTCGATCTCGATATCCACCGGCGCAATGATGGGGTCGGCCACCGGCAGGCGTTGAAACAGCTGGCGAAAATGGTGCTGTACCCGGCCTATATCGACCAGTGACATGCCGGAGGCAAAGCCGAACCAGACATAGAGGCCGGTGAGATCGCGAAACATCGGCGGCAAATAGCGGGGAGCGGCGATCAGCCCCTCCAGATAGTGCTGATAGAGCACCGGAATGTCATCCAGTGTCACCTTGCCGACAAACAGCATCGGCAGGATCTCGGGCACCCCTTCCAGCACGGCGCTGCGGATGAAGTTGACCGTCTCCACATAGCCACGCACGTAGGAGAGATCCTTAGTAAAGCAGGCACCGCCGCCCACCATGCCGCCACGAAAGACCCGCTGGGTGATCTTGTAGGCGTCGTGCTCGCTGGTGCCCTGCTGCACGAAATGCTGAAACACCTCGATAAAATCGGCGCCGCGCTCGGCCATGTCGATGGCCATCACCCGATCGGAGATGCGCTTGGCCCGATCCGGAAAGGAGCTGAAGGTGAGGGTCTCTATCAGGACAGCCAGCCCCTCCTGACAGGCGGTGATCCGCGGTGAACCTGCGCTCAGCCAGGTGGCATAGGGCTGCTGGCGACCGTTGAGGGTGGTGCCGACATGGACCCAGCCCTCGTGTACCTCCAGCACCTGCAAGTCCAGCTCGGAGAAACGGGCGTGGGAGTTGAGCTTGATGTAGTCGCCACCGGCAGCGGCATCGGAGACGATGCCATCGCTCAGCTTCACCTGCACAGTGCCGTCACTGAAGTAGCTCGACAGCTTGCCCTGCAGTTTGGCGACCGCGGCTTCTCCTTCGAACTCCTTGGGGTAGGGGCGCACCAGATGGCGCGCGCCGGGCAGGGAGAAGATATCGCACAGGCGGGCGCCCAGCTCCTTGAGGGTCTTGCGATCCCCACGCAGGTGATCGCTGGCAGAGCCATAAAGCAGCTGGCTGTAACGCTGAAAATCGGGTTGGCCGCGCTGGCGCAGCATCTCGATCACCACCATGTACTGATCGACCGTCTCTTGCAGGATCCGGCCAAGATCGTCCTGTGGCCCCAGCTTTCTGCGGATCCGGTCCCGCAGCTCCTTGAGCTCCAGATACTTGTTGCGCGGATCGAAGCCGAGGGGGAGGGCATCATAGAAGTGCCTGTCGATAGCGGGCAGCTCCCTGCCACCGCTTGCCAGAAAGCGATCCTGCAGATGGCGTGGCCATTTGATGGCATCCAGAATGCGGATGGGTTTTTGCAGGGTGAGCAGCTCATCCGAGAGTGATTTCAGATGAAGGCGATACTTTTCTTGGATAGTCATGGGGCCCCCTGTGGGGCAAGCGTCGTCGTGGATTTGGCTGAGTATATGCATAGCGCTTGCCAAAAAGAAGCGAGCCGCAGGGTTATCGGGTTGGCGTGCTTTTTGTTGATAGCAAATTGGTTTAGACTGCGCCCCTTGATCCCAATCTTGTCGTGGAAATGATGAATATCCCCAGCTCCGAAATGATAATGCGTTGGTTGCAACAGGCTCGTATCGAGCACTATGTCTGCGACCAGTGTCACGGTATCCACATTGTCTCTTTGCAGTCGGTCGATGGTATTCAGGAGAGCCGGATCTTCGTGGAAGAGGAAGGCCTGCTGTTCTCCTCCGAGCTGGAAGTGCGCCCCTCCGCAATGCTGCCGCTGGTTGCCGAACTGGGCCGACTCAATATGCAGTACCCCTCCCTCAAGGTGTTCCTCGATATCATCGATGACAACCTGCCGCGGCTGGTGGTCGGCCACACCGTCTTTACCAAGGCCGGACTCAGCGTCGAGCAGTTCCTGCTGTTCGTGCAAAGCACCATCGCCGCCACCCACGAATTGGTTGCCGAATGCGAACGTTCCGGCTTCCTCAACCTGCCGGAAATTCAGGTTGCACCGGAATCTGTGCATTAAGTGTTCGAACGGTTCGCCAGGTGAAAAAAGCCGTTGACGCGGGCGGGGCTTTCCCCTAAATTACGCCCCGTTCCAGCGCAACAGCGTAGCGAACACCGTGTTGGCTGAACACGTTAAACCACAGACCAAAATTTGGTGAGGTGTCCGAGTGGCTGAAGGAGCACGCCTGGAAAGTGTGTATACGGCAACGTATCGAGGGTTCGAATCCCTCCCTCACCGCCACATTGCAAAGCCCTGATGGAAACATCAGGGCTTTTTGCTTTCTGGCGCAATCCCCGCGTGGTTGCTGGCATAGGAATGCAAATCCTCATTGTTGATAGCCCAGCATCTGGCTGAACCTCTTGGGCAATCGTAGTGAAAAGCCTCGGTGACTTTGACGCCACGGCCAACCCATTGGTCGATCCTTTTAAAGTTTCCGCCCAATTCAGTAAAAGGGCCTCTCGCAAGAGAGGCCCTGCTCGGTACTTGAAAGGCATTCCGTGGTGATACGGGTTAATGCTCCACAGTCAGCGGATCCGGGGGCAGGTTCAGATGCTTGGTGATGGCCTGATAGAGCTGGGGGTAGTTATCGTCAAAATGGTGTCCTCCCGGCAGGGTGACGGTGGTGACGTTGGGTTGGTTGAGACGGGGGCAGAGGCGGTCGCCGTTATCGTCATCGGCTCCTTGCAGGCAGAGCATCGGCAGGTCGCGGATGGTTTTCACCTGCGGTTCGGTCGGGTAGCTGCGCACCTTGTGGGTCAGCATATCGCTGACGTGGATCTCGAAGTCCGAGCTGGTGGAGGGGGAGAGCATCACGGCCCCGACCAGCCCCTGACGATAGTGCTCCGGCAACCGGTTGATGACGAAGGGGACAATTTCGGCACCAAACGAGAAGCCTACCAGCAGCCAGTGAGGGCGCTGCCAGCGAGTCTGGTAATCATTGAGGATCCGCTCCAGATCGGCGGTCACCTGCTCCGGGGTTTTCTTCTTCCAGTAGTAGGTGAGGGAGCTCCAGCCCACGACCGGCATGCCGTGCAGCTGAAACTGGGCGCTCAACCCCTTGTCGAGGGCTGCCCAGCCACCATCGCCGCTGAGAAAGATCACCATGGGGGCGTCGGATGGTTGCTTGACCGGCAGCTCAATCAGGCTCAGGTCATCCTTGACCGGGGCGGCGTGCGCCGCAAAAGATGAAACGGGCAGTACGAGACTGAGTAACAGCAATATCAGGGATCTCATTGGCCATCCTCCTATTTCTTGATCAGCCCTAGCGGGCCGCGGCTAATCAGGGTGATCAGGTGAGTCAGGGTTCTGGGCAGTACCAGCTTGCTGCTGCAGAGCAGGTAGCGGGGTTCCCAGCGGGGCGAAAATTTCTCCTTGTAGCGTCTGAGCCCCTGAAAGTTGTAAAAACGGCTGCCACGCACAAACAGGGTATTGCCAAGGCGGGCCCAGTAGCTGTTGAGCGGGTGATCGTTGAAGCCGGACATGGGGGCCATCCCCAGATTGAAGCTGGCGTACCCTTGCGCCTTACCCCACAGCAGCAGCTCGACAAAGAGAAAATCCATGATGGGGGCGGTGCCGGTATCCAGGCTGTAGCGCATCAGATCGATGGAGAGCATCTCCTTGTTATCGCTCACCCAGAGGTTGGCAAAGCCGACAATCTGCCCCTCGTGCCATACCAGCGCAGCCGGGCTCAAGGTCAGGTAGTCAGGCTCGAAGCGGCCGACCGAGAAGCCCTTCTCCTTGCCCATCTTGCTCTGCAGCCAGGTATCTGAGACGGTCTGCAATCTGGGCAGCAGGGGGGCCACGGCACCTGCCTCGACTACCTCGAAGGTCAACCCTTCCCGCTTGCCCTTGGCGTGGCTCTGGCGCAGGCCGCGCAGGCGGCTGCCCGCCAGATCGAAGGTAGCCAGATCGACCATCGCCTCTTCACCAAGCTTGAAGGGGATCAGCCCCAGCTCCAGATAGAGCGGCAGATAGCGGGCCGAGACCTGATAAAAGACCGGATTGGCGTCGTGTTCATCGCATCGCTCGCGAAATTGCCAGAGCAGCTCTTCGATCTGCTCGGGGCGACCGACCGGATCCCCCATCACAATCCAGCTGTTGCCCTCGATGCCATACATCAGGAAGGCGTCACCGGCGGGGTGGAACAGCAGGGACTTGTCCTGCAACTGGGCCAGATAGCCGTGGATCCCCCCTTCGCGCACCACCAGCTCGTGAGCGCGCGCCAGCGTCTCCTTGTCCGGCTTTTCGCCGACCATGCGCAGCGGCGCAAGCAGCTGGGCAACCCCGGCAACGGCCAGCACGGCCACCACGCTCCCCATGGCGCGCAGGCCGCGGGCCGCCCCACCGTGGGGCGAGAAGTGGAACCAGAGGGCGTGGTCATACTCCACCTGACGATAGGAGAAGAGCAGCAGCCACAGCGCCCCCAGCAGCACGGCGCCGACCGAAATGAGCCAGCTCGGGGTGTACTGGGGATAGAGCAGCGACCCCTTGCGATAGAAGAGGGCGCGGCAGGGGGTCATGATGAGCAGTAAGCTGCCGAGCAGCAGGGCTGACTCCCAGTCTCCACCCTTGAGCAGGGAGAAGGCGATACCCAGAGCCAGCAGCAGCTGGGTGGTGCGAAACGCGGCGTCGTGACGGCGATAGAGGCTGCGAGCCAGCAGGATCAGGAGGATACCGCTCACGCTGCCGAGCACGTGGGAGAGCTCCAGCAGATGGAGCGGCAACACCTGCAGCCAGACTTCAATGTGGCTGCGCATGGTCGGGATCATCCCCGAGCAGAGCAGCAGGCTACCGGCGGCGAAGGTTCCCATGCTGATAAGGGCGGGCAGAAATTCGCGTACTGCGCTCATCAGCCCCTGTAGCCGCTGCCAGCGCGCTTTTTGTTGCAGCATCTCCTGACTCGCAAAGAGCAGCAGGGCACAGAGAAAGGGAAGCAGATAATAGATGCAGCGGTAGAGCAGCAGCGAGGCGAGCAGCTTGTCGGCTGGCAGGTAGTGAGCCAGCAGCAGGCTCATGCTCGCTTCGAACACGCCGATCCCACCCGGCACGTGGGCCAGTACCCCGAGGAAGCTTGCCAGCACGAAGGCACTGAGCAGCACAGGGTAGGGGACGCTATCTGCGGGTAACAGCACGAACAGTACGGCGGCGGCGGCCATCCAGTCAGCCAGCGCGACCAACAGCTGCAACAGACGAACCTTGACGCCGGGCAGGATCAGGCTGTGTTCGCGCCAGGAGAGACGTGGGGCGGGCCAGCAGAGGTAGCAGGCCACTAACAGCAGAGCCATGACGCCCGCCAGCCTGAGCAGAGTATCTGCCCATTGCGGCCAGTCAGGCAGCAACTGTGATACATCGCAGGTCAGTAGGGCGCCACCTCCCCACGCCAGCAGGCCGAGGAAAAAGGTGATGGAGCAGAACAGCACCACGCGGGCCACTTCTCCGGTGGTGAGCCCCAGTGCGGAGTAGAGGCGATAGCGTACCGAGGTGCCGGTCAGCAGGGCAAATCCCAGGGTGTTGGAGAAGGTGTAGGCGATAAAGGAGGTGATGCTGACCTGTTGCCAGGGAAGGCGCTTGCCCAGCGCATGGAGCGCCAGCATGTCATAGCTGCAGAGGCAACCATAACTGAGCAGGGTCAGCAACAGGGCGCCTGCCAGTCTCTGTAGGGGTTGGGACCAGATGGCCGCACGAATATCGTGCCAGTGCCATGCCTGAGTCAGGTGATACAGCACGGTCAGTGCGGTGCCGAGCAGCAGCAAGCTGCACAAGGGGCCTAGCCATTTAAGCAGATGACGCCACATGCCATGTTCCTGTGGTCATTGACCGTTTCCCGCAAAGGGGGAGCCGGGTCGTGGATCCGGTTTGGACGAGGGAGGCGCTCGTCAGGAAAATTTCGGGAAGAGATGGAAAGGGAGGCGTCAGCCTCCCTTGGTGCTATCAAGTGACCAGCTGGATCACTTGGTTTTCGGCGCGACTTTGACGGCAGGGGTCTTGGCGTGGGTGGCTTTATGGTGTTTTTTCACCACCTTGGTCTGGGTCGCCTGCGGTGTGGCTGTCTTGGTCGGGGTGGCCGCCATGGTGAAACCGGAAGTGAGGGCGAAAACGGCTGCCAGGGTCAGAGGAATGATCTTTTTCATGTTCAATTTCCTTATTCGGTTTGATGTTATGGAGCGTTCTCCATGACAGTCATCCTATGACGGTTGCGGCGACCCTTCAGTGAGCACTTGGTGACGGTTTGTATCCAAATGTACAGGCAGGGTGAGGCAGAAGCGGGCGCCGTGGTCACTGGCCAGCAACGCCACATCCCCCCCGTGATGACGGGCAATGCTGCGCACGATTGCCAGTCCCAACCCGGTGCCGCCGGTGCGACGATCCCGGCTCTGATCAAGGCGCACGAATGGTTCGAAGATCTGGGGCGCCAGCGCCGGATTGATCCCCGGTCCATCGTCGCTCACCTCCAGCAGATAGTTCTCCTGCAGCCGCGAGATGGAGAGGGTAACCTCGCTCTCGGCGTAGCGCAGGGCATTGCCGATGAGGTTCTCCACCGCGCGCGTCAGCAGACGCTGATCGCCGCACCAGGGCATGTGACGTGGCGGCAGATCGAGGGTGAGCTTCTTTTCGGGGGCCAGCGCTTGCCAGTCGCCGAGATGCGCTTGTGCCCAGTTGCTGAGCTCCAGCTCGTCGCGCTGCAACGGCAGTTCGGGTCTATCCAGCTTGGCGTAGGTGAGCATCTCTTCGATCAGGGCGTCCAGCGCTCCCAGATCTCGCTCCAGCGCCTGCTGCTCCTGCTCGGCCGGGGCAGGATCGAGCATGGCAAGCCGATAGCGCAACCGGACCAGCGGGGTGCGCAACTCGTGGGCGATGGCATCGGTCAGTTGCTTGCGGCTGGCAATCATGGCCTGCAATTGGGTCGCCATTTGATCGAAGGTGTGTCCCACCCGGGCCAGACTGCTGCCCGGTGGCAGATTGGTTCGGCAGGAGAGATCCCCATCGCCTACGCGACGTGCGGTTTGCTCCAACTGTTGCAAGCCGCGCCAGTGGGGACGCAGCCACAGAAGGATGGGCAGGCCGAGAGAGAGGCCGATCACCAGCAGCAGCCCCACATCGACCCAGTGCAGCTCGTGCAGGTAGGAGAGGTAGGGTACAGGGCCGACAATCAGCACCCGGTCGGTATCGGGGATGCGCTGCAGGAAGGTGTCATCTTCCTCGACGATGACAATGTTGCCAGCAGCCAGAAAGGCCTGATCCTCGCTGGCCAAGGGCTGGCGCACCAGCTCGCCGATCTTGAGGGGGAGGGTAAACTGACTGCTCTGCTCGGCCAGTCGATCGGGCCAGCGCTCTGGCGGGGTTCTTGCCAACTCGCCGGTTAACAGGCCAAGAGAGCCCTGCATCATGCGTTCGAGATAGCGATCACCCGCCCGTTCGGCGGTCACCTGATAGACCACGCCAACCAGCAGGACGGCCAGGGTGAAGCAGCCGATCAGCAACAGATAGAATTGGATAAAGAGACGGCGCATGGCGGTGCTCCCGAAAGAGGGTTATTCCCAGGCGTGGGGGACGAAGAGGTAGCCTTTCTGGCGCACCGTCTTGATCCGGGTCGGGTTGTCGGGGTTATCACCCAGTTTGCGGCGCAGGCGGGAGATGGCCACATCCATGCTGCGATCCTGACCGTCGTACTCCCGGCCGCGCAAGCTGCGAAAGAGGGCTTCCCGACTCAAGATTTGGCCCGCGTGGCAGGCGAGCTCCCACAGCAGATCAAAGTCGGCGGTCGAGAGGGCAATGCTCTCGCCATCGAGCCGCACATCTCGTCCCGGACCATCCACCCGCAGCCGACCAAATTGCAGCTGCTGGGGAACGCTGCTGGTGGCTGCCGGTTGGGTTGGTGTTTGCTGGTGCTGGCGAAATTGCACCCGAAGTCGGGCCAGCAGCACCGGCGGTGGTGTCGTTTTGAGGATGTAGTCGTTGGCGCCCAGCTCCAGACTCAGGATCTGGTTCATGTCGCTATCCAGCGAGGTGAGCATTACGATGGGGCCGTCGAAGCGTGGCCGAAGATTCCGACAGAGGGACATGCCATCTTGCCCCGGCAACATGATATCGAGCAGCACCAGATCGGGCTGTTCGGCCTCGATCCGGGCCAGCGCCATGTCCCCTCTGGGCTCAAGGATCACGTCCATATCGTGGCGGCCGAGCCAGCTGCTGATGAGCTGGCCAATCTCGGGATCATCTTCGACAAAAAGAATGCGTTGCATAGAAAAGCTCCAACGGGAAGCAGGAGAGAGGAAGAGCGATCAGCATATCAATGGCGCTTGGGAAATACAGAAAAAGAACCGGGCAGGCTGGTGCGTGGGGGAGTGTGGCTGTGTGTATCGATGGGGAGGCGCGAATCGTGACAAATGGGCATAGCCGCGTTTATCGGTCTGGAGGATGGCCTTGTAGACAAGGCATGGCACAGCCGAGCGCAAAACAAAAAACCGGCCAAGGCCGGTTTTTCGCGGAGCAGACCAGAATGTCACTGCACCAAGTCGATGGACATCACCTTGCGGCGATTATCGACAGAATAATGGGGTGGCTGATGGGGCTCGAACCCACGACAACCGGAATCACAATCCGGGACTCTACCAACTGAGCTACAGCCACCACTGAAATTTTCATCAACACTCGCCAATCCAGAAGAATAAGGAGAGCATCAATGGCGCGCCCTGCAGGATTCGAACCTGCGACCCACGGCTTAGAAGGCCGTTGCTCTATCCAACTGAGCTAAGGGCGCTTTGTATCAACACGTCTTGACGACAAGTTGATGAACATGGTCGGTGATAAAGGATTCGAACCTTTGACCCTCTGGTCCCAAACCAGATGCGCTACCGGGCTGCGCTAATCACCGAAAATCCCTGACCAGCATATCGACATGAGTCGTACTGGGCAACGGGCGGGCATCATAGCCAAGCGTAAGGGCCAGCGTCAACGACTTTTTCCCCCAGTAAATTCAAGTGCCTACTTATTGCCCGCTACAGGTATGGCGTGCGTCTGCCGCTAACATCCCGGCTAAAAAAATGCGACAATGCGCGGCAGTTGAACACATGGTGAGTGGAGAACGATGTCTGCCAAAATCATAGATGGAAAACAGGTTGCGCAAACGATTCGCAGCCAGGTCGCGGCGCAAGTCCAACAGCGGTTGGCGGCAGGGAAACGGGCTCCAGGGCTGGCAGTCATTCTGGTGGGGGCGGATCCCGCCTCTCAGGTTTATGTCGGCAGCAAACGTCGGGCGTGCGAGGAGGTGGGTTTTCTCTCCCGCTCCTATGATCTGAGTGCAACCGCCAGTCAGGAAGAGCTGCTGGCGCTGATCGACCAGTTGAATGCGGATAGCCACGTAGATGGCATTCTGGTTCAGCTGCCGTTGCCGGATCACTTTGATACCACTCAGGTGTTGGAGCGGATCCAGCCTGACAAGGATGTAGATGGATTCCACCCGTATAACGTCGGCCGTCTGGCCCAACGTATTCCGGCGCTGCGCCCCTGCACTCCGAAAGGGATCATGACGCTGATCGAGACCACCGGCGTGAAGACGCACGGTCTGCATGCTGTCGTGGTGGGAGCGTCCAACATAGTGGGGCGTCCCATGACCCTCGAATTGTTGCTGGCGGGCTGCACAACCACGACCTGCCATCGTTTTACGCGGGATCTGGAAGAGCAGGTACGCCGTGCCGATCTGTTGGTTGTTGCGGTTGGCAAGCCCAACTTCATTCCTGGGGAGTGGATCAAACCGGGGGCACTGGTGATCGATGTGGGCATCAACCGTCTGGCTGATGGCTCGCTGGTCGGGGATGTAGAGTTTGAGACGGCGCGCAGCCATGCCGCCTTCATTACCCCGGTACCCGGTGGCGTGGGCCCGATGACGGTCGCCAGCCTGATGGAAAATACCCTGATCGCCTGTAGTGAATATCACGACTGATCATGGCTGGTGATAACCCTGTGATCCCGTGAGGAGGCAGGATTCGCCAGAAATCTGACAATAAAAAACCGGTTGCTCAGAGAGGAACCGGTTTTTTATTTATCCAACGGGCGTTATTTACATATTTTGTGCTTCGTTTGGCACAATCACAGAGGCGTGATTTCCTTTCGGCCCCTGTTGCAGTTCAAAATTGACAGCCTGACCCGCTTTCAGGGTCTTGTAGCCCTCCATTTGAATCGTGGAGTAGTGAGCGAAGATATCCTCACCGCCCCCTTCCGGACAGATAAACCCAAATCCTTTTGCGTTGTTAAACCACTTAACTGTGCCGGTTGCCATACTTCTACATCCTTTTATTGATTACCCAGAAGTCGTTGAGTAACCTGCGCCAGCCCTTTATAACTAGGGACATGGGCCCATAGCAGACGGGCACAGATTAGCAAGTAACCAATCTAGTCTAACTTTTGAGCGAGTCAAGAAGTTGTTAACAGCTGATGTGATCTGGTTAACAAGTCTATTGACAACCTTGTGTTAGACGGTAGTAATCTAGAGGTACCGAAGCGCGATTATGAGCAAGCAGAAAGAACTCTTTGCTAATGAAGAGATTGCAGAAGCAGAGAAAACAAAGCTGCAGCCGCCACCCATGTATAAGGTTGTGTTGAACAACGATGACTACACGCCCATGGAGTTTGTGGTGGAGGTGCTGCAAAAGTTCTTTGGTATGGATTTGGACAAGGCGACTCAGGTCATGCTGAGTGTGCATTATAGTGGTAAGGGTGTCTGCGGCATGTTTACCGCAGAGATCGCCGAAACCAAGGTTGTCCAAGTCAACACCTATGCACGTAACAACGAACATCCACTGCTCTGTACTATGGAAAAGGCTTGAATCTGATGACTTGATGGCGAGTGTGACACCACATTGTAGCTGTACTAGGGGAGGTGCCTATGTTGAATAAAGATCTAGAAAAGACGCTGAACGAGGCTTTCAAACTGGCCCGTGACGAGCGCCACGAATTCATGACCGTCGAGCACCTGTTGTTAGCCCTTCTGGATAACAGTTCAGCCCATGAGGCGCTGAGCTCCTGTGGTGCCGATGTCGAGCAGATGCGCAAGGAGATCCGCGCATTCATCACCCAAACTACTCCGCTCATACCGCGCGATGATGAAGATCGTGAAACCCAGCCGACACTGGGCTTCCAGCGCGTGTTGCAGCGTGCCGTCTTCCATGTGCAATCCTCCGGCAATACCGAAGTCAGCGGCGCCAACGTGCTGGTCGCTATCTTCAGTGAGCAGGAGTCACAAGCTGCCTATTTCCTGAAAAAAGCCGAGATCAGCCGTCTCGACGTCGTCAATTTCCTCTCCCACGGTGTGCGCAAGGACAGCAAGCCGGATCTCGGCAGCAATAACAATCCCGAGTCTGATGATGATGTCTCGGCCGCACAGATTGAGAGCTTTGCCACCAACCTGAACCAGCTGGTGCTGGAAGGGCGTATCGATCCGCTCATCGGCCGTGATCAGGAGCTCAATCGTACCATTCAGGTGCTCTGCCGCCGTCGCAAGAACAACCCGTTGCTGGTGGGTGAAGCGGGCGTGGGGAAAACAGCCATTGCCGAAGGGCTGGCCTATCGCATCGTCAAGGGTGATGTCCCCGAGGTGATTGCGGGCAGTACCATCTATTCGCTGGATATGGGTTCTCTGCTGGCGGGCACCAAATACCGCGGTGATTTCGAGAAGCGCCTCAAGGTTCTGCTCAAGCAGATTGAGCGTCAGGAAGGGGCGATCCTCTTTATCGACGAGATCCATACCATCATCGGTGCCGGTGCTGCTTCCGGTGGTCAGCTGGATGCGGCCAACCTGATCAAGCCGCTGCTCTCCAATGGTTTGCTCCGCTGTGTCGGCTCCACCACCTATCAGGAGTACGCACAGATTTTCGAGAAAGACCGTGCACTAGCCCGTCGCTTCCAGAAGATCGATATTGTCGAGCCAACTATCGATGACACGACCCGTATCCTGATGGGGCTCAAGAGCCGCTACGAGGCTCACCATGGAGTACGCTACACCGTCAAGGCAATCCGTGCCGCGGTGGAGTTATCCGCCAAGTACATCAACGATCGTCACTTGCCAGATAAGGCGATTGATGTGATTGATGAGGCAGGGGCTGGCCAGCGATTGTTGCCGGCGAGCAAGCGCAAGAAAGTGATCAATGTGCAGGAGATAGAAACCATCGTTGCCAAGATTGCCCGTATTCCGGAAAAATCGGTCTCCTCCTCCGATAAAGAGGTGCTTAAGAATCTGGAGCGCAACCTCAAGATGGTGGTCTTTGGTCAGGACAAGGCCATTGAGGTGCTGACGGATGCTATTCGCCTCTCACGCTCAGGTTTGGGTAATGAGCGTCGTCCAGTTGGTTGCTTCCTGTTTGCCGGTCCCACCGGTGTCGGTAAAACAGAGGTAACTCAGCAGTTGGGCAAGGCGTTGGGAGTCGAGGTGTTGCGCTTTGATATGTCCGAGTATATGGAGCGCCACACCGTTTCTCGTCTGATCGGGGCACCTCCCGGTTATGTTGGCTTTGAACAGGGCGGTTTGCTGACTGATTCGGTGATCAAGCATCCTCACTCGGTGGTGTTGCTCGACGAGATTGAGAAGGCACATCCGGATGTGTTCAACCTGCTGTTGCAGGTGATGGACAACGGTACCTTGACCGATAACAACGGGCGTAAGGCGGATTTCCGTAACGTCATCTTGGTGATGACTACCAACGCCGGTGTGCAGGAGACCCAGCGTAAATCGATTGGCTTCCAGCAACAGGATTTGAGCCACGATGCCATGGCGGTGATCAACAAGACCTTCAGCCCGGAGTTTCGTAACAGGCTTGATCACACCATCTGGTTCAACCATCTCGATATGACGGTGATTCATCAGGTTGTCGACAAGTTCATTGTCGAGTTGCAGGTTCAACTGGATGCTAAAGGGGTCTCTCTCGAGGTGTCCGAGCGTGCTCGCCACTGGTTGGCAGAGAAGGGATATGACAGAGCCATGGGCGCCAGACCGATGGGTCGGGTGATCCAGGAGCACCTCAAGAAACCCCTGGCCAACGAGATCCTGTTCGGTTCACTGGTTGACGGGGGAATTGTGAAGGTTGAGTTGGTAAATGACAGCCTCAGCTTTGATTTTCAGGTCAATGTTGAAGCTGTTTCCCACTAAGCGTCAGCGATCAGAAAACGACAAAAAACCCCAACCGAAAGGTTGGGGTTTTTTGCTGAATTCCTGGCTTAGCGAGAGCGGAAAACAATACGTCCCTTGGAGAGATCGTAGGGAGTCAGTGCTACCGTTACTTTGTCTCCAGTCAGGATACGAATGTAGTTTTTGCGCATCTTGCCTGAAATATGAGCGATAACCACGTGACCATTCTCCAGTTCCACACGGAACATGGTATTGGGCAGGGTTTCGAGAATAGTGCCCTGCATCTCAATACTGTCTTCTTTAGCCATTGAATCCTCTTGATAAGCCACAACAAAAAACCGCTGGATCATGCCGGATTTAAGGCTATGTGTAAAGTTTACTCGGGCTTGCTATCGATATTTTTCCATTCTCCATGGATGAGAACCTCGTGAGGGAGGTAATTGCGCTTGTAATTCATCTTGCGGCACTCCTCTACCAGATAGCCGAGATAGAGCCAGCTTCGCCCGGTTCTCCTGGCCAGATCAAGTTGGCTCAATATGGCAAAGGTCCCCAGAGAGCGGTCGGCATAATCGGGGTCAAAAAAGGTATACATGGCGCTGAGTGAGTGGGGTAGCAGGTCTGTGGTGGCGACACCGATCAGGCGTCCCTCCTTGCGCATCTCCAAGTATAGCGGCGGCATCCAGTCACAATGGAGAAACCCGCGATACTGGCTGCGGTTGGGGGGATACATGCTGCCATCGTGATGGCGTTCGCAGATATAGCGTTCGTAGAGCAGGTAATACTCGGGCTTGTCATCGTAGCTCAGGACAATCTCGATATCTTTGTTAAGCTGGCGGATCCGTTTCTGGCCGCGGCTGGGGCGAAAGCGCTCGCTGTGAATACGAAGGGACTGGCAGGCATGGCACGCCGGGCAGTGGGGGCGATAGATGTCGTTGCCACTGCGGCGAAAACCGGCAGTCAACAATCGCTCGTAACCGTTGGCGTTGAGCAGATTGTGATCCATCAGCACCAGCAACTGCTCCTGTTCATGGTCCAGATAACTGCAGGGATGCTTGGGAGTCAGCCCTACTTTTAGGATCACTTCTTCAGTCATAGGCTGATTTCCCCCTCTTGCCAGCAGGAAGCCAATAGTGGTTGATGGCCAAGGCGTGCCAGTTCGGCCAGAAAACGGGCCCTTGGCCACTCCTCGATACCCAGGGTCGCCAGAAACGGGTTTTGCATCTGGCAATCGATGAGGGCGCCGCGATGGCGGGCGAAGTGGCGACAGAGTGCCACCATGGCAAGTTTGGCGCCGTTATCAATCCGGCTGAACATGGATTCACCGCAAAACAGTCGGCCGATAGATAGGCCATACAGTCCCGCTTGCAGCTCTCCCTCCTGCCAGATCTCGATAGAGTGGGCATGACCCAGCCGGTGCAACTGCTGGTAGGCCTCGATCATGGGTTGGCTGATCCAGGTGCCATCGGCAGTGCGACGAGGGGCGGCGCAGGCGGTAATGACTTCATTAAAGGCGCGATTGACGGAAATATCGAATGGGGTACGGCGGATAATCTTCTGCAGTGTCCGCCCCACATGGAGTTGGTCGGGACGGATCACCCCGCGGGGATCCGGTGACCACCACAGGGTCGGTTGGTGGGGTTCATTCCACGGGAAGATCCCCTTGTGGTAAGCTGCCAGCAATCTGGCAGGGGAGAGATCCCCGCCGATCGCCAGCAAGCCGTTGGGCTCTTCCAGCGCATGGCTGGGGTCGGGAAACCAGCAAAGCTCATCATCCAGTTGGGTAAGATAGCGAGACATAAGGCAACGAGGTTCATAGATGAAGGCCATTATCCTGATAGTATCCAGCTTGCTCTGCTTTGTCACGGCGCCCGCCGGGGCGGAGGTCTACCAGCGCAATACCGCGCGGCCGGTCAATCAGGTGGTGTTTGGTCAGGTCGAAACGGTGCGTAATATTACCCAGCGCCAGATCCTGGAGTCCGAGCACTCTGGCTGGAAGACGCTGGGTGGTGCCGTGTTGGGCGGTCTGCTGGGCAACCAGTTTGGCGGCGGTCATGGCCGTGAAATCGCCACCGCCGTCGGCGCGCTCGCAGGTGCTGCAGCTGCGCAGCAATACCAGTCCGGGGGAACCGTGGTGGAAAACAAGTTGGTGGAGCTGCTGATCCGCAACGAGCAAAATGCCCTTATCAACGTGATCCAGGATTATGATCCCGCCATGGTCTTTGCCAATGGGGACAAGGTGCGCATTCTCTATTTCGATGATGGGGTGCGGGTCGACAAGACTTACTGACTTTCGATAGTCATGATGATGGGGGATTGTGGCAGGAAAGAAACCCGCAGACTCTCCTGCTGGAAAGTCTGTCGGGCGGTAATACACGGGACTGATGCCCTGAGGGTTCAGATAGCTGTCTCTTGAGAGACTATCTTGTCGCGGCCGGTGTTCTTTGCCTGATAGAGCAGCCGATCCGCTACGCTCAGCGCCTCGTCCATGGATATCCGCCCGACGCTGATCACGCCGTAACTGGCGCGAACGAAGAGCGGGGTTTCCGGTGACAAGGGTTGCTGGCGCAGCTGCTGACGCAGCCCTTCAAGACGCTTGATCAACACGGGGACGGTACAGTGGGGTACCATCATGGCAAATTCCTCTCCGCCAAACCGTGCGATCATGGCATCGGGGAAGAACTGGGTCAGCTGGCGGGTCAGATGGCAGAGCAGCTGATCGCCGATGGCATGGCCCCAGTGATCGTTGACCTGCTTGAAGTGATCCACATCGAGCACACAGAGTGCGAGAGGCGTCTGCTGATGCAGATGTTCTTCAAACCATTTTTGCCCTTCATTGAACCAGTAGCGACGGTTGTAAAGACCGGTCAGATAGTCACGATTGGCTGACTCCTGAATGCTGTTGAACTGCTCGAGCGCCTCCAGATTGTGGCTGACCCGACACTGCAGCTCTTCCGGCTCGAAAGGCTGGTTGAGAAAGTCGTTGGCGCCCTGCTTGAGGTAGCGAGCAGAGAGACCGCGTTTGTCCGAGACCGAGATCCCGATAATCGCCAGCTGCTGCTTGCTGTAACGCTCTCTCAGCATGCGCACCAGACTGATGCCATCAATATCCGGCATGTAGTAGTCGACCAGTGCCAGCCGGATGCCCGGGTGTTGCTCCAGTATCGCCATCGCTTCACTGGCATGACTTGCCTCATGCACCTGCAACAGCTGTTTGCGCAACTGAGCCATGGTGCGGTGACGGGAGGTGCGTGAATCATCGACCACCAGCACTTCGATGGACTGGTTGAGATAGAGACGGTGCACCAGACTGACGGCATATTGCAGCGAGTGGCGTGAATCCTTCATCACATAGTCCAGCACGCCGGTTTCCAGCCAGGCGGCACGTTTATCCTCACTGATGTCGGCAGTGAGGATCACAACCGGCAATCCGCGAGCCAGCAGCTCGTTGACCGCTTCTCCACGGGGCGCATCCGGCAAGGTCAAGTCCACCAGCGCGACCACATACTCCTCGCCCTGACAGTGACGGGCGCCTTCCAGGGTATCGAAGGCGTCAATCTCGAGGCCAGTTTGCTGGGCAATGGCCTGAGTCAGCATACGCCGAATGGTCAGGCTATCTTCGACAATCAATATCTTCTGTTTCATTAGACTCCTTAAATGAAAAAAGGCATACCGACTGGTATGCCTTATATCACAACTGCGCTTGTTTATTGCGCGTCGAGGTAGCGTTCGGCATCGAGGGCTGCCATGCAGCCGGTACCGGCCGAGGTGATCGCCTGACGGTAGTTGTGGTCGGCCACGTCGCCGGCAGCGAAGACACCTTCAATACTGGTCTGGGTGGCAAAACCGTCGAGACCGCCACGTACCTTCAGATAGCCGTTTTGCATCTCCAGCTGGCCATCGAAGATCTGGGTATTGGGCTGATGGCCGATGGCAATGAAGACGCCCATCAGCGGTAGCTCGCTGGTGCTGTTGTCCTGGGTGTTGCGCAGGCGCACACCAGTGACCCCCATCTGATCGCCCAGCACTTCGTCCAGAGTCTGGTGGGTGTGCAGCACGATGTTGCCGCTTTCGACCTTGTCGTGCAGACGCTTGATCAGGATCTTCTCTGCACGAAACTCGTCGCGGCGGTGGATGAGGTGCACCTTTTTGGCGATGTTGGCCAGATACAAGGCTTCTTCCACGGCGGTGTTGCCGCCGCCGATCACGGCCACTTCCTGATTGCGGTAGAAGAAACCGTCACAGGTGGCACAGGCGGAGACGCCGCGACCCTTGAAGGCCTCTTCGGAGGGCAGGCCCAGATACTTGGCGGAGGCGCCGGTCGCGATGATCAGGGCATCGCAGGTGTATTCGCCGTTGTCGCCCTTGAGGCGGAACGGGCGCTGTGTCAGTTCGACACTGTTGATATGATCAAACAGGATGCGGGTATCGAACTTCTCTGCATGGGCTTTCATGCGTTCCATCAGCGCTGGGCCGGTCAGACCTTCCGGATCACCCGGCCAGTTCTCCACTTCGGTAGTGGTGGTCAGCTGACCCCCTTGCTGCATGCCGGTGATGAGCAGGGGATTGAGGTTGGCGCGGGCGGCGTAGACGGCCGCGGTGTAACCGGCCGGGCCTGACCCTAAGATCAGCAATTTGCTGTGAGTGACTTGGCTCATGATGTCATTTCCGGGATGTGATGAGTTTGCGCGATTGTAGGTAATTCGTGATCCGGGGTCAAAGGCTGGTGAGTCGATTGCACTAATCGTGTTCACAAGGGGTGACATGCAAAATAAAGGGATAAAAAAAACCGCCCATCGCGGGCGGATTTTCACTCATCTTCAGTTGGCGCAGGCCAGCGCAGATCAGTTCAGCAGGGTCAGGGGATCCGTGTAGGCAAGGTCATGTGCCACGGCCACTTCTTTGCAGGTGAGCTTGCCCTCCATCACGTTGAGCCCGTGCAACAGGTGGGGATCGCTCAGCAGTGCCTGGCGATACCCTTGCTGGGCCAGCTTGATGATAAAGGGGAGGGTGGCATTGTTGAGCGCCACGGTCGAGGTGCGGGCAACGGCCCCCGGCATGTTGGCAACGCAGTAGTGCACTACCTCATCGACGATAAATGTCGGATCTTCATGGGTGGTGGCGTGGGAGGTTTCCACACAGCCACCCTGATCGATGGCCACATCGACAATGGCAGAACCCGGCTTCATGCGCGCAATGTGGTCACGGCTGACAAGTTTTGGCGCAGTGGCACCCGGTACCAGCACGCCACCGATGACCAGATCGGCCGCTAGCAGATGGCGTTCCAGTGTTTCGCTATTGGAGTAGACCACCTTGGCGGCCCCCTGAAACTCGTTATCAAGGCGACGCAGGGTATCGACGTTGTTGTCGAGGATGGTCACATCTGCGCGCATACCGATGGCCATGCGCGCTGCATTAGAGCCTACTACGCCACCGCCGATGATCACCACCTTGGCCGGTTCGACACCGGGTACCCCGCCGAGCAACACCCCACTCCCGCCACGCGATTTTTCAAGCGCCTGGGCACCCGCCTGAATAGACATGCGTCCGGCCACTTCTGACATGGGAGCCAGCAGGGGGAGGCCACCACGGCCGTCGGTGACGGTCTCATAGGCGATGCAGATGGCACCGCTTTTCAGCAGGGCTTCGGTCTGGGGCAAATCTGGCGCCAGATGCAGATAGGTGAACAGGGTTTGACCCGGACGCAACATGGCACACTCGACAGGCTGAGGCTCCTTGACCTTGACGATCATCTCGGCTTTGGCGAAAACCTCTGCTGCAGAGGCCAAAATTTCGGCTCCGGCAGCGGTATAATCTGCATCGCTAAAGCCAATGCCGTTTCCGGCACCGCTTTGGACGAAAACAGTATGGTTTCGTGCTGTCAGTTCACGTACACTGGCCGGAACCATGCCTACGCGATACTCATGGTTTTTTATCTCTTTAGGTACACCGATAATCATGCTATCCCTCGTCTATCGATTGGTGGTTTATGTTGCCAAAATGTTAACCAACATTTGCGCCTAGTATATTCAGGTATTGACAGGATTTGTGACCATAATTATAAAATGAATGGTGATTCTTACCAAAAAATAGCCAAAGGATGGAATTAAATGATGGAAGCTAAGAGTCGGCTAAAGGATTTGGACAGGATTGACCGCAACATTCTCAATGAACTGCAAAAGGATGGCAGGATCTCGAATGTTGAGTTGTCCAAACGAGTTGGCCTGAGTCCCACACCGTGTCTGGAACGGGTTCGTCGCCTCGAGCGACAAGGGTATATCGAAGGGTATGCTGCGATTCTGAACCCTCATTATCTGGATGCGTCGCTGCTAGTTTTTGTAGAAATTACCCTCAACCGCGGTGCTCCCGATGTGTTTGAACAGTTCAACAAGGCTGTTCAAGTGCTCGAAGAGATCCAGGAGTGCCATCTGGTCTCGGGTGATTTTGACTATCTGCTCAAGACCCGGGTAAGCGACATGTCAGCTTATCGTCGCTTGCTGGGGGAGACCCTTTTGCGTCTGCCTGGGGTGAATGACACCCGCACCTACGTGGTGATGGAAGAGGTCAAGCAGAGCAGCCGTCTGGTGATCAGTACCCGATAACGCAGATTATGCCGTGGTATCTTTTCCATACGAGACACCATGACTGTCAGAAACGAGCGGCCAGTCCGCTCGTTTCTTCTTGTAAAGAAGAGTGCAAATTTGGCCCCGCCCCAGCAGACACAGGCTGACAATCGATGGGCTTTTCAGGGATACTGGGCCCCCTATTTTCCTGCATTATATGTTTTCAGAAAGGAGCCGGAGTTTGGCCGATAAAAAGCTGTTTACTCCTTTATCAGGTATACAACGGATCTTCGAAGCCGTTTTGATCGCCATCACCCTGATGGCTGCTTATCTTCTGCTCGCCCTGTTGTCCTATCATCCCGCCGATCCCGGCTGGTCCCAGACCTCCTGGCAAGGGGAGGTCAAGAACCTCGCCGGTAGTGCCGGGGCCTGGCTCGCCGATATCACTATGTTTACCTTTGGTGCCTTCTCCTATCTGGTTCCACCACTGGTGGTTCTGCTGGGCTGGAGCCTCTTCTGGCGCCCGAGCCGCCTGCTTGATGTGGATTACCTCACCCTGGGGGTACGGATCATTGGCTTTATCCTGACCGTGCTCGGCATGTCGGCCATTGCCAGCATGAACTTCAACGATATGCAGAACTTCTCCGCCGGAGGTCTGGTGGGGGATGTGATCGCTTCTGCAGTGGTGCCGCTGTTTGGCGGCGTCGGTGCCAACCTGATGCTGCTCTGCTTCGTGGCAACCGGCATCACCCTGTTTACCGGCTGGTCCTGGCTCACCATCGTGGAGCAGATCGGCGCGGCCTGTACCGGTTCGGTCAGCGCTGTTTACCACTTCCCGACCACCCTAGGCCGCTGGCTCACCGGTGGCTGGCGTCAACCCCGCAACGAGGGGCCGGATCCCTTGCTGGAAGGCGGGGTAGGGGCCATCGCGTTTGATGACGAGGAAGATGAGCCGCACACCAGCTGGACTCGCAAGCCCAAGGCCAAGAACCAGAAGGCTGCCGCCGAAGAGTGGCTGCCGGAACTCGACGACGATACCTTCGAGTTCGATCCCAAGTTTGATGATGAAGATGATGAGCCAGCTCCGGCTGCCAAACCGAAACGTGCGGTGTCGACTGCCAATGGGCGTCGTCAGCCGGTATTGGCTGTGGCCGATGACGATGATGATGACGATCTGGATCTGCCGTGGGCCGAAGGGGACGACGAGGTCGCCGCACCTGTTGCAGTCGCACCGACCAAGCCCAAGCGTCGTCCGCAATCTACGCTGCCGCCGTTGCCGAGTATCGAGCTGCTCGACCGTCCACCGGCCAAGACCCAGATGATGAGCAAGGATGAGCTGGAGCGTATGGGCCGTCTGGTGGAAGCCAAACTTGCCGACTACAACGTGCAGGCCAAGGTGGTCGGTGTCTATCCGGGCCCTGTCATCACCCGTTTCGAGCTTGATCTGGCGCCGGGCATGAAGGCGAGCAAGATCACCAATCTCTCGCGCGATCTGGCCCGCTCTCTGTCGGCCAGCAGCGTGCGGGTGGTCGAGGTGATCCCGGGCAAGACCTATGTCGGCATTGAGCTGCCCAACCGGGTGCGCCAGACCGTTTACTTGCGCGAAACCCTCGACTGCGATGCGTTCCGCGATAGCCGCAACCCGCTCACTATGGGCCTGGGTCAGGACATCGCCGGTGAGCCGGTGGTGGTGAACCTGGCCAAGATGCCGCACCTGCTGGTGGCCGGTACTACGGGGTCCGGTAAGTCGGTAGGGGTCAACACCATGATCATCTCGATGCTCTACAAGTCGACGCCGGACGACCTGCGCTTCATCATGATCGACCCCAAGATGCTGGAACTCTCGGTTTACGAAGGGATCCCCCATCTGCTGACCGAGGTGGTGACCGACATGAAGGACGCCGCCAACGCCCTGCGCTGGTGTGTGGGCGAGATGGAACGCCGTTACAAGCTGATGTCGGCAGTCGGGGTGCGCAACCTCAAGGGCTACAACGACAAGGTATTGGCCGCCATCGAGGAGGGGGAACCCCTGCTGGATCCGTTGTGGCGACCGGGTGACTCCATGGATCAGATGCCACCGGAGCTGGAGAAACTGCCCCACATCGTGGTGGTGGTGGATGAATTTGCCGACATGATGATGATCGTCGGCAAGAAGGTGGAAGAGCTGATCGCCCGTATCGCCCAGAAGGCGCGGGCCGCCGGTATTCACCTCATTCTGGCGACCCAGCGTCCGTCGGTGGATGTCATTACCGGTCTTATCAAGGCCAACATTCCGACCCGGATCTCGTTCCAGGTATCGAGCAAGATCGACTCGCGCACCATCATCGATCAGGGCGGTGCTGAATCTCTGCTCGGCATGGGCGACATGCTCTACATGCCGGCCGGTACCTCCAACCCGACCCGGGTACACGGTGCGTTCGTCGATGACCACGAGGTACACAAGGTGGTGGCGGACTGGAAACTGCGTGGCGAGCCGAACTACATCGAGGAGATCCTCTCCGGCGAATCTGGTGGTGACGGCGGCAGCGGCGAATATGGCGGTAGTGACGATGAAGAGCTCGATCCCCTGTTTGACGAAGCGGTCGCCTTCGTGGTGGAGTCCCGTCGTGGTTCTACCTCCAGCGTGCAGCGCAAGTTCAAGATTGGTTACAACCGGGCGGCTCGTCTTATCGAGCAAATGGAGAATCAGGGCATCGTCAGCGCCCCGGGTGGCAATGGTCAACGCGACGTGTTGGCACCGCCGCCAGTGCGGGACTAAGACTCACCGTTTCATTCTATCCCTGGCCATGTCCTCCGCGGGCGTGGCCTTTTATCGAGAGCGTCTTTATGAAGAGCGTGATGAAAAAACAACTGTTGATGGGTACCGTGCTGCTGATAGCCAGCAGCCAGGTGTGGGCCGATGCGGCCAGCGATCTCAAGCAGAAGCTGGCTAGTGTCAGCCTCTTCTCTGCCAAGTTTTCCCAGACTGTCTACGACAGCAAGGGCAAGGAGTTGCAGCGCGCCAGCGGCGATCTGCTGGTGCAGCGCCCCAACCATTTCAACTGGCATACCACCTCGCCTGACGAGAACCTTATCGTGGCTGATGGCAAGGATGTCTGGGTATATGACCCCTTCGTCGAGCAGGTGACAGCCCTTAAATTGAAGGATGCGGTGCTCAATACCCCCTTCGTGCTGATCACTGGCAATGACGAAAAGCTGTGGAAGCGCTACGACGTGACCCAGCAGGGGGATGTCTACACCGTCACCAGCAGGGATCCGAGCGAGCTTATAGCCTCCTTCCGCGTCACCTTCGATCGCGACAACAATATCAGTCGTTTTGATGTAAAAGAGGCGCAGGGGCAGTGGACCGAATTTACCCTCAATAGCTTCAACCGCAAGCCGGTGCTCAAGGGTAACGAATTTGTCTTCAAGATCCCGAAGGGGGTCGAGCTGGATGATCAGCGCTGATGAGCAATCTCTCGCTGGATTTCTCGTCGGACTTTCGTCCGTTGGCGGCCCGGATGCGGCCGCAAAACCTCGACCAGTATATCGGTCAGCTGCATATCCTGGGGCCTGACAAGCCCCTGCGCAAAGCGATCCTGGCCGGTCACTGTCACTCGATGATCCTGTGGGGACCACCCGGTACCGGCAAGACCACGCTGGCGGAGCTGATGGCTCACTACTGCCAGGCGGAAGTGGAGCGGCTCTCGGCGGTCACCTCCGGCATCAAGGAGATCCGCGCCGCCATCGACAAGGCCAAAGAGAACAGCTGGCGCGGAGTGCGCACTATCCTCTTCGTGGATGAGGTGCACCGCTTCAACAAGAGCCAGCAGGATGTGTTCCTGCCTCACATCGAAGATGGCACCATCACCTTTATCGGTGCCACCACCGAAAACCCCTCGTTCGAACTCAACAACGCACTGCTCTCACGAGCTCGGGTCTATCTGCTCAAGCGACTGGAGGAGGAGGATATCCTCGCCATGCTCGATCAGGCGATGACCGATCCCCGTGGTCTCAATGATTCGGCACTCACCTTCGCCCCCGGCGTCAAAGAGGCGTTGGCCAAGGCAGTGGATGGGGACGGGCGTAAATCCCTAAACTATCTGGAGCTGTTGGCCGACATGGCCGAAACCGACAGCAGTGGGATGCGGGTGATCGACAGTGCCCTGCTCGCTGCCGTGGTGGGGGAGCACGTGGCCCGCTTCGACAAGGGGGGGGATCACTTCTACGACCTCATCTCGGCGGTACACAAGTCCATTCGCGGCTCGGCGCCGGATGCGGCACTCTACTGGTATGCCCGCATGGTGAGTGCCGGTTGCGATCCGCTCTACATTGCACGCCGCTTGCTGGCGATTGCCTCGGAAGATGTGGGCAATGCCGATCCGCGGGCCATGCAGGTGGCGCTATCTGCCTGGGATTGTTTCCACCGCATCGGGCCAGCGGAAGGGGAGCGGGCTATCGCCCAGGCGATCGTCTATCTCGCCTGTGCGCCCAAGAGCAACGCGGTTTACACCGCCTGGAAGGCAGCGCTCAATGATGCCAAAAACCTCCCTGACTTCGAGGTGCCGGTACACCTGCGCAATGCGCCGACCCGGTTGATGAGTGATCTGGGCTATGGCGCCGAGTATCGCTATGCCCATGACGAGCCGGGCGCCTATGCCGCGGGCGAGGAGTATTTTCCCCCCGAGCTTGCAGGCAAGCAGTACTATCAGCCTACCGATCGTGGCCTTGAAAAGCAGATCGGCCAGAAGCTCGATTATCTCCACGAGCTGGATCGACAGAGCCCGCAAAAACGGGGCCGATAGCCCCGCTTGTTTGTCAGCAGAATGAAAATTGGTCAGGTACCGGAATAATTGGGGTGTTTGACCCCACAAGTCGGCAAAAACGACCCAAATAGTCCCTGTTCGGGCAGGGGGGCGGTCTGCTACACTGCCCCTCTGACCCCGTTGGTTTCGGCCTGATACCATCTTCTTGATTTCGAAGGCCTGACTCTCAAGGCGACGGGGGCCAACCGATGTTAACTTCCGGATCTGTTTTTTAGCCCGTCATGATGACTCAGGCCCAGATCCCTTATTAAAAAAGTAGGTAACCCATGCTGGATCCCAAATATCTGCGCAGCGACATCGATGAAGCTGCCGCTCGTCTGGCGACACGTGGCTACGTTCTGGACGTAGCGGCTGTCAATGCTCTGGAAGAGAAGCGCAAGGATCTGCAGTCCCGTACCCAGGAGCTGCAGGCCGAGCGCAACGCCCGCTCCAAGTCCATCGGTGAGGCTGCCCGTCGCGGTGAAGATGTTGCCCCGCTCAAGGCTGAAGTGACCAAGATCAACGACGAGCTGGAGACCAGCAAGGTTGAGCTGGATGCCCTGCTGGCCCAGCTGAAAACCATTGCCGATGCCATCCCCAACCTGCCGAGCGAAACTACCCCTGTTGGTCGTGACGAAAACGACAACGTGGAAGTGCGTCGCTGGGGTACCCCGCGTCACTTCGACTTCCCGGCACGCGATCACATCGATCTGGGTGAAGCGGCCAAGGGCGTCGATTTCAAGAACGGCGTCAAGCTCTCCGGTTCCCGTTTCGTGGTGATGAAGGGCCAGATTGCCCGTCTGCACCGCGCCCTGGCCCAGTTCATGCTGGATCTGCACACCCTGCAACACGGTTACACCGAGTGCTACGTACCTTATCTGGTCAACCCGGACAGCCTGTACGGTACCGGCCAGCTGCCGAAGTTTTCCCAGGATCTGTTCAATACCGGTATTGACGGCGAAGGGGAAGAAGAGGGCAAGGTGCGCAAGTTCTCCCTGATCCCGACTTCCGAAGTACCGCTTACCAACATGGCGCGCGACGAGATCTTCGACGAGCAGGAGCTGCCGATCAAGATGACCGCTCACAGCCCCTGCTTCCGTTCCGAAGCGGGCTCTTACGGTCGCGATACCCGTGGCCTCATCCGTATGCACCAGTTCGACAAGGTCGAAATGGTGCAGCTGGTTCACCCGGAGAAATCCTGGGAAGCGCTTGAAGAGATGGTGGGTCACGCCGAGAAGGTGCTGCAACTGCTGGAGCTGCCATATCGCGTGATGGCGCTCTCTACCGGTGACATGGGCTTCTGCGCGGCCAAGACTTACGATCTGGAAGTGTGGCTGCCGGCCCAGAACACTTACCGCGAGATCTCTTCCGTCTCCAACTGCACCGACTTCCAGGCGCGCCGCATGCAGGCTCGCGTGCGTGTCGATGGCAAGCCGCAGCTCATTCACACCCTGAATGGCTCCGGTCTGGCTGTAGGCCGTACTCTGGTCGCCGTGATCGAGAACTACCAGCAGGCAGATGGCCGTATCGCCATCCCGGCTGCGCTGCAATCCTACATGGGCGGCCTGACCCACATCGGGTAAGCGCTCGTTGCAGACGACAACGCCATGGCCATGCCATGGCGTTGTGCATTCTGGCGCCGCTCAACCGTTTTTATCGTGAATAAATCTGCGTTTCCGGCGCCTCTTTGAACATGTAACACAATTTTATCAAGCATTGCGCAATCGTTTTTGTTAGACTGCGCCGCAATTTCGCAGGACATCTTTTTCTATGGTCTGGATTGATTACGCCATCATCGGCATCGTCGGTTTTTCTGCACTCATCAGCCTGGTGCGCGGCTTCGTCAAAGAGGCCATGTCTCTCGTCACCTGGTTCGTTGCCTTCTTTATTGCCAGCCACTTCTATCCTGATCTCGCCGCCTATTTTACCTCTTTCTCCGATGCGCTGGTGCGCAACGGTCTGGCCATCGCGGCCCTGTTCGTGGCAACCCTGATCCTGGGCAGCGTGGTGAACTACGTGGTGGGTCTGCTGGTGGACAAGACGGGGCTCTCCGGTACCGATCGGGTGCTTGGAGTCTGCTTCGGCGCAATTCGCGGGGTACTGATCGTCAGTGCCCTGCTTTTTTTCATGGATACCTTCACCAGCCTCTCCCAGAGCGACTGGTGGGCGGCATCCAAGCTGGTGCCGGAGTTCAAGCCGGTGATCCAGTGGTTTTTCGGGTTCATGCTGAACTCATCCAGTTTTCTTAAACAGGTATAGTGACTTCGAGGTAGCAAAGACATGTGTGGTATTGTCGGTATAGTTGGCACCACCCCCGTCAATCAGGCCCTCTACGACGCCTTGACGGTGTTGCAGCACAGGGGACAGGATGCCGCCGGGATCGTGACCATTGATAGTGGAAACTTCCGGCAACGCAAGGCCAATGGCCTGGTGAAGGACGTGTTTGAAGTGCGCCACATGCAGCGTCTGCAAGGGAACATCGGCATAGGTCATGTCAGATACCCCACCGCAGGCAGCTCAAGTGCCGCTGAAGCCCAACCTTTTTATGTGAACTCACCCTACGGCATGGTGCTGGCCCATAACGGCAACCTCACCAACGCCAAGGAACTCAAGGAGCAGCAGTTCAAGGTCGCCCGCCGCCACATCAACACCACCTCCGACTCGGAAGTGTTGCTGAACGTGCTGGCCCACGAGCTGGATCGATGTGACAAGATGGCCCTGCGCCCCGAAGATATCTTCGCCGCGGTGCGCAGAACCCATCAGCAGATCCGCGGTGCATATGCGGTGGTCTCGCTGGTGATTGGCCATGGTCTCATCGGTTTTCGTGATCCCAACGGCATTCGCCCACTGATCCTCGGTCGTCGTCAGGACGAGCAGGGCCAGGTGGAGTACATGCTCGCCTCCGAGAGCGTGGCGCTCGACGCCATCGGTTTCGAGACGGTGCGGGATATTGCGCCGGGTGAAGCCATCTACATCACCGAGCAGGGCCAGCTCTTCTCCGAGCAGTGTGCGGAGAACCCGCAGATGAGCTCCTGCATCTTCGAATATGTCTACTTCGCTCGTCCCGATTCGTGCATCGACAAGGTCTCGGTCTACGCCGCCCGCCTCAACATGGGTCGCAAGCTGGGTCAGAAGATTGCCCGTGAGTGGGAGGATCTCGACGTCGATGTGGTTATCCCCATCCCCGAGACCTCCTGTGACGTGGCGCTGGAGATCGCCCACACCCTGGATCTGCCTTACCGTCAGGGCTTCGTGAAGAACCGCTACATCGGCCGTACCTTCATCATGCCGGGCCAGACCCAGCGCAAGAAGTCGGTGCGTCGCAAACTCAACGCCATCAGCTCCGAATTCAAGGGCAAGAAGGTGTTGCTGGTGGATGATTCCATCGTGCGTGGTACCACATCCGAGCAGATCATCCAGATGGCCCGTGAAGCAGGGGCAGCCAAGGTCTACTTCGCCTCGGCGGCGCCGGAAATTCGCTTCCCCAACGTCTATGGCATCGATATGCCCACCGCCAACGAGCTGATCGCCCACGGCCGTGAAGTGGAAGAGGTGTGCAAGCTGATTGGCGCTGACGGTCTGATTTTCCAGGATCTGGAAGATCTGGAATCGGCTGTGCGGGAGATCAACCCGGATCTGCGTCACTTCGAGACCTCGGTCTTCAATGGCCACTACGTCACCTCCGACGTGGACCAGTCCTATCTGGATCACCTCAACGCCCTGCGCAACGATGACACCAAAGCGGTGCGTGAGTGGCAGGAAGGCACCAGCAATCTGGAAATTTTTAACGAAGGCAGTTAAACGTTTGCGGTTTTGCCGGATGAGATAGCGAGATGGGGGCCAGTGGCCCCCATTGTCGTTTTTGCCTCACACCGGCAGAAGGGGTAGGGGGTATCTGTTTGAAAAACATCCGTTTATCTTGCCGGATATGGGCATGGCCAGCGGGATCCGCTAGCATAGGCGGCAACATATATGATCGATACGCTTTTAAGAGACGAGAGTTCAGATGGATGATCTGCTAGCCCCCGTGCGCCAGTTCTTGCAGTGCGAAACCCCTGACGAGTGGGTGGAGATGGCGCGGGATCCTGCCCGTTTGCCAACCCTGCTCATCGATCACGCCAACTGCGAGACCAAGGCTGCACTCACTGCACACAGTCTGGTGCGCCGCTACTGCCTGCCCAAGGGCAAGCGTCATCTGCTGCCCAAGCTGGAGTTCTATCGCGAGCTGGACGCCATTCCGGAGAAGGCCGAGATCCTAGGCAAACGCAGCATGGGGGAGTCTGATCGCACCGTCTTTGCCGAGCTGGAGCGCAATCCGCTGCTGTTTCCCATGGTGCGTCTCATTCAGGAGGAGCTGCATCACTTCGAGCAGGTGCTGGAGATCATGCAGGCCCGCGGCATCGAATACGGGCCGGTGACGGCCTCCCGCTATGCCCGCCAGTTGATGCAGCATGTGCGCACCCATGAGCCGGCCACCATAGTCGACAAGATGATCATCGGCGCCTATATCGAGGCCCGCTCCTGCGAGCGTTTTGCCAAGCTGGCGCCCCATCTGGACGAAGAGCTGAGCCGCTTCTATGTCTCTTTGCTGCGCTCCGAAGCGCGCCACTATCAGGATTACCTGAGCCTGGCCGAACAGTACGCAGGGGAGGATATCAGCGAGCGGGTGGCCTTCTTTGGCAAGTTGGAAGCCGAGCTAATCTGCTCGCCGGATCCGCAGTTCCGGTTTCATAGCGGCCTGCCTGTCACATCTGACAGTTGTTGACGCACAGGGGGCAAACTACTATTGCCCTGTTCCTACTACGAGCGACAAGTAGTTACTTTTGAGCGCAATTCCCGGCCCTGAGCCGGGATCTTTTTTTCTGTCGTACCTCCTTCCTGCTTTTGGCGCTCTATGCTGAATCCCTGGCTATTTTTGCGTCTTCCCCTTGCGATGAAATCCTGTTCGATCAGCCGGTTATTGTGGTGATAAAGTGCTCATTCAGGTGGCTCACCCTTGTAGAAATGGGCGAAACCGTGTACTTTTTTGCCTTCGCAAGATTTGAATAACCAATCAATAGGAGCGTGTATGCGCATTGTTCTGTTGGGGGCTCCGGGCGCCGGCAAAGGTACCCAGGCTCAGTTCATCATGGAAAAACACGGTATTCCCCAGATCTCCACCGGCGACATGCTGCGTGCGGCGATCAAAGCGGGCACCGAGCTCGGTCTGAAAGCCAAAGCTGTGATGGACGCAGGTCAGCTGGTCTCTGACGACATCATCATCGGTCTGGTGAAAGAGCGCATCGCTCAGCCGGACTGCGCCAAAGGCTTCCTGTTGGACGGTTTCCCGCGCACCATTCCCCAGGCGCAAGCCATGAAGGACGCCGGTGTCGTGGTTGATTTCGTGCTGGAGTTCGATGTGCCGGACGAAGAGATCGTCAAGCGCATGAGCGGCCGTCGCGTTCACTCCGGCTCCGGCCGTACCTACCACGTGGTGTTCAACCCGCCGAAAGTGGAAGGCAAGGATGACGTGACCGGTGAAGATCTGGTGATCCGCGCCGACGACGAAGAGACCACAGTACGCAAGCGTCTGGATGTATATCATCAGCAGACCGCGCCGCTGATCGGTTTCTACGGCAAAGAGGCGGAAGCGGGCCACACCCGTTACGTCAAGATCGACGGTACCCAGCCGGTTGATCTGGTCAGCAAGCAGCTTGCCACCATTCTGGGCTGATCTTTGCTGTCGGCACTGTTTCCCGTGCCATCAGATAAATAAAGAGAAGGGCCCTGTCGGGCCCTTTTTGCATAATGACAGATAGACAGGAAGCCAACGTGACCACGAAAACCGGAATATTGCTGGTCAATCTGGGTACCCCAGCCGCACCGACCACCGCTGCCGTCAAAGCGTTCCTCAGCCAGTTCCTGCACGATCCCCGTGTGGTGGACCTGCCCCGCTACCTCTGGTGCCCGCTGCTCCACTTTATCATCTTGCCGACGCGCTCGCCCAAAGTGGCTAAGCTCTATCAGCAGGTCTGGACCGAGCAGGGCTCGCCGCTGATGGTGATAAGCAAGCAGCAGCGTGCTGCGCTGGAGCAGGAGCTCAAGCGGGAGGGGGTTGAGGTGCCGGTGGAGCTGGCGATGACCTATGGTTCCCCGTCAGTGAATGATGGCTGGCAGGCGCTCAAGGCCAAAGGGGTCAACCGGGTGATCCTGTTGCCGCTCTATCCGCAATATTCGGTCAGTACCACCGCCTCGGTCTTCGATGCCTGGGGCAAGGCAATGAAGAAAGAACGCAATTTGCCGGTGGTACGGCTTATTCGTGATTATCACGCCCATCCCGAATACATTCAGGCGCTGGCCATGAGCGTGCGCCGTCACTGGGAGCAGCACGGTCAGGGTGATCACCTGCTGATGTCGTTCCACGGTATTCCCGAGCGCTACGAGAACGAAGGGGACCCCTATGGTCACCAGTGTCGCCATACCGCCAGCTTGCTGGCGGAGGCGCTCGGACTTGAGGCCGGGCAGTGGACGGCCAGTTTCCAGTCCCGCTTTGGCAAGGAGGAGTGGCTCAAGCCTTACACTGACGTGACCATCGCCGGTATGCCTGCAGCGGGCATCAAGCGGCTCGATGTGATTTGCCCCGCCTTTGCGGCCGACTGCCTCGAAACCCTCGAGGAAATTCAGGTACAGAATCGGGAGATCTTCATGGAGGCCGGTGGCGAGCGGTTTGAATATATTCCGGCCCTCAACAGCGATCAGGCCCACATCAGGATGATGGTCTCGCTCATTTGCCGCGAATTGGCATGAGTGACCGGCAGTCAGTCAAACAAGGAGTCGAGTCATGGTACATATCACGCTGATATACGCAGGCCTGCTGGGGCTGCTGTTTTTGGGGCTATCTTTCTGGGTGGTCAGACGTCGTGCCCAGTTCGGGGTGATGATAGGGCAGGGGGAAGCCCCCGAGCTGCTGGCGGCGATCCGGGCCCACGGCAATTTTGCCGAGTATGTGCCATTGACCCTGCTGCTGATGGCACTGTGCGAGCTATCCGGTGCCGGTGCGCTCTGGCTGCATGCCGGTGGCACCATGCTACTGGCTGGCCGCATCCTGCATGCCATCGGCATCCAGATCCCCAAAGCCCCCAATGTGCCCCGTTTTCTGGGCACCTTGCTGTTCTGGCTCGCCCTCGGCCTCTTCTCGCTGCTGGCTCTGTTGCAGGGCATGGCGGCTGCCTGAAAACCGATGCTTTTTTATGCTATGGAACCACCCCGGACGGGGTGGTTTTTTTATGGTGAAAAGGCAAACGTTTTTCCTTGCAAGCCTTGTCTATACTGACTCCATTATTTAAACAGGGCGACTTTTCGGGGCGGCGGATTGTGTTAAAATCCCGCCCCTCTTTCCCCCAGAGCACAGAACATTGCCATGAAATTTCCCGGTCAGCGCAAGTCCAAACACTACTTCCCTGTCGACAGACGCGATCCCCTGGTTCCGCAAAATCCCCTGTTAACCGAGCTGGGCAAAGCCTACGTGGTCGGGATTGATCAGACCCTGGTTGATATTGAAGCCCATGTGGATGAAGACTTTCTGACCCGTTATGGTCTGAGCAAGGGGCACTCCGTCGTTATCAATGACGATGTAGCCGAACGGATTTATGACGAGCTCAAGGCCAACAACATGGTAGTGAGCGAGTTTGCCGGTGGCACCATCGGCAACACGGTACACAACTACTCGGTACTGGCCGATTCCCACTCCATTCTGCTGGGTGTGATGAGTCAGGATATTCGCATCGGCTGTTACGCCTACCGTTATCTGTGCAACACCTCTTCCCGCGTCAATCTGGACTATCTGCAGCCGGTTGATGGCCCCATCGGCCGTTGCTTCACCTTCATCACCGAGTGCGGCGAGCGCAGCTTCGGCATCAACGCCGGCAAGATGAACCAGCTGGATGTGCATCACATTCCGGAGGATGTGATCAAAGGGGCGTCAGCCCTGGTGATCACCGCCTATCTGGTGCGTGGTGACGATGGTGATCCGATGAAAGAGGCGGCCATGACCGCGGTGCGTTATGCCCGAGAGGCCGGTATTCCCGTGGTGCTGACCTTGGGCACCCGTTTCGTCATCGACGAAAACCCCCAGTGGTGGCGTGACTTCATTGCCGAGAACGTGACTGTGCTGGCGATGAACGAAGACGAAGGTGAAGCCCTGACCGGTATCGCTGATCCGCTCGGTGCTGCCGACAAGGCACTCGACTGGGCCGACATGGTGCTCTGTACTGCTGGTCCCATCGGCCTTTACATGGCGAGCTACACCGATGAGGACTACAAGCGCGAGACCACTCATACCCTGCTGCCCGGCGTTATCCCCGAGTTCAACATGTATGAGTTCAGCCGCCCGATGGCCCGTGCCAAGTGCCGTAAACCGGCCCGCATCTACTCCCACATCTCCCCGTATATGGGTGGCCCGGAGAAGATCAAGAACACCAACGGGGCAGGGGATGGCGCCCTTTCCGCCGTGCTGCACGACATGGTGGCGAACTCCTATCACCGGATGAATGTGCCCAACTCCGCCAAGCACATCTCCGAGTTCCTGACTTACTCCTCACTGGCCCAGGTGTGCAAATATGCCAACCGCGTCAGCTACGAGGTGTTGGCCCAGAGCAGCCCACGTCTCTCCCGCGGTTTGCCGGAGAAAGAGGACAGCCTGGAAGAGGTTTACTGGGAGCGTTGATCTCCTGAATCTGCAAGACGCCTCCATCGGGAGGCGTTTTTGCAGGCAAATGGGAGTTATCCCGGCTTTTTTCCCGGAATAACCCCAATATGCTTGAGTCCATGTCACTTTTACGACACCATTTGGCCATCGTATTGTCGCCCGACAATGCCGCAGCATCCGAAAGAAAGAGAGAATCCCATGAGCATGCTTAACGACAACCTTGACGCCAATTTCCAACTGTTTATCGAACAAGTCCGCGAGTCGGGTCAGGTGTGGGGTCTGCGCTATGGGGAAGACTGGGTCGTCTGCCGCTCCGCCGAATTTGAAGATGCCGACGTGATGCCGCTCTGGTCTGCCGAAGAGGACGCCCGTCTGCACTGCGTCGACGAGTGGGCCGATTACGAGCCGGAAGTGATCGATCTGGAAGAGTTTCTCGATATCTGGATCAACGATCTGGATGAAGATGATGTGCTGGTCGGCCCGAACTGGAACGCCGATCTGGAAGGCCAGGAGCTCGAACCCATTGAGCTGGCCAAGGCACTGGTTGAACTGGACGCCTGAAAGCGCCTCCATTGATGGCCTGAACGCACAGGCCATCGGGACAAAGACCGGCATCCGTGAGGGTGCCGGTCTTTTTTATGGTCGAATGGCCCGATTGATGAGTTAAAAGCCGATTTGCCTTTGCACCTGTCAGGGGGATGGTCCATCATCAACCTTTTGCCAAGGGAGGAGCGCCATGTTTGTATTCGACGTAACGGGAGCTGCGGGTGAGAAGGCCAGCATTCGGGTGCAGGCGCTGGATTGGGCGCAAGCCGGACCAGTGACCTTCCAGTGCGATGACGATCAGCTGGCGGTCGTACTCCTGAGCGGTTGTCGTTGCGATGCGGTGGGCTTTTTCAACCTGTTGGCGGGGTGCAAACCGCTCTATATCGAACAGTGGCTCAGCTATCTGCAAGAGAGTGGCCGCATTGGTAAATGGACCCATCATACCGAGAGTCCCGCCGATGGGGACTATCTGGCCAGAGCCGGTCTGGAGCACGATGAGCTCAATAGCCTGCTTGGCCAGGTTTATCAGGTGGCGGGGTTCAACCGATTGCAGATCAACCGTTACCTCAAAAACCGCCACAATCCCACTACACTGGCGACCCGTTACGATCAGAAGGAGCTGGAGCGTTACCGCCAGCTCAATGACATCATTCTGACCCTGTTGAAGCTGAAGCATCCTCAGTAAAGAGCCCCAGCTGGCTGATATCCGGTCGCAGCGGTTGCGGCCGGGCGATCAGATAACCCTGCAAGCCATCCACGTACATCCCCTGCAGCAGCTGTTTCTGGCCAAGCTGTTCTACCCCTTCTGCAATCACCTGACATCCCATCCGATGTGATACATCAACGATCATCCGCACGAACTGCTGGTTGGTCTGATCCTGCTCCAGCCCGGTAATAAGGGCAGGATCGAGCTTGATGTAGTCGGGCTTGAGCTCGCGAAACAGGGTAAAGGAGCCGATCCCCTTGCCGAAATTGGCGATCGCCGAGCGGCTGCCGTTGCGCCTGAGCAGCTCGAACACCCGCTTGGCCCCGGTCAGGTTGCGTTCCAGATGCTCTTCATCCAGCTCGAACACCAGATTGGCGCTGGTATTGGGATCTTTAAGCAGTTGGCGGTCAAGCCAGATCAGGAAGGTGCTGTTTTGCAACAGGTTGGGGGAGAGGTTGACTCCCCAGCGACTCTGGTTGGCGCCAAAAGCCCGGTATTGACGCATGATATGGGTAATGACCAACTGCTCCAGCCGCATCACCATATCGAGCCGCTGGGCCATGGCAAACAGGGTGTCGGTGGGCAGGGCAGTACCATCGCTGCCGCTGAAACGGGTGTAGATCTCGTTGTAGGCCAGCATGCTGCGGTGCAGGGGCAGGATCGGCTGATAAGTGAAGCTGAGCCGCTCCTGTGCCAGCACGTCGGTCAGCACGTCGCGCCAGTGGTGTTGCCCCTGCAGATCGGAGGCGCTGTCATCTTGCTGGATGGCCCAGCCGTTGATGGTTTCGGTCTGGGCGCGAGCCAGCGCCAGATCCGCTCTGGCCAGCACGGCTTCGATCTTCTGGCCGCTGCTGAGCTTGGTCAGCCCCGAGTAACCGGTGCTCTCCAGCTCGTGCTGATCCTGATAGTGATCGAAGGCCACCTTCAAATCCTGCCCCAGCAGATGGGGAGGAATATTGGCCACCGGTTGCACCAGCACGGCGAAATCGGCCCCCGAAATGCGGTAGACCTGATTGCCCGGGAAGCGGCTTACCACCCGCTTGATGAGGGCCGCCATGTCCTTGATGTAGGCATCACCAGACTGGAAGCCGCGCTGGGCGTTGATCTTGCCAAGCTCGGTGGCACGGATCAGCACCAGGGTTGCGGTCTGGGTGTCCTGATCCCGCTGCAGCAACTCGGTCATGTCGCGGCGAAATGCGTGGCGGTTGAGAAGCTGGGTCAGCTCGTCGGTGGTGGCCAGGTTGCTGAGCTCGGTCAGCTGGCGATGGGCGCTCTGCTCGGCGCTTTCGAACTGCTCTAGCAGCTGTTGCAGCACCTCCTGGGAGGCGGGCTCATCGAGTTGTGAGGGATCCCGCCCTCTGATCGCCTTGACCCAGGTGAGCTCCTGATGCTGGAGCATGCCATCCATGGTGCGGATGGCCAGCATCAACAGCAGGATCATGCCAAGCAGTGTGGTGGCCAGAATAATGGCCAAAGTGAGCGGTGTGCTCTGCAGGGCTAACCAAACTGCTTGCAGGAGCAGCAGGGGTATGGTCACTATGGTGGCGATCAGAAAGAGGGTACGTCCGAGCTTGTGAACCATCTTGTCATCCTTGAAGTGGCTGCTTTGTGGGGGAATTTTAACCAAGCTGGCGGAGCAAAGCATGCTATTCCTCGCAACTCGGTGAAAAGGGTCAATTGAGATCGGTTAAATGTGAGTGAAACCACTTTCACAGGTGCCGAAACAGGCGAAGATGAGTTGAAAATAGATCAAACAAGGCAGAGGTAAATCATGTTGTTAGAGCCCGAAAATAGTGCCAAAGCACGACAATTATTGAACCAGAGTATGGCACTGGTGCTGGCGGGTGGACGTGGTAGTCGCCTGAAGCAGTTGACTGACAACCGCGCCAAGCCTGCCGTCCATTTCGGTGGCAAATTCCGGATCATTGATTTTGTGCTCTCCAACTGTATCAACTCGGGGATCCGCCGCGTTGGTGTAGTCACCCAATACAAATCTCACAGCCTGCTGCGTCACCTGCAATCGGGCTGGTCCTTCCTGCGTTACCAGATGAACGAATTCATCGACCTGCTCCCTGCCCAGCAACGGGTGGACGAGGTGCACTGGTATCGCGGCACCGCCGATGCTATCTATCAGAACGTCGATATCATCCGTGACTACGGCCCCAAATACCTGGTGGTGCTGGCGGGGGATCACATCTACAAGATGGATTACGCAGCCATGCTGCTCGACCATGTGCGCCTTGGCGCCAAGGTGACTGTGGCTTGTATCGAGGTGCCGCGGGCCGAGGCATCCGCCTTCGGGATCATGGATATCGACGAGCAGCGCAAGATCCGCGCCTTCGTCGAAAAACCGGCCAATCCGCCCGCCATGCCTGGTTGCGAAGATCGCTCGCTGGCCTCCATGGGGATCTATATCTTCGAGGCGGAGTACCTCTACCAACTGCTGGAGGAGGATATTCACAATCAGGACTCCAAACACGACTTCGGGATGGATGTGATCCCCCGCATCGTGGAGGAGGGGATGGCATTTGCTCACCCCTTCAACATGTCCTGTGTCGGGGCGCGCGAGGGGCAAAAGCCCTACTGGCGTGACGTGGGTACGCTGGACTCTTTCTGGGAAGCGAACATGGATCTCGCCTCCGTGCTGCCCGAGCTCGATATCTACGATCAGAACTGGCCCATCTGGACCAGCCAGACCCTGACGCCACCGGCCAAGTTTGTGCAGGACCGCAACGGTCAGCATGGCATGACCATCAACTCCATGTTCTCGGGCGGGACCATCGTCAGCGGGTCGTTCGTGCTCAACTCGGTGCTCTTTACCAATGTGCGGGTGCACTCCTTCTGCACCCTCGATCAGGCCATCATCTTCCCCGGGGTCGAGATTGGCGCCGGTTGTCGTCTGCGCCGGGTGGTGGTGGACAAGGGATGTGTGCTGCCCGATGGGCTGGTGGTGGGCGAGAATGCCGATGAGGATAGCCGCCGCTTCTACCGCTCCGAGCAGGGGATTGTGCTGGTGACCAAGGAGATGCTGGACAAGCTGGTTTGAGGAAGGCCCTTGAAACTGTGTCAGACGCTGTAATGCAAAGGGAGCCAATTTGGCTCCCTTTTTCATGCTGGTGAATGGCGAGGATTACTCGCTAACCACTGCTTTAGCAGCCATCACCATGGCGGTGCCGTGCTTGCCACCGGCAGCGGTCACTTGCGGTACGCCATCTTCATCGGTGTCGCTGCCGGCACCTTCGATGATGTTCTCGCCGGAGTCACCGATCCACTCGGCCATCTGCATGCCACCGTTGACGGTGCCACGGAACCAGCTGACGTACTGACCGGTCAGCTTGGCCAGCTCCAGCTCGGGCGCCTTCTCGGCCCCTTCGTTGCGCAGGTTCAGCATGGCAGAGCGCAGGGCGCCGGAGATGGCAGCCTGGGTCCAGGGGGTGTATTCACCCTGTTTACCCACCAGCCAGGTGCCCGCTTTGGCATTGAAGTAGGCCTTGTCGGCAGCGATGAACAGCTCGCGGGCGGCAGTGCGGTACTTGGCATCCGAGGTAGCGAGGAAGGCGGCAGTCAGACCACGGATGGCGGCGAACTGCGCATCGATGGAGTGGCCGGCATCGAGTTTGCCACCTAGCGTGATGCCATCATGCACCAGCCCATTTTTGCCCTTGAGGTTGGCAAGGATGAAATCGGCCTGTTTGCGGATAAGCTCGAGCGCCTCTTGACCCTGCTTGGTCTTGAGGTTCAGCTCGCCATTGTCACCGGCGGCGTAACCGACCGGCAGCGCGTCCTGAGCGCGCTGGAAGATCTGCAGGGCGACCAGTGCGTAAGCGGCGTCAAAGGTAGTGACATGCTTGCCCTGTTTGCCTGCCTGCCAGCTGTCGACCAGGGTGCCAGCCTTGGCATCAAAGTGCAGGGCCGCCAGGTTCTTGAAGGTGAGGTTTGAGAGATTGATCGCCAGCGAGAAGGCATCGCTGCCCGCGACCGCTTTGCCCAGGTCATTGGCCTTGTTGGCAGCCGGTGCTGCGGCAAACGGCGCGCCGTCAAACACGGCGTGGAAGGCCGGGTTCTGGTTGGTGTTGGCGCTGCGCTGATCGCTGAAGGCATAGAACTCGGAGAGCGGCCACAGCATCATCCAGGCATCGCGCAGCTGGGCGGAGCCATCTACCACCTCCAGCTTGCCGATGGCACCGGCATCGTTGTTGCTGGTTTCGGTCACTTTCACCTGATGGGGGAAGTAAATCACGCCCTTGGCCGGATCGTACTGCGGGGTGATCTTGGCGCCCAGTTGCTTGCCATCGAAGCCGAGCTGGTTCTGCATGATGGCCAGCTTGTCGATGGACTGCTCGGTCAGCATCATGCCATTGAAGCCATCGGCGGCAGAGACGCCCAGCTTGTGCTTACCATCCTGATCCATGGTGGCGGAGGCGGCTTCTACCTCTTCATCGGTCTCGGCCACGTGCATGCCGCCGAGGAAGTCTTGCGACCACATCACCTCTTTGAGCAGGATGCCGCCCACGGCTGCGGGTACCAGCAGGTTGTCACTGCCGCTCCAGCGCAGGGTGCTGTAGTCACGGAAGTAGGCGGGCACCTGGGTCTTGATGGTCTTCTCGGTCCCTTTGGCGGTCTTGATGGTGATCTGATCGCCATTGACCGGAGTGGCGTTGACGGCCTGGGCAAACTCTGGATTGGCGGAGGCGTAGGGCAGGGAGAGGGGATACATGCCTTGCGGCACTTCATCGGCCGGGAAGCCGACCGCATCGGCCATGGCCAGCACCCGTTGCCCCAGAGAGGCCATGGTGCCACCACGGGCCAGGTTTTGCGGCCCGTTCACCAGATGTGGGCCCATGCCGGATTGGTAGTTGAGGGCGTACATCGCCTCTTCGGAGTATTCGTAGGATTCGATGCCGGCAGCGAAGTCGAACGGGGTCGGCTCATCGGCACGGTTGGCATCCAGCACATCCAGATCCAGCCCCAGCGCTTCGGCCAGCGGCTCACCGGAGAGCTCGAATTCGGTATAGGCCAGCATGTTGGCGGCGGTATTGAATGTCTTGTCTTCGACTTTGACGGCAGCGTTTGCGGCGCCGCTGATCAATGCGCAGGCGATCGCCTGAACCAGTACGGTTTTTCTCATGTCCCTTCTCACCATTGGTTTTATTATTGACGCTTCTCATAACGAATCTAAATGAGAATGGTCTGCATTATGCTGTGTTGACGGGGACTTGAGAAGTAAAAAACCGTCCCATTCGGCTGCACGTTAAACCGGATGTGCGCTGTCGAAGAGGACGGTTATCTGTTTATTGCGATGAAAGTGCCAGTGTGGCGGCGATCAGAGCAGCTTGAACGGGATGACCAGACGGCCCGGCTCCACCTTGAGGGCTTCGACCTTCTCCTTGATCCTCGCTTCGTTCTTGCGGCTGCTGTCGAGGCGATAGACCGGGGTCTGCGACAGGAACAGGGAAAGGGACTGATTGAAGGTGGGCAGCAGCGGGGTGAGGGCAGCCCCGATATCGGCCGGCTCGGTCTTGACCGAGACCAGCTCAAGGTCGCGCAGATAGATGGCGCCTTGATCGGCCACATAGTCCGGGCGGGCGCTCAGGGCAAAGCGGATCTTCATCTGCTGGCTGCCAAGGGGGCTGCTCACCTGCAGGTCGCCAGCGGCGTCCAGCTCGATGCGATCTGCTTGTTTGCGGCCGATACGGCTCTGCATCTCATCCAGACGGATCTTGCTCGACATGATACCGGGGATCCCCAGCTGTTTTTCAAAAGAGACCTGATCTTTGAGGTACTGGTTGATTTCGGCCTCGCTGACGTTGTACTGGGTCAAGGAGCAGGCTCCCAGCAGCAGGGCGAGGGGGAGTAACAACAACTGTTTCAACATGATGGATTCCGCTTGGGCAACTATGATGGCGCTATCTTACGCGATAACGGGCGTGGAATGAGAGCCTCATACCGTGGGAAATCACGGAGTTGCTGCATTCCCGATTGTTTTTTGGCAACCGCCGGGTTCATCATCGACGAGTGAGTGGAATAGGGCTGAGCTGTTTGCTGCGGGCATGGGTCTACGCCTTAAGCAGAGAGAAGAGAACAGAGAACGAGGAGAGCGTAATGGTTCGGATGGGCAAGGTTGGCCGCAGGGCGCTGCTGTGGCTTGGCTGCATGATGGGGCTCTGGAGCCCATCGCTGTGGGCCGAGGTGAAAGTGATCCCGGTCTTCGAGGCGCAGGCGGCGGTGCAGACCCTCAAGGAGATCTATCCCCAGCTTGGGGTAAGCGCCATGGGTAACCAGCTGGTGCTGAGCGGAACGCCAGCCCAGCTGCAGGAGGCCGAAGCCACGTTGGCGCAGATCAACCAGCCGCCGCAAAGCCTGCTTATCGAGTGGCGGGTGGATGGGGCTGCCAGCGGTCAGCAACTGGGGGGCTCAATCAGTCGCGACGAGGCCAAGCGGCAGTGGCTGCTCGATGGCAATGCCCAGCAGTATCAGCGCAGCCAGAACGACAGTTGGCAGGTGCGCGGGCTGTCGGGTCGTCCCGTGCTGCTGCAGATGGGCTCCTATCAGCCGGTGACCTTCTATCAGTGGAACGGGGGCGCCGTGGTGGGGATGATGCCGCTGGTGAATGGCCTCTATGCTACGGCCACCTTGATTGGCGATCGGGTGCAGATTGCGCTCAGCAGCGAACAGGCGAGGCTGGATCAGGGCACCATCAATCGTGGGCAGAGTGCCACCGAGGTCAGTGGAGCCCCTGGCCAGTGGCTGACGGTGGGGGAGCTCTCGACCAGCTCGGCAGATCAAGGGAGCCGCCTCGGTACCCAGCTACAGGGAGCGCGAGGCAGCCAGAGCGAGCGCCAGACCCTGCAGATCCGGGTCACCCGCCAATAAGTAATTCACCCTGTTTTGTCATGCCCGACTTTCTGGGAAACAGCCTGCTCGTAAGCATGTAGTCAACTGAGCTGGCCGGGTAGGAATCAGAGTCATCATCGAGTCGGGTTGAGACTGAGCGAAAACAGGGAATCTGGATTGCGAGCAGCCAAGGATGATGGGAAAGCGAGATACGTTTGAGGCAAACAACAGCAGATACGAAAAAGCCCAGCCAAAAGGCTGGGCTTTAGAATTTGGCTCCCTCGACAGGACTTGAACCTGTGACATACGGATTAACAGTCCGCCGTTCTACCGACTGAACTACGAGGGAAAAGTGGCTCCTCCTACTGGACTTGAACCAGTGACATACGGATTAACAGTCCGCCGTTCTACCGACTGAACTAAGGAGGAATTGCCTGTCTCGTCAAGACGGGGCGAATATTAATGACCAGGGCGACGGGTGTCAACCCGCGAATTTACCGAAAACCGGATTTTCGGACTGTTTGCCCAAAAGTTGCGCTTTGCGGTTTATTTTCAGCACAATCAGTCCCTTGCCATCACCGCCCCCAACCGGCCCAGGGGTTATTGGCTCGGTTCGCATCAACCTGATGATGCCAGCATGATGTCGCGAACGTGCTGGTAACCAGGCGAGGCTCAAATGGTAATCTTTGTGGCTAAAAGGGGGAGAGCTGGAGTCAAGATCGGCGATTTGGCGGTAAATGGGCCAAATCATGGGGCAGAGTGCTTTTCATTGATCCTGCCCATCGAAAAAATGGCCCGTCTGGAGTAAGGTTACGCAGGATACCATCGCCGCGTCGACAGCTCTGCCGGCCCTTGATGATGATCGGGCGCCGGATCTCTCCGGCCTTTATCTCCCTCTTCTGGTATTACGATATACATGCACAAGCAAGCCTCTTTAAATAGCGTGAAGCTCGCCATAGCCTTACGCCAGTCCTGTATTGATGAACCCTATAGCATGGCCCGCTTCGGCCGTGATCTTATCGCCGGTGTGACGGTGGGCATCATCGCCATCCCGCTCGCCATGGCGCTGGCCATCGCCAGCGGTGTACCGCCGCAACACGGTCTCTATACCGCCATCATCGCCGGTATCGTGATCGCCGTGACCGGTGGCTCCCGTTACTCCATCTCCGGCCCGACCGCTGCCTTTGTGGTGATCCTCTATCCGGTCGCCCAGCAGTTCGGGGTCGGTGGTCTGTTGATGGCGACGCTCATCTCCGGCCTCTTTCTGGTGGCGATGGGGATGGCCCGTCTTGGCCGCCTTATCGAGTACATTCCCCCGTCAGTGACGCTGGGCTTTACCGGTGGTATCGCCATCGTGATCGCCACCTTGCAGATCAAGGACTTCTTCGGCCTGAGCGTGCCCGAGATGCCGGAAACCTATCTGGGCAAGGTCGAGGCGCTGGCCGCCGCCCTGCCAAGCTGGCAGTGGGGCGATACCCTGGTGGGGGGCGCAACGCTGGCCGTGCTGCTGCTCTGGCCGCGCTTGCGTCTTCCTGTGCCCGGCCACTTGCCCGCGGTGCTGGTCGGGGTAGGTCTGGGTTTTGGCCTCCATTACTTCGGGGTGGATGTGGCCACCATCGGCAGCAAGTTCAGCTATACCCTGGCCGATGGCACTCAAGGGATGGGGATCCCGCCCATCGCACCAACTCTGGTGATGCCTTGGGCCTTGCCCGGGCCGGATGGCTTGCCGGTCGAATGGAACCTGGCGGCTATTGAGCGGCTGCTGCCTGCCGCCTTCTCCATGGCGATGCTGGGGGCGATCGAGTCGCTGCTCTGCGCCGTGGTGCTCGATGGGATGACCGGTCGCAAACACAGCTCCAACGCCGAGCTGGTGGGGCAGGGGCTTGGCAATATCTTCGCCCCCTTCTTTGGCGGCATTACCGCTACCGCCGCCATCGCCCGCTCTGCCGCCAACGTGCGTGCCGGCGCTACGTCCCCCATCTCGGGGATCGTGCATGCGCTGGTGGTGCTGGCCGCCATTCTGGTGCTGGCCCCCTGGCTCTCCTGGTTGCCGCTCTCGGCCATGGCTGCCTTGCTGCTCATCGTGGCCTGGAATATGAGTGAAGCGCACAAGGTGGTGGAGTTGATCCGTCGTGCCCCCAAATCCGATGTGCTGGTGCTGCTGGTCTGCCTGTCACTCACCGTCATTTTCGACATGGTTATCGCCATCACCTTCGGGGTGATTCTGGCCTCCCTGCTCTTTATGCGCGAAATCGCCAAGATGACCAAACTGCACGATTTGGCCGAGCACAAGCGCTATGCCCATGAGGTGCCGGACAATGGCTTGCTCTACAAGATCAACGGCCCGCTCTTCTTCGCTGCGGCCGAACGGGTCTTTGCCGAGCTGGAAGCGCAAGTGAAGGGGCACAAGGTGCTGGTGTTGCAGATGGAGGCGGTTTCCATCCTCGATGCGGGCGGCCTGTCTGCCTTCCTCCACTTTGGCAAGCAGATGGCCAAAGCCGGTGTCGAGTTGAGGGTGGCCGAGTTGCAGTTCCAACCGCTCAAGACCCTGGCTCGCGCCAAGGTGCGACCGCAGCCCGGCAAGCTGGAATTCTACGGTTCGCTGGAAGAGGCGCTCAAAGGTGAACATTTGCACGAAGCGGCAGTAAATTGATTGAAAGGGATACGAAACGGCATATTTTTGGTCATTTGGTTCGGATATTGAGCAAATGAACGCAAAAAGTAAAAAATTGCATTGACCAAAAGCCATCGTATCCCTTACATTACGCCCCGTCGCCGCGGCATGGTCCGCCAGCGAATGTGCAGCTCAAGCACACAAAGCAGTGAGCAAAAATTTGGTGAGGTGTCCGAGTGGCTGAAGGAGCACGCCTGGAAAGTGTGTATACGGCAACGTATCGAGGGTTCGA
>NZ_JAAKVA010000014.1:0-128541 GCF_049175415.1 Aeromonas sp. 600527 | reverse complement strand
TATAGCTCAGCTGGGAGAGCGCTTGCATGGCATGCAAGAGGTCCGCGGTTCGATCCCGCGTAGCTCCACCAAATTCTTGTTACAAGAAGCAAAAAGGCCACCGCATCGCGGTGGCCTTTTTGTTTTCTCTATCATTTATTTTCTCCATACGTCCGCGTCTTTCATTTGTAAATCCAATGACCTGAATGAAAAAGCCCGCGAGACTCGCGAGCTTTGCTTGCACTATTCAGATACGCCAGTGGTTAACGGCGACGTCGCCAGGCCAGTGGCAACAGGGCCAGCAGGCCGAGTCCCAGTGCACCACCGCCTGAGGAGGTGTCCGGTTTGGTGGCATCGCTCTCCAGTCTCAGGTCGACGATGATGGGATCATGGTCGGAGGCACTGAAGGGGTTGTCAGACTTGAGCAGGGAGCCGGTGTACTGGCTGCCGTATTCGAACAGGGAGCTCTCGAAGGAGTTGATGTGCCAGTCGGCGACACCTGCCACCTTGCTGGCCAGCGCCGGGTTGGCGAGGGCGTAGTCCAGGGTGCCCAGCTCCCCGTCGTAGCTGTAGGAGATGGCTTTCTCCTTGTTGAATTTGACGTTGAGATCGATCAGGCCGTAGCTGCGAGTCACTTCGCGACCGAGCTGTTCATAGGACTGCTCACCGATAAAGGTGTGGGAGGCCGATACGATCTTCCGCTCGCTGGTGGCCGGGTTGTAGTCGGTCAGTACCCGGATCGGATCTTCCTTGGCGTAGGAGTTGAAGTCGCCCACCAGCAGCACCTGGCCCGGCAGTTTGCTGACCGCTTTACCCAGCACCTTGGCGGCAGAGACTCGGAACTCGGTGCACTTGCCCTGCAGATCGGCCGGTTCTGTCTTGCCATCGCCATTTTCGTAGCAGCCTGACCCCTTGGATTTGAGGTGGTTGACCACCAGCGTCAGCGGCTCCTTGCTCTTGGCGAGGGTGAAGGTCTGAACCAGCGAGTCGCGCTGACCGGCTGTCTTGGCCACACCACCAGTGGTGTAGCGCTGCTCCGGCAGCTTGATGACGCTGGCATCTCCGCTGGGGGTGAGCAGGGCAGGACGGTAGATCATCGCCACCATGATGGCGTCACCGCCGAAGAACTTGCCATCGGTAAGGGCACTGACCGGCAGACGTACATAGGCGTAGTGTTTGCTCGCATCCTTCTGCTGTTCGTTGAGGCGGGTCACCAGATTGTGGAGGGCCGAGTTATCCTCGAAGCCGTTGTTCTCCATCTCCATCAGGCCGAGCAGATCGGCATCCATTGCTGTAATGGCATTGACGATCTTGGTGCGCTGTTTCTCGAACTCGGGCTGGCTCTTGGCACCCCGGTTGCAACCTTTGGTGCTGTCGGCATCCGCCTGATCCTTGCACAGGATATTAAGTGCACCGCCGATGCTGGAGTGACTAGTGAAGTAGTTGAGCACGTTGAAGCTGCCGATCCGCAGATCGCTGCCAGAGAGGCGAGCCGGTGCGTCTTGACGATCCTCTTCAGGGCTGCGCAGCAGGGCACCGGCAGTCAGGGTGACATCGCTCGGTACCACCAGACGGAAGGCATCCTTGTTGTAGACGATCACCCCTTCCAGCCCGGTCAGTTGATCACCGATACGCAGATAGCCCTGATCGGCATCCCAGCCCGAGAACCAGGGCAGTACGCCATCCGGCGCTTTGTAATCAGACTCGACCACCAGACGGTTGCTGCCATTTTTGGCAGCCAGAGCGACCGCTTCCGGACTGCTGGCAACATGGATCTGGGTCGGCTTGAGCAGCGGCGCCTTGTGTGAGAGTTCGACGTTGTTGCGATAAACCTTGTAGTCGAAACCGTAGTTGCGGGTCAGATGGAGATCGCTGCTGCTGTTGAGCCGTACCCGCATCCCTTCGTGGCGATTGAGCGCCTGTGCCAGCGTCTCTCCTTCATTGACCTGCAATATGCTGGTCGGCACATTCAGCCCTTGTGCTGTGACCTGCAGGCGGGCTTTGCTGGATTCGAAGGTAGGCTTGAGCTGGGTGCCGCCGTAATACTCCTCGACTTTGGCTTCGAGGCAGAGTTCTGCCCCCGGTTTGATGTCGGCATAGTTAGTCGCAAACTCCTTGTCGTTCAGATAGACAAAGATGCCATCGGAGGTCTCCGGATTACCATCACCCACCGGGTCTGTCAGATAGAAACCCTTGGTCAGACTTTGGCCCAGCGCCGTCACGATACCGCGAACATTGAAGGTCCCGGGGCTTATTTTGCCGGTTACATTACCGTTTTTGTCGGTCACCGTGTCGGTCGCGAACTGGCTACCTGAGCCAGTTCCCTGAATGGTCGGGATCGGGGTGAGTTGCGCCGGATCGGTGGGACAGACGAAGGCGGCATGGGCGCCGGGTGCAGCGAGGGCCAGCCCCACAGCCAGAGACAGTAGGGTGCGAGTACCTTTCATAGGTGTTCCTTTTTTATTTTTGCCAGTGTTTCCATAGCCTTGGTCGCTGACCAAGGGCGCGCATTGTCACATTTTCGGCATATCGTACCAGTGAGCCAACGCACATTACCGGGATACAAATGAGCGCAATTCGGCGTTTTTTGACTTGGCTAACACTCTGAAATTACTGATGAAAAACTTACCAATGGGCGTGGTGGGAAATGTGATCCCGCTGGCAACCACATATTTTTCTTCGAGAATGAAGATTGAGGCACTGCGGGTTGATTCCTATACTCGACTTGTTCCTCACGGAACCCAGGTAAAGGGCAAACCGGTCGAAATGCCGGGACGCAAAACCTCCGGTCTGCCGATCAGACGATGATCCAGATAGCGGGGTTTCCCCGGGTGAAGAGGCTGTGTGCGGCGAGTCCATGGCCGGTAGTCTCCCGTCTTTCACGCAGGTTGCGTTTGTGCTTTGCCTTGGTCACCAATGCCAAGACAAAACAAGGAAGATAACAATATGCAACAGTTCCTGAGGCCCAGCCGGCTTGCCGTGCTGGTGGCCATCGCTGCCATGCCCGCCTGGGCGCAGGCAGCTTATCCCGCCTACAAGGCCGGTACTGCCTACAAAGCCGGTGATATCGTCAGCAATGCCGGCGCCCTCTATGAATGCAAAGAGTTCCCCTACTCGGGCTGGTGCGGGGCATCACCCTATCACTATGAACCCGGTGTCGGGGTGGTCTGGGCGGATGCCTGGAAGCTCTACGGCGGCGAAGTGCCGCCACCTGCGCTCGGTGTGGCCGTCAGCTCACCGGCTACCGGTGCCAGTTTCAACGAAGGGGCCAGCGTGGTGCTAGCGGTGACCCTGAGTGGCCCGGTCACTGCGCTGGTCAAGGTCGAATACCTTGTCGACGGCAAGCTGGTCGCCACGGCCAGCGCCTCGCCCTGGGGGGCCAGCTGGAGTGCTGCGGGCGTTGGGGCGCACGCCCTGAAAGCGCGGGCGCTGGATAAGGATGGCAAGGTTCTGAGCGAAGCTGATTCGAGCTTCAACGTTGCAGCCGTGGTAGCGCCAGAGGCGCCCAAGGTGAGCATCAGCAGCCCGGCCAGCGGTGCCAAGGTGACCCTGGGTCGCAGCGTGGCGGTGAGCGGCAACGTCACCGATGCCAACAACGATGTGGCCAAAGTCGAGCTGTTTGTCGATGGCAAGAGGGTAGGAGAAGACAATGCCGCCCCCTGGCAGGTGAACTGGACGCCCGATGCCAAAGGCAGTGCCGCCCTCAAGCTGGTCGCCACCGACAAGACCAATCTGGTTGGCGAGTCGGCGGCAGTGAACGTCACTGTCGAGGAGGCTGCGCTGCCACCTTCCGGCGGCAACCTCTCCTGCGATATCCGCCAGATCTATCGTCCTGATGGCTACGAGTGCATGGGGGATGACCATGCCCGCCGGGTCATCGGCTACTTCACCTCCTGGCGCACCGGCAAGAATGGCCTGCCCGCCTATCTGGTGAGCGACATTCCGTGGAGCAAGATCACCCACATCAACTACGCCTTCGCGGCGGTGGACGAGCAGAGCCACACCATCAAGGTGGATGACTCGGCGACCAAGATGACCTGGGATGGCGTGCCGGGAGCCGAGATGGATCCGGAGTTCGCCTACAAGGGGCACTTCAACCTGCTGTCGAAGTTCAAGAAGCAGTATCCGGACGTGAAAACCCTGATCTCGGTCGGGGGCTGGGCCGATACGCGCGGCTTCTACACCGCCACCACCAAGGGCGACTGCTCGGTCAACACAGATGGCATCAATGCGCTTGCCACGTCTGCGGTGAGTTTTATCCGTCAGTACGGTTTTGACGGGGTCGATATCGACTACGAATACCCCACCTCCATGAAGGATGCGGGCAACCCCAACGACTTCCCGCTCTCCAACCAGTGCCGCAGCAAGCTGTTTGCCAACTACAAGGTGATGATGCAGACCCTGCGCAGCAAGCTGGATAGGGCGGGCAGCGAGGATGGCCGCAAGTACATGCTGACCATCGCCTCGCCAGCTTCCGCCTATCTGCTGCGCGGCATGGAGAACTTCCAGGTCACCCAGTATCTCGACTATGTCAACCTGATGACCTACGACTTCCACGGTGCCTGGAACCACTTTGTCGGCCACAACGCCGCCCTGTTTGACAACAAGGCTGACGCCGAGCTGGCGCAGTGGGGCGTTTACACCCAGAAAGAGTTTGGTGGCATCGGTTACCTCAACGCAGCCTGGTCTGCTCACTACTTCCGTGGTGCACTGGCGGCCGGCAAGATCAACGTGGGTGTGCCTTATTACACCCGTGGCTGGCAAGGGGTCAGCGGTGGCACTCACGGCCTGGCCGGCAAGGCAGCCCTGCCGAGTCAGAGTGATTGTCAGCCGGGTACCGGTGGCAGCACCATTCCGTGCGGCAACGGGGCGGTCGGCATCGACAACATCTGGCACGATCTGGACAAGAACGGCAAGGAGATCGGCGGTGGCGCCATCCCCATGTGGCATGCCAAGAACCTGGAACACGCAGCCGACTTGGGGATCACCACCATGCCGAGCTACGGTCAGGCCTGGGGTCTGGATCCCAACAACCCGGCGCACGTGATGCAGGGCAAGTATGTCCGCTACTACGACGACAAGGCCCATGCCCCCTGGTTGTGGAACGAGGAGAAGAAGGTGTTCCTCTCCACCGAGGATGAGGAGTCCATGGGTCACAAGCTGGACTACATCGTCAATCGTGGTCTGGGTGGTGTGATGTTCTGGGAGATGGCGGGTGACTATGCCTACGATCCGGTGAAAAAAGAGTACGGTATGGGGGATACCCTGACCACGCTCGCCTACGACAAGTTCGCCAAGGCGACCAAGTACAACACCAAGCAGAACGATCTGGCTGCGCCAACTGCCCAGCTCGACATCGCTGTGAGCCTCTCCGGCTTCAAGGAGGGTGATTCCAACTATCCGATCAACCCGACCCTGAAGCTCACCAACAACTCGACCCAGACCATTCCGGGCGGCACTCGCATCGAGTTTCTGGTACCCACCTCTACCTCCGACACCATCACTGACCAGAGCGGGGTGGGGCTGAAAGTGGTGGAGAGCGGTGGCAACCAGAACTCTGACGGGATTGCCAACGAGAAGGATTTCCACAAGGTGGCTCTGACGCTGCCGACCTGGAAAGCCTGGACGCCGGGCAGCGATGTGGAAGTGGCGATGACCTACTATCTGCCGGCAGCCGGTGTGCCGAGTGGCATCCGCATCATCAGCGGCAGCCAGACTGCGGGTCTCAAGGCCGAGTTCCCGACCCTGCCGGAGGCCGTACTGGGTTCGGGCGGTGGTGAGGGCGGTGCGACCTGCAGCAGCCAGAACATCAATCCGGCGGCCTACAAGGCTTACCCGACCTGGCCGCAAGGGGATCATGCCAACGCTGGCGATCGCATCACTCACAACAAGGTGGTGTGGCAGGCCAACTGGTGGACCAGCAGTGAACCCAAGGCCACCGATGGCAGCTGGAAGTCTGTATGTAGTTATTGATTTTGAAATCAATGAGATAAGTGAGGCTTCGGCCTCACTTTTTTTATCTGGGTGGTTGCTCTGGTTGAAAATGCGCCTGCCTTTCCTGGCTGGCTGCCTCTATACTAGAGTCGATTAATAATCAGATGGATATCAGCGTATGGCGAGTATATTGGATTCCGTTGATCAACGAACTCAACTGGTAGGGGAAAACCGCCTTGAGTTGTTGATGTTTCGTCTCGGCACCCGCCAGATGTTCGCCATCAACGTCTTCAAGGTGCGGGAAGTGGTCAAATTACCTCATCTCAGCAAGATGCCCGGCTCCCATCACAACATCAGCGGGGTGGCCAATATCCGTGGTACTTCTATTCCGGTGATCAACTTGCGCAGCGCTATCGGCATGCGCCCCATGCCCATCGACAGCGAGTCCAACCTCATCATCACCGAATACAACCGTACCATTCAGGGCTTTCTGGTGGGGCAGGTGGCCAATATCGTCAACATGACCTGGAAGGATATCCTGCCACCGCCGCGCTCTGCGGGGCGTGCCAACTACCTCACCGCCATCACCCGCATCCCGGAAGACGGGGTCGATCAGATCGTCGAGATCATCGACGTGGAGAAGGTGCTGGCGGAGATCATCACCTATGACATCCGCATCTCCGAAGAGGTGCTGGATCGGGAGATCCTGCCGGAAATGCATGGTCGCAAGGTGCTGATTGTCGATGACTCCAGTACAGCCCGTACCCAGGTGCGTGAGACCCTTGGTCAGCTGGGGCTGGAAGTGATCGAGTGCCAGGATGGCTTGCAGGCGCTGACCCTGCTCAAGGGATGGTGCGATGCAGGCAAGAAGGTGACCAACGAGATCCTGTTGATGATCACCGATGCCGAGATGCCCGAGATGGACGGCTACCGGCTGACCCACGAGGTGCGCAGTGATCCGCGCATGTCCGATCTCTTTATCACCCTCAATACCTCCCTGAGCGGCAACTTCAACGAAGCCATGGTCAAGAAGGTGGGCTGTGACCGCTTTATCTCCAAGTTCCAGCCTGACCTGCTGGTAGGCGTTGCGCAGGAGCGGCTGCGTCAGGTGCTGGGAACCTGACCGATACCAACCCGCTAGTCAGCCATACCAATGAGAAGCTCGGGAGATGCCATTCGCTGGTAACTCCCTTGCTCCGTTATTCCAATACTGCCAAATCCCCATTCTGGATGTTGAACGGTGAATATTTGTTCTGGCTGCTGATGATGGCGCCATCGTCGAATACCTGCACCACCTCGAACAGACCGTCGGCCGGGTTGCGCATCATGCGCGACTTGCCGTAAGGGTCGATGAAGTCGGCATTGTGCTGGATGCGAAACTGGTCGCCGAGCTTGACGCCGTTGCGCCGTCCCAGATTGATGTAGGGGCCGCGTTCGTTCTGGCCGACCACCCGGGCGGTGACCGGGGCGCAGGTAAGCTGGGCCACCAGATCCTGAGCGGCTTGCTGCAACTGGTAGTTGACCTCTTGGCCGTAGCTCGATTGCCAGAACTGGCCGCTGCTGCTGCCCACCTGATCCCGCTTGCCAAAGGTCCAGGTGGCGCGCCCTTCGTAGACCTTGCGGTTGATCAGGCTGCCGTTGATGCCGTCGAACAGGTAGAGCTGCATGCGAAAGTTGCGCACGGGATCCTCATACCAGCTGGTCAGCTGGTTGCCCTGTGGCTCGATGGAGAGATCATCGATGCTGCCGAGTACCAGATACTGGCTGTCGGTGCGCAGGCTAAGCGCCTTGATCTCTTCGAGGGCGCTGCGATCTCCCTGTTGCAGGTGGAGCGGATCAATGCGCAGGTTTTCATCCAGCCACTGGCGCACCGCGACCCCTTGCGGTGCGTTGGCGAGGGTTTCGAACAGCCGGCGCGAGAGATTTTCCGGCATGTCGTCCATGGCGCCATAGCTGGCCTGATCGGGGTAGCGCAGGCGTAGCCTGACCAATGTCAAATCCTTGGCGAAGTGCTGGGTCTGGCAGATCTGGCGCTCGGCCTGAATGTCGGCCACTAGCGTGATATACATGCGACCGTTGCGCACCTCTTCCCGCTTGAGCCGGTACTGGCGAATGTCGCCGCCGGAGCGGATCTGGATCTGCTCGGATCGCAGGCTGCCATTTTCCAGACGCTGGACGCTGGAAACGGCCGCGCCGCTAGCCAGCAGCGCCTGACGCAGGGCGTCGCGGGTCGCCTGCTCGCGGGCATAGACCTCATCGCCCCCCAGAATGGCGGCGCTGCCCTGCGCTTCGATAAGCTCGGCGCGGGCGCTCAGGCTGGCCAGCAGCAGGGTCAACAGCAGCGGTAATTTCATAACAGATACCTTGATTAGGCGACTCGTAGCCCCTTCTCTTGAAGAGGACATGGCGGGCCGACATGGATCACACCAGTTGTTCGATGACGTTTTTCTGACCATCCGCCAGAGATTGGCTCAACAGCGAAGCTTTCAGCAAGAATCATGCCTCATTCCCGGCTCAAGGTTTGTCCGGCGCGTCCGATAATAAGTCAGGTGCAGATACAGGAAAGGTATCCATGAACAAACTCATCACGGCGTTGGCGCTCGCCCTGGCATTGACCGGGTGCGGCTCCGACCCTATCAATCGGGATCTGGGTGACCCCCGCCAGGCGGCGCAGGGGATGGAGCTCAACTGGCTGGTGGCGCGTATGACCGATCAGCTGATGGAGCGCAAATCGCTGACCACCCTGACCGAGCCCATCGCGGTAGCCTCATTCGTCGATCTCGATACCCTGCAGGATACCAACTGGATGGGGCAGCAGATTGAGGAGAGCTTTATCTACGAGCTCAACCGCCGCGGCGAGGTGGTGGTGGACTTCAAGCTGACCGGTAGCATCAAGGTGACGCCACAGGGTGACTTTGTTTTGAGCCGCAACTACAAGGAGCTCTCTTCCCGCCTGCCCATCTCCCGCATTCTGGTCGGCACCTTCAGCCGCAACAGCAAGGGGATCCTGGTCAACGCACGCATCATCGACATGCGTACCAAAATGGTGGAGACCACGGCTCAGAGCTTGATCCCGCAAAAATATCTGTTCGGTGCCAACAATTCGTTTGGTCGGGCATCGATCAATCGCGGTTATCTGATGCGTGACAGCCAGGCGCGGCCGGGCGGTCATCTGGTCAATCTGACCCCGTGAGGAGCGAGTCATGAAGATCCTGTTTGGTTGCCTGTTGGCACTCTTGCTCACCGGTTGCAGTGGTAACCGGGTCGTGGATTACACCCAGGGTGGCAAGCCCGATGATTTTCCGGTGCTCAAGGCGGTGGGGTATGCGGTGATCGACATCCAGCCCGGCCCTTCCCAGTCTGAGAAAATGTTGCAAGCCATTCGCGCTTCAAAGATGGATGCTTATCGCGAGCTGGCCGAGCAGCTCAATGGTCAGCAGGTCCGCGGCCAGAGCAGCTATCGTGACTTGACCCAGACCTCCAACTCGCTCGATGTGTCGGTAGCAGGCGTGGTGCGCGGTGCCCGGGTGGTGGCCTCTTATCCACGCGGCAACACCTATGCCACCGAGATGGAGCTCGATACCCGCGCCCTCTACAACATCAATCAGCTGATGGCTGGTCAGTTCTGAGTTATTGCCTGACCTGAAAACAGACATCAAAAAAAGGCGAGCAGGGTGCTCGCCTTTTGTTGTTGTGGACTGGTTAGCTCCCCATCAGCACCGGCGGCACTGCGGTGGGTTTCACATCCTCGCTCGGGTAGCAGCCAAGCACCTTGATATAGCGAGTGATTTTGGTCAGCTCCACCAGTGCTGCCTGCATCGCCGGGGTCTGCAGGTTGGCGGAGACATCCAGGTAGAACATCTCTTCCCACGGGTTGCCCTGCACCGGACGGGACTCCAATTTGGTCATGTTTATCTCGTGGTTGCGCAGTACCAGCAGCGCTTCCACCAGCGAGCCCGGTTTCTGGGAGGTGGACATGATGAGGGTGGTCTTGGCCGGGATCTGCGGTGCCACGTCGATGGGCTTGCGCGCCACCACGATAAATCGACTGTAGTTCTCTTTCTGGTTGGCCAGCTGCTCGGCCAGCACGTCCAGGCCATAGAGCTCGCCACCAGCGGCGCTGCCGATGGCTGCCGCCTCTGGGCTCGCCAGCTCTTTGACCTTCATCATGGCGCTGGAGGAGGAGTCGCAGATCTCGTGACGGGCTCCTTCCAGCTTGCTCAGATAGTGGGAGCACTGCTGAAACACCTGCGGGTGGGCATAGAAGGTCTTGATGCGGCTTAACTCGGTCGGCACGGCGGTGAGAATGCAGTGCTCGATGGGGTAGGTGAGCTCACCAACGATGGAGAGGCTGGTATGCTGCATCACGTCATAGACTTCGTTGATGGAGCCCGAGCTGGTGTTCTCGATGGGTAGCACACCGAAGGCGGCGCGGCCTGACTCCACCGCATCCAGCACTTCGCGGAAGTTCTGGCAGTTCACCTCGATCACCTGATCCTTGTAGCGCGCCAGATATTTGCGGGCGGCGAGGCTGGAGTAGGAACCGCGTGGCCCCAGATAGGCGACGCTGGTCATCGGCTCTTGCTGCTCCGGGTTGAGCAGGCTCTGCAGATAGGCCTGCTGGGAGAGCACAGAGTCTTCGATGATGGTGTGATAGATACGGGTGATGTACTGGGCATCCAGCCCCAGCACGCGCCCTTTCTGGATCAGGGCGACCAGCAGCTCCTGCTCCCGCTGGTGATCACGGATGGGGCGCGGGTTGGCTTGCTTGGCACGGGCGACCTCGATGCTGAGGGTCTTGCGTTTTGCCAGCAGGGCAAGCAGCTCCTGATCCAACCGGGTGATGTCTTGTCTGATCTCGTCGAGCGTTGCCATGATTGTTCCCTATCCAAGTAATCGATTGATATTAATGCAAAAAAAAGCCTCCGCTAGGGGAGGCTCGATTCGTCTTTGCTTTCTGTTCACACGACGACAGGCCTTCCCTTAAGCGGGCCTGATAAACGAGAAAGCAAAGAAGAATGGTGCGTGCATAGGTGTGTCCTTGAAGTAACGTCATAACCATTAAGGGATTTGCCGCTGCGATGCAAGTAAAACTTGCCCGCAGGCTGGGATGGGGGCAGGGTATCCGGTTAAGAAAATGGCGTATAAGCGATGTTCTATTGACTCTGTTTTGATGATTGCAACCCAGTGGGGGAGGTAAAGACGATGGCGATTATTTTCGATCTGGGACGGGTGGTGGTGAGCTGGGATCCGGTAGGCATAGTGCGTTCGGTGCGTGGCCCGCAAGGAGCCGAACAGTTGGCCGAGCAGCTCTTTAACCACCCGGACTGGCTAGAGGTAGACAGATGCACCATGTCACTCCACACCATGGCCCGGGAAGCACAAGCGCGCACCGGCCTCTCGGTGGCGGAGAATCTGGCCATTTTACAGGCAGTTCCCGCCTCCCTGCAGCCAGATCCCGCTATGCTAACCCTGATAGCCGAGCTGCACGGAGCGGGCCATTCGCTCTATGCCCTCTCCAACATGGGGCATGCCAGCATCGACTGGCTGGAGCAGCACCAGGCTTTCTGGCGCTTTTTCAGTGGCAAGGTGGTCTCGGCGCGGGTGCGGATGATGAAGCCGGAGCCGGATATCTATCGCTATCTGCTGGTGTCGTTCGATCTCAAGCCGGCAGAGTGCATCTTCATTGATGACAGTCCCGCCAATATTGCGGCCGCCGAGGCCCTCGGCATCAGGGGGATCGTCTTTACCGACGTGGCGAGTTGCCGTCAGCAACTGGGTGAGTTGGGCTGTTTGCCTGTCACTGACAAGGGGTGATGCCCCTGTGGGAGCACTATGGAGCATGGCCGGTTTCGCAATTGGCTCAGTCACTATCCCGAGGCAACCCTGATTATCGCCTGCAAGGATGGCAGCGGTTATCAGCTCTGTATCGAGGCTGAAGGGGAGTATCTCTGTCTGACCGACAGCGAGGGGGAGCACCTGACCTTCACCTCACTGGATCAGGCGCAGGGTTTTTTGCGAGCCCATCGGGTACATCAGGCCAGATTGCGAGTGTATGACGCTCAAGATGTTGATTTTACGGATAAATCACGGGAAATAATCATCAAGTTTTAATTTTAACCTGACTCTGTAAGGGCCTATTCAGCTTGTTTCCCGCACAATAAGCCACCTGTTTATCATCCGGAGCTGTTTAATGGATGCCAATGTTGTTGTCTTGAATCAGGGATATGATCACTCTTTTCAAGCCAGGGAGCTGCAGCTGATTGAGCAACTGGCAAATTTTGACGAGCTGATAGTCTCTTTTTCGGGGCGGTTGGAGTCCTGTTACAGCATCGATCTGTGTCGTGCCAGCGGCGTCAAGATCCGCGCCATCACCCTCGATAATCCGACCCGCAGCCGCAGTGAGGTGGCTCGGGCCCGGCGTTATTGCCAGCGTTACGGTATCGACCACTGGATCATCAAGAGTGACGAGATCATCTTTTGCGATCGCCTGCCGAATATGGAGGGGTTGATCGATCCGGTTCGCCGCATTGGTGAGTATGTGCAGGCTCGTCCGGAATGGGCTCATCTGCCGTTGCTGGTCCCGGCCGCGGTGGAGGAGCGTGATGACTATCTTGCCCAGTTCGGCTCACTGCCTGCCAACACCATCTGGTTTTTTGCCGATAACGGGGTGATGAGCCGTGATTTTCGCTATGGCTTCAACAAGCGTCAGCTCGGTCGTTGGGGCAAAGGGAGCAACGGTTGTCTCAGCAATCGCTTCACCAATCCACGGCAGTTGAAGCAACGTTATCTACGAATGGTGGATCAGGCCGAACAGATGCTGGCCGACATGGGGCTGGATGAGGCGCAGGTCTTTTTCCATACCCTGTGCGACTGCTCTACCACCCTGGCCCGGGTGCGTCTGCCCGAGCATCAGCGTGCTCAGGCCTTTGATATGCAATCGGATATTCTCTCTGCCCTCAAGAGGACCGAGTTCGATCTGGTGACTCTGGATATGGCGCACAAAGAGCGGCACGATCTCGCCATCTAGCCCGTGGGCAAGCGACGCCGGAGCCAGAACGTGAGTGCTGTCATAGGCAAGGAGGGGGGCGACTGTTTATACTGTCGCCCTTTCACCCGTTACCGAGTGTTCATGCCATGAAAGCTTTCTCCCGTTTGCTGGTTGCTCTCTGTCTCTCGCCCGTGTTGGCGCAGGCAGCTCCTGTTACCCAGGTGACCCTGCCTGATGGTCGGCAGGTTCAGCTCAACGATGACTTTACCTGGGAGTATCTGGTGGTCAAACCGGCCGAACCCGTGCAGGGTATAGCTGCTGATGGGAAAGCGGGGGCCGTGGTGGCGGTTGCCGCCTCGGTACTGACCGAGCAGGCCAAGGCCAACCCCGAATTGCTGTCACAAGCGGCACGCGACGGTGTGGTGGTCAAGCTGGACAAGCTCGAGGGATCGGATCCGTTGGCGCTGACCTTTATGGTGAGCAATGCCGGCAGCCGCAATGTGGTCGGGGTGCGCGGCATGGTGACTCTGTTCAGTGCTGACGGTGTGCAGTTGGTGCGTCAGGAGGCCCGTTTCTGGGTCGCCGAGAATCGCTTGCCGGAGACCTACCTGCGCAAGGGGCAAGCCCGTCCATCGCTGGCCCTCGAGATCCCCCGTCCTGCCGGATTGACCGGGCAGCCCTTGGTCAGGGTCGAAATTGATGAGGTGGTCTTCCGCTGATTTGGTGTTGTCCGGCCCATGCAAACCGCTTGGGCCGGCAATTTGTTACCCCTGACATCTCGGGAAATATCTGCTTACATCTGACATGGTTTTGCAACAGCTTGCCACTCGGCAAGCCGGGATGCTGACCGCACAATGACTCCATACCAGCTCGCTAGCAACGGGCCCAATCACATGGAGTTATCATCATGAAAAAAGCAACTGTATCTCTTCTGGTTCTGGCCGGTTTCGCCTCTACTTCCGCTCTGGCACAGGATGCCTTCAGCTACGCAAAGGGCAGTTTGACCTGGGCCCACACCAAGTCTGATTACCTGAGCCAAGACAGCGCTGCATTTCCCCGTGATGCTGCCAGCAAAGGTACCCGTGATTTTGGCGGTCTGAGCCTGGATCTCTCCAAGAGCTTTGGTTCCAACTTCTACGGTCGTGCCGGAACCGAATTCACCTCCCGCAACGACGGCAACGACAGCATGTCCATCTCCAGCCTGGGTGTCGGTGTCTTTACCCCGCTCAGCACTGGCCTCAATCTCTATGGTGAGACCGGTTTGATGGGCTACAAGCTCGAGCGTGAAATGCTCAAGAATAACAATGGGTGGGACGAAGTGGCGCGCAAGAGCAGCGGCAGCATGTATGGTGAAGTGGGTCTGCGCTACGACATCGGCAATGTCGAGCTTTCCACCGCTTACCGTTACGCCAACATGACCGACGATATGCATGACTTCAAGGTAGGCGGTGCTTACAAGCTCAACCAGAACTGGGCGCTGACTGCCGACTACACCTATCGCAGCTGGGATCTGCAGAAAGGCTCCATCTCCAGCCTGGGTGTGAAATACAGTTTCTAATCCCCCTTCCAGTAGTCCGTAGTGTCTTGATTTTTACCCATGGCGTTCGCCATGGGTTTTTTCGTTTTCCAGTGATCTCTTTTTTCTCCTTGTGTCGTATCAGTCGGCGATAGTTATACAACTTCCATTTTTTTGTATAACTGCTATAACTGAATCAAGGTTTATACAAGGAGTGCCATCATGTACAAGATTAAAGTCGGTATCAGTGCTTGCCTGCTGGGACAAGAGGTGCGTTTCGACGGGGGCCACAAGCGCTCCAGCTTCTGCGAACGGGATCTTGGCGCTCACTTTGACTATCACCCCGTCTGTCCCGAGATGGCTATCGGTCTGGGGGCGCCTCGCGCCGCCATCCGGCTGGTCAAGCGCAACGGCGAGATCCGTGCCGAGGCGAGCAATGGTAGCTTCGATGTCACTGAAAAGCTGATTGCGTTCAGCGAGCAGAAGGCACGCCAGCTCGACTTCATCTCCGGCTATATCCTCTGTGCCAAATCACCCAGCTGCGGTATGGAGCGGGTCAAGGTCTATGGCGCCAACAATGAGGGGTGCGCCAAGGAGGGGATCGGCCTCTTTGCCAAGGCGTTGATGGAGGCCAACCCCCTGTTGCCGGTGGAAGAGGATGGCCGGCTCTGTGATCCCATCCTGCGGGAGAATTTCGTGCTGCGGGTCTTCGCTTACCACGACTGGCAGCAGCTCTGTGCGCGTGGTATCACCGCCTCTGCGCTGATCCGCTTCCACTCCCGCTACAAGTATCTGGTGCTCTCCCACGCCACCACCCACTACAGGGAGCTCGGCAAGCTGCTCGGCAATCTGGGCAAGTCCACCAATTTGCAGGAGGTGGCCGACAACTACATCAAGGGATTGATGACCGCGCTGACCCTGCGGGCCAACCGTCGCAGCCACACCAATGTGCTGATGCACCTACAGGGCTACTTCAAGCGGGTGCTGACCCCGGCCCAGAAGCAGGAGCTGGCCGATACCATCGACAAGTACCGCACCGGCATCTTCCCCTTGCTGGTGCCGCTCACCTTGATCCGCCACTACCTGCGCGAGTACCCCAATCCCTATCTCGCCGAGCAGGTTTATCTCAATCCGCACCCCGATACGCTCAAATTGCGTTACGGGCTCTGAATCCGTTCTGTTGCCCCGGCGCATGGTTTGCATCGGGGCGCTTTACACCTCTGTTTGATGGACGTTGTCATGTCTGATTTGTCGCAAGAAGTTGCTCCTCTGGCTGATGAGGGGATCTACCCCATTCGCGAGGTCTCCCGTCTCACCGGCGTCAACGCCGTGACCCTGCGTGCCTGGCAGCGCCGCTATGGTCTGGTGCAACCGGCCCGCACCGAAAAGGGCCACCGCCTCTACAGCGAGCAGGATATCCGCCAAATCGGCGAGATCCTGAGCTGGCTGGAGCGGGGGGTGAGTATCGGGCAGGTGAAGGGGCTCTTGAGCGAACCCCACGCCCAGCCGGTGAGCGATCACTGGCAGCAGACCCTGGAGCAGTTCAGTCAGGCGCTGCTCGCCTTCAATCAGCGCAAGGCGGAGGCCGAGCTCAACGACCTGCTGGCGAGTTACCCGTTCGAGCTGGTGCGCAGCCGAGTACTGCAACCGCTGGTGGAGCGGCTGTTGGGGCTGTGGCGCGAGCGGCCCGATGGCGAGTTGTTGCAACAGGTGTGGCTGGGCTGGCTGCATACCCGCTTCGCCCGCCACCTGATCGAGCAGGAGAAGGGCGTGCCGATCACGCTGGCGAGCTGGGGACAGGTGGGCCCGCTCGATCTGGTCTGGGCCGCCTACGAGCTGATCGGTCAGGGCTATGAGGTGCAACTGCTGGGGGCTGTCGAACCTCGCCATGTCAGCCTGCTGGAAGGACGTGCCGTTACCCCCTGGCTGGTGCTGCTGGGAGCCGGTCTTGGCAAACAGGAGCTGGCCGCCGGATGGCCCGTCGGTACGCGTCTGTTTGGCGAGTTGGGGCGCCTCTACGACGATGAGTGGCTTAAAGCCCACGGCTGGCAGGCGAGCCTTGCCGAGCTGATGGTGGACGCACCTGCTGCGGCTGGTGCCAGCGGACGCGGGAGGAAAAAATCATGAAGCTGGTCTGGTTGCGCAATGATCTGCGCCTTGCCGACAACCCTGCGCTACGGCATGCCTGCGCCGGTGATGAGCCGGTGGCCGCGCTCTTTATCATCTCTCCTACCCAGTGGCGGCAGCACAAAATGGCCCCGATTCGTCAGCGCTTTATGTTGGCGCAGGTCGATGTGCTGGGCCGCGAGCTGGCGGCCCTCGGCATCCCGCTCCATCTGCTGCGAGTGGAGACTTTTGCCGAGGTGCCCGCAGCGTTGGCAGACCTCTGCCGCGAGCAGGGCGTAACCCAGCTCTACGCCAATCAGGCTATCGAGATCGACGAGCAGCGTCGCGACCATGTCGTCAGCGCCGCGCTGGCAGAGCAGGGGGGGAGTTGCCACTGGCTCAACGGCTGTTGCGTATTGCCGCCGGGGCGGGTGCTGACCGGGTCGGGGGAGATGTTCAAGGTCTTCACACCTTTCAGCCGCGCCTGGCTCAAGGCACTCGATGAGGAGGGGTTTGTCATTCATCGCGCTCCTGCGCCCCGTGGCGAGCCGCTGCCGTGGCCGCCGCTGGCCGAGCGGGCGTGGGTTGATGAGACGCTCGGCGAGCTGACGACTGATCCACGCTGGCCGGTGGGGGAGGCGGAAGCCCGGCGTCGTTTGAACGATTTTCTGGAGCAGGCGGTGCTCGACTATGGCGAGACCCGGGATTTTCCAGCCATCGCGGGCACGTCCGTGCTCTCCCCCTATCTGGCTGCGGGCATCATCAGTCCCCGTCAGTGCGTGGCGGCGCTCCAGCAGCGACTTGGCTACCGGCCCCAGTCCAAGGCCCAGCCCGGCTTTGTCTGGCTCAATGAGCTTATCTGGCGCGAGTTCTATCGCCACCTGCTGGTACTGATCCCGACCCTCTCCATGAATCGCCCGTTCAAACCAGAGACGGCGGCCTTGCCGTGGAGCTGGGACCCGGATGCCTTCTCCGCCTGGTGCGAGGGGCGCACCGGCTACCCTATCGTTGATGCTGCGATGCGCTGTCTCAATGCTACCGGTTGGATGCACAACCGGCTGCGGATGATAGTGGCGAGCTTTCTCACCAAGGATCTCCATATCCACTGGCGGCTCGGGGAGGATTACTTCATGAGTCGGTTGATCGACGGCGATCTGGCGGCCAACAATGGCGGTTGGCAGTGGGCGGCGGGTACCGGCGCCGATGCAGCGCCCTATTTTCGGGTCTTCAACCCCACCACTCAGGGGCAACGATTTGATCCACAAGGGGAGTTTATCCGTACCTGGGTAACTGAACTTGCCGATATTCCCCCCGCTTATGTGCATCAGCCCCACGACTGGCTGCGGCTCAAGGGGCGACAGGATTATCCGGCACCCATGGTGGATCACGCCGTTGCCCGGGTGAGAGCCATCGAGATGTTTCGCTCTCTGGAGAAATAGGATGAACGAGCCGCTGGCCCGCTTTATTGGCCTCTATCAGCAACTGGACAAACAGCAGTTGCACCGCTTGCCCGAGGTCTATGCCGAACAGGTGGTCTTTACCGATCCGGCCCACCGTATCGAGGGGCTGGCGGCCCTTGGCGACTATTTTGCCGCCCTCTATCAGCGCCTCGCCTACTGTCGCTTTGTCATTACCAGTCAGCAGCAACAGGGGCTGCAGGCCTGGCTCGGCTGGACCATGACCTTCTCTCACCCCAGATTGCGTGGTGGTGAGCCGGTGACGGTGGAGGGGGCCACCCGCCTCGAGTTCGACGAGGCGGGCAAGGTGTGTCAGCACCGGGACTATTTTGATCTGGGCGCCATGCTCTACGAGCAGTTGCCGCTGCTCGGGCCCGTGGTCCGCGCCATCAAGGGGAGGCTTGGCGCATGAGCGGCCGGGTGCTCATTACCGGGGCAACCTCCGGCATCGGTCGCCAGTTGGCGCTGGATTACCGGCGGGCAGGCTGGCAGGTGTGGGGCTGTGGCCGCGATGGCGAACGGCTGCAGGAGCTGGGGCTGCACGGCATCACGCCGCTGCAGTTCGATGCCCGTGATCTGGCCGCAATGAGCAGGGTGGCTGCTACGCTGCCATCCCTCGATCTACTGATCCTCAACGCAGGCAACTGCGAGTACATGGATGTGGCGGAGGGGTTTGACAGCGAGCTGTTTGCCCGGGTGATCGACACCAATCTGACCGCCACCGGTCATGCGCTGGCCGCCTTCTTGCCGCTATTAGGGGCGGGATCACGGCTGGCCATCGTCAGCTCGTCGGTGAGCTGGCTGCCGCTGCCGCGGGCCGAGGCTTATGGCGCTTCCAAGGCAGCCCTCGACTATCTGGCGGATACCTTGCGCCTCGATTTGGCCAGCAAAGGGATCGGAGTAACCCTGATCCGCCCCGGCTTTGTCCAGACGCCGCTCACCGCCAAAAATGATTTTCCCATGCCCTGTCTGGTGACGGTGGAAGAGGCCTCCCGTGCCATCATGGACGGGCTGACCGCCGGTCGTCACCAGATCCACTTTCCCCGCCGTTTCATCTGGTTGCTGCGCCTGCTTGGTGCGCTGCCGGTGGGGCTCTGGCTGCGCCTCGGCCGCGCACTCGTATCGAAAGGAAGCCATTCATGAAGAAAAAGATCGCCATCGTCGGTTCAGGGATCTCGGGGCTCACCGCCGGTTTTCTGCTCCACAAACTCCATGACATCACCCTGTTCGAGGCGGCGCCAACTCTGGGGGGACACACCGCCACTGTCGATGTGAATCAGGCTGGCCGCAGCTATGCCATCGACACCGGCTTTATCGTCTTCAACGATCGCACCTACCCCAACTTCTTGAAGTTGCTGGCACGGATCGGCATGGCGCGGCAACCGGCCGAGATGAGCTTCTCGGTGAAGAGCCCGGAGGGGCTGGAGTATAACGGCCATAACCTCGACACCCTGTTTGCCCAGCGCAGCAATCTGCTGAGCCCCCGTTTCTACGGTTTCGTCGCCGAGATTTTGCGGTTCAACCGGGAGGCACGAGCCTGGCTGGCGGATGGTCAACATCAGGAAGCAGTCCCCGAGCTGACCCTGGGGGACTTTCTGCTGGCGGGGGAGTTTAGCGACTACTTCGCCCGCCACTACATCTTGCCGATGGGGGCGGCGATCTGGTCATCGACCCTGGCTGATATGCGCGCCTTCCCCCTTGGCTTCTTCCTGCGCTTTTTTGCCAACCACGGCCTGCTCGATGTGGCCAATCGCCCCCAGTGGTACGTGATCCCGGGCGGCTCGCGGGAATATATCGGCCCCCTTACGGCAGGCTGGCAGTCGCAGATCCGGCTCGCCTGTCCGGTGCAGAGCGTGCGGCGGGAAGCGGATGGCGTAGTGATCCTGAGCAGTTACGGCGAGGAGCAGTTTGACGAGGTGATCTTCGCCTGCCATAGCGATCAGGCGCTGGCACTGCTGGCGGATCCCGGCGAGCGGGAGCTGGCCATTCTCGGCGACATGCCCTATCAGGCCAACGATGTCTGGCTCCATACCGATGCGCGCTGCCTGCCTACCCGTCGCAAGGCATGGGCCAGCTGGAACTATCAACTCGATGGCGACGACGAGGCACGGCCGCTGGTGAGCTACAACATGAACATCCTGCAGGGGGTGAACTCGCCGGAGCCCTTCTGCGTCAGTCTCAACCCCAGGGGCAAGGTCGATGAGAGCAAGGTGCTGCGCCGCTTCGTCTATCACCATCCGGTGTTCAATCAGGCCTCCATCGCTGCCCAGCAGCGCCGCGTGGAGATCTGCGGCCAGCAGCACACCCACTTCTGCGGCGCCTACTGGTACAACGGCTTTCATGAGGATGGGGTGCGCAGCGCGCTGGATGTCGCCAGGCGCTTCGGAGCCGAGCTATGAACGGCGCCACTGTGGCCACCGAACATGAGGGGGCCAACGAACTGGCCGGAGTCACCAGCGCCATCTGGCAGGGCTCGGTGCGCCACCGCCGTTTTGCGCCTCGGCCCCACGCCTTCTCCTACAGCCTCTTTATGCTGGGACTGGATCTCGACGAATTGCCGCAGCTCGATCAGGGGCGCTGGTTCGGGGTGGAGCGCTCGGGACTGCTCTCGTTTCACCGCCATGACTATCTCAAAGGCAGCGAGGGGAGCCTCAAGCAGGCGGTGTGGCAGAAGGTGAGCGAGCTGGGTGGCGATGCCGAGCCCGAGGGGCGGGTGCTACTGCTCGGCAATGTGCGCTGTCTGGGGTTCTACTTCAGCCCGGTCAACTTCTACTTCTGCTACCGGCAGGGCGAGGCGCGCTATCTGCTGGCAGAGGTCTCCAACACCCCCTGGAACGAGCGCCACTACTACCTGCTGGATTTGGCGGCGCTGGCCCCCCATGACAAGGATTTCCACGTCTCCCCCTTTATGGGGCTGGCGATGCGTTATCACTGGCGGATCAGGCCGCCCGCGCAGGAGACACTGATCCACATCGAGAGTCATCCCGTATCCGGTGAAGCCAAGCTGTTTGACGCAACCCTGGCGCTCACTCGTGAACCCTTGTCGCGCAAGGGGCTGGTGGCCCTGCTGGCCCGCTGGCCATGGATGACCATGAAGGTGCTGCTCGGGATCTACTGGCAGGCCCTGCGTCTTTTTATCAAACGAACCCCGATTTTTACCCATCCGGAGAGCCGCTAATGGAACTTGCTCAATCAACCCTCTCTGCCTCTTTCATCGACAAGGGGGCAAGACAACTGCTGCTCAATCTGCTGGGTCGCCTCGAACATGGCCAGCTGCTGCTGCGGGATGGCGGTGAGCGCCACAGCTTTGGCGTTGCGGGCACCGATCTGCATGCCGAGCTGATAGTGCAGGATCCGGCCTTCTATCGCCGTCTGCTGCTGGGGGGCAGCATTGCCGCCGGAGAAACCTGGGTGGAGGGGCTCTGGACCAGCCCGGATCCGGTAGCACTGGTGCGGCTGCTTGCCCGCAATCTGACGCTGCTCGACGCCCTTGAACGGCGCCTCGGCTGGCTCAGTTTCCCGTTCAACAAGGTGCGCCACTGGCTCAACCGCAATACCTTGACCGGTTCGCGCTCTAACATCGCCGCCCACTACGATCTCGGCAATACCCTCTATCAGGGTTTTCTCGACAGCCATATGCAGTACTCGAGCGCCATCTATCCGAGCGCCGACGCCACTCTGGAAGAGGGGCAGCAGGCCAAGTTGCGCACCATCTGCGAGCGGCTGGAGCTGGGGCCTGATGATCATCTGCTGGAGATTGGCACCGGTTGGGGCGGCCTCGCCGTCTATGCCGCCCGCCACTATGGCTGCCGGGTCACTACCACGACCATCTCCCGGGCCCAGCACGACTATGCCAAGGAGTGGATTGCGCGGGAGGGGCTGGGGGATCGCATCACCTTGCTGCTGGAGGATTACCGCAAGCTGGAGGGCACCTATGACAAGCTGGTCTCCATCGAGATGATCGAGGCGGTAGGCCACGCCTTCCTGCCCGACTATTTCCGCCAGTTGTCGCGGCTGCTCAAGCCCGGTGGCCGTCTGCTCATTCAGGCCATCACCATCGCCGATCAGCGCCATGCCCAGTATCTGCGCGGGGTCGATTTTATCCAGCGGTACATCTTCCCCGGTGGCTGCCTGCCGAGCGTCTCCCAGATGGCAGGGTTGCTGGCGCGGGAGACCGACATGCAGCTGGTGCGATTGCACGATCACGGCCATCACTATGCCCGCACCCTGGCTCACTGGTGCGATCGCTTTCTGGCGCTGGCGCCCGAGCTGCCCAAGCTCGGTTACAGCCAGGATTTCATCCGGCTGTGGCACTTCTACTTTGCCTATTGCGAGGGGGGATTCTGGGAGCGGAGTATCAGTCTGGTGCAACTGGAGGCCGCCAAGCCGGGGCCCGCTGGCTGGTCGGGTGATGTGCCAGTAAGCGGTCACTGACCATGTGGCAGTGGGCTCACCTGCTGGGGTTCAACCTCTACTGGTTGCTGGCGGTGAAGTGGCAGCAGCCGAGCCCGCTGCTGGCAATGTTGCTGCTGCACTTTCTCTTCTCACCCAGCCGCCAGCGTGACTGGCGGCTGCTTCCCATCGCGGTTGCCGGCTGTCTGCTGGATGCTCTGCTCTGGCAGCTCGGCCTGTTCCGTTTCCCGTCCGGTTTTCCCCTCTGGCTGGTGCTGCTCTGGCTCGGTTTTGCCCTGACGCTGGCCCACGGTATGCGCTGGCTGCTGCGCTTGCCTCGCTGGCAGCAGGCGCTGTTTGGCGTGTTTGGCGGTGCTTCCTCCTATGTGGCTGGGGCTGCCATGGGGGCAGTAAACTTACCCTGGGGCATCTGGATCAGTACGGCGCTGCTGGCAGTGATCTGGATGTGGTGGTTACCCGTACTCCTGTGGGTAATGGTCAAGCTGGAGGGTGAGTCATGACAAACACCTTTTCGACCGACTCGTTGCTTTTTTCCAAATGGACCAAAGAGAGCCAGCATGAGCTCACTGATCGCTTCTATCTGGTGGTTGCCTGCCAGCGGGATGCGCAGGGGCAGCTGGTGCAGGTGGTGATGCAGGATATCAACACCCTGCAGGAACAGGAGATGGACTGGCATGAACTGGAAGACCCCAACCACTGGCATATGGGGTGGAAGTAACCCGCTGCTGCTGGCGTTTACGCTCTTGGCTGCAACCGCGGTGCAGGCTTCTTCCGCCCCCTGGCAGCAGTTGCACCCGGTCGGGCAGGGGGAGATGAACTGGCTATGGTTCAAGCTCTACGATGCCACCCTCTACAGTGCGAGCGGGCGCTATCAGCCCGGTCACTATCCGCAGGCCCTGACCCTCACCTATGCCAGATCCATCGAGCGGGAAGATCTGCTGAGCGCCACTGCCGCCGAGTGGCAGCGACTCGGTCTTGGCTCCAACGCCGAACGTCAGCGCTGGCTCGGCCAGCTCGCAGCACTCTGGCCCGATGTGCAGGCAGGCGACAAGCTCACCTTCTATGTCGACAAGGGCGGGGCAGGCCACTTCTGGTGGCAGGAAAAATCCCTCGGCACCCTGGCCGATCCGCAATTCTCGGCCGCTTTTCTCGCCATCTGGCTGGCTGACAACAGCCGCGATCCCGCCCTGACCCGCCGCTTGCGTGGCCAACCCTGAACATGGAGTTTCCAATGTTTTTCTATCGTGCATACCGCTTGTTGCTGTTGCTCCCTTTTTTGCTGCTGAGCGGCTGTGGTGCCAGTCTCGATGACTATCGGGGGCAGGGGCCAAACTGGGATCTCGCCCGTTTCTTCAACGGTAAATTGGTGGCTCACGGCTTGGTGACCGACCGCAGCGGCGAAGTGACCAGTCGCTTTCGGGTCGAGATGGTGGGTCGTTGGAAGGACGGCAAGGGAGAGCTGTTCGAGCAGTTCTACTTTGATGATGGCCGCCAGCAGACCCGTACCTGGTATCTGAGCAAGGGGGTTGACGGTCACTGGCGAGGTACTGCTTCCGATGTGGTGGGAGAGGCGGTGGGTAAAAGCGAAGGGTTCGCTCTCAACTGGCGTTATCAGCTCGATCTGGCGCTACCGGATGGCGAGGTGGTGCGGGTGAGCTTCGATGACTGGATGTATCTGCTGGATGAGGATCGCCTGATCAATCGCGCCGCTATCAGCAAGTTCGGCATCCATTTGGGGGAGGTGATCCTCTATATCGAGCGAAAATTATGACCGGCCTACACTGCATGAAAGCCAATAAAAAAGCGCGCCACCAGCGCGCTTTTGTTTATCGAGAAATCAGGGTCATCAGATGATGCGGTTCTCTTCCAGCATCTTGCGACGGGCCTCTTCCTTGGCCATCTTCTTCTTGCGATTGTCGCAGGGTTCCGGGCAATCGCACTCTTTCTCGATGCCAACGCTCCCCAGACCGCCACAGGAGCCGGAGATGGATTTTTTCTGGAAGATATAGCCGATAGCCATGGCGGCTATCACCAGCATGAATACCCCGAAGGTGATCAGAAAAACCTGCATCTATCCTCCCTATTTCCTGACCAGATACTGTTTGAACGCATCGGAGTAGGCCTCTTCAAAGCCGTTGTCCGTCTTGGTGATCACGAAGATCGCCAGACCGCGCTCGTTGGCATAGGCCAGGCTCTTCTCCGGTCCCATGACCATGAATACGGTCGCCAGCCCGTCTGCGGTCATGCAGGAGGGATGGATCACGGTGACCGACACCATGCGGTGCTGGATCGGCTTGCCGGTGCGTGGATCTATGGTGTGGGAGAAGCGCTGGCCATCCATCTCATAGTAGTTACGATATTCACCCGAGGTGGCCACCCCGTTGTCACCCGGAACGATCACCTCCTGCACCGAACCGGCATTGGCGGTTGGCTTCTCGATGGCAACGCGCCAGGGGTGTCCCTTGCCGTTGACGCCATTGATCCGCAGCTCGCCGCCGATCTCTACCAGATAGTTGCGCGCACCCAGAGACTCCAGATACTCGGCTACCTTGTCGACACCAAAGCCCTTGGCAATGGCGGATAGATCAACGTAGAGGTCGGGAATATCCTTTTGCAGGGTATCGGCATCGACCGAAGTGATGACGTGCAGGTTGCCCAGGCCGGTCTTCTGACGGGTCTGGGTGATCAGCTCCTCCGATGGTATTTTGGTCGGTCGCTTGTCCGGACCGAAGCCCCACAGATTGACCAAGGGGCCGACGGTGACGTCAAGCGCCCCCTGGCTCTCACGGCCAATATGAATGGCTTCTGTTATGACCCGAGCCGTGTCCCGCGATACCACTACCGGTGTCGAACTGTGGTGCTGGTTGAAGCGCGACAGTTCGGAATCGGGACGATAGGTGGACATCTGATCGTTGACTCGCTCCAGCAGTACGTCGACCTCGGCCTGAAACTTGGCCGCATCGCTGATGACGTTGTCCGCCACCTTGATGGAGTAGTAAGTGCCCATGGTGCTGCCGGTGATATGGATCTCCGGCTTCGACTGGACCGTGCTTTCCTGACCGCACCCTGTCAAGAAAAAGGCTAGCCCGAAGGCTAGCCAGGTTTTTACAACGCTGTTCATGGATTAACCACCAAAATCATCCAGCAGGATGTTCTCGTCCTCAACGCCCAGATCTTTGAGCATGTTGATGACGGCTGCGTTCATCACGGGAGGTCCACACATGTAGAACTCGCAATCTTCCGGCGCTTCGTGGTTCTTGAGATAGTTCTCGTAGAGCACATTGTGGATGAAGCCGGTGTATCCATCCCAGTTGTCTTCCGGTTGCGGATCGGACAGGGCGACGTTCCAGGTGAAGTTCTCGTTCTCGGCCGCCAGCATGTCGAAGTCTTCGACATAGAACATCTCGCGCTTGGAACGGGCACCGTACCAGAAGCTCATCTTGCGCTTGGACTTCAGGCGACGCAGCTGGTCGAAGATGTGGGAGCGCATAGGCGCCATACCCGCACCACCACCGATAAAGACCATTTCTGCATCGGTATCCTTGGCGAAGAATTCACCGAACGGACCGGAGATGGTCACCTTGTCACCCGGCTTCAGGCTGAAGATGTAGGAGGACATCTGTCCCGGAGGGGCAGTCCAGTTGCTCGGGGGCGGTGTGGCGATACGCACGTTCAGCATGATGATGCCGAACTCTTCCGGATAGTTGGCCATGGAGTAGGCACGGATGATCGGCTCATCGACCTTGGACTCCAGATCAAAAATCTTGAAGCGATCCCAGTCACCACGATACTCCTCGGGAATATCGAAGTTCTTGTAGTAAACGTGGTGAGCCGGCGCTTCGATCTGGATATAACCACCGGCGCGGAACGGCACGCTCTCGCCATCGGGGATCTGCAGCTTGAGCTCCTTGATGAAGGTGGCCTTGTTATCGTTGGAGATAACAGTACATTCCCACTTCTTCACCCCGAATATCTCTTCCGGCAGTTCGATGTCCATGTCGCCACGAACGGTGACCTGACAGGCAAGACGTTCGCCGTGACGGGCTTCGCCCTTGCTGATGTGATCCAGTTCGGTCGGCAGGATGTCGCCGCCACCGGATTTCACCCGTACCTTGCACTGGCCGCAGGAGCCACCGCCGCCACAGGCGGAAGAGACGAAGATACCGTTGCCGGCGAGTACGCCGAGCAGCTTGCCACCGGCCGGGCTGGTCACAGCCTTGGCCGGGTCACCATTGATGCTGATTGTCACGTCGCCCGCGGTCACCAGCTTGGACTTGGCGAACAGAATGACTGCCACCAGTGCCAGCAGGATCACGGTAAACATGACCACACCCAAAATAATTTCCATCTATCGTTCCTTTCTGATTGCAGGAAAGCCGATTACAGGGAGATACCAGAGAAGGACATGAAGCCCAGCGCCATCAGACCGGCGGTGATGAAGGTGATGCCCAGACCACGCAGGCCTTCCGGAACATCGGAGTACTTCATCTTCTCGCGGATACCCGCCAGCGCAACGATCGCCAGCATCCAGCCTGCACCTGAGCCTACACCGTAGACCACAGACTCCACGAAGGTGTAGTCACGCTGCACCATGAAAGAGACGCCACCGAAGATGGCGCAGTTCACGGTGATGAGCGGCAGGAAGATACCCAGGGCGTTGTAGAGAGCCGGGAAGTACTTGTCCAGCGCCATCTCCAGGATCTGCACCAGCGCCGCGATCACCCCGATAAAGGTGATGAAGCTCAGGAAACTCAGATCCAGGTCAGGGGAGAGGGCTCCGGCCTTCAGCACGTAGTTGTAGATCAGGTTGTTGACCGGTACGGCGATGGTTTGCACCACGATAACGGCAATACCCAGACCCATGGAGGTCTTTACCTTCTTGGACACTGCCAGGAAAGTACACATCCCCAGGAAGAAGGAGAGTGCCAGGTTTTCGATAAAAATCGAACGAATCAACAGACTCAGATAATGTTCCATACCTTAATCCTTCGCCTCCACCTGCTTGGGATCCTTGGTGCGCACGCCCCAGATGATCAGACCAATGATGAAGAATGCACTCGGCGGCAGCAGCAGCAGGCCGTTGGGTACATACCAGCCACCGTTGTTCACCAGCGGCAGCAGCTCGATGCCGAACCAGGTGCCGGAGCCCAGCACTTCACGCACGGTCGCGACACTCAGCAGAATGGCGCCATAGCCCAAACCGTTACCGATACCGTCCAGGAAGGAGGGGAGCGGCGCGCTCTTCATGGCATAGGCTTCGGCGCGGCCCATCACGATACAGTTGGTGATGATGAGGCCGACGAAGACCGACAGCTGCTTGGAGATGTCATAGGCATACGCCTTGAGCACCTGGTCAACCACGATAACCAGCGAGGCGATGATCGCCATCTGGGCAATGATCCGCACGCTGTTCGGGATCTGGTTGCGGATCAGGGAGATGAACAGGTTTGAGAAGGCGGTGACCGCCATGACCGCAAGGGTCATTACAAACGCTGTCTTCATCTGGCTGGTAACCGCCAGTGCGGAACAGACACCCAGCACCTGCAAGGCGATGGGGTTGTTGCCCAGCACTGGAGTCAACAGCAACTTTTTCATTTCGCTCTTGTCAGCCATTGTTGATTTCTCCTGCACGAACCTTGGCCAGGAAAGGACCGAAGCCCTTTGGACCCATCCAGAAGTCAAAGGTATGCTGTACACCGTTACCGGTCAGGGTGGCGCCGGAGAGACCGTCGATCTCGTGCTCGGAGCCCGCCGGAGCGTGACCCTTGATGACGCGCAGCGCCGGCATGCCATCCTGATCGAACAGCTTCTTGCCAACAAACAGCTCGCGCCAGGCCGGATTCTCGATTTCACCGCCCAGACCCGGGGTTTCACCGTGGTCATAGTAGGTGATGCCCTTGATAGTCTGGCCATCAGCGGCAACGGCGACGAAAGCATACATGGTAGACCACAGACCCTGACCGTAGATGGGCAGGATGATGTTGTCGATCTTGCCATCGGCATCCTTGGCGAAGAACACCGGAACCAGCTTGGAGATCTGGCGCAGGCCAGCCTTGTCCTCGGCAGCAGCCAGACGGATGTTTTGCGCCGGATCTTTGGCCGCCTGTTTGGTATCGAAGTTGTCGGCATCGCCGTCAACAAAGTTACCGGTGGCGAGATCCACCAGACGGGCTTCGATCTTGTCGCCATACAGCTTGGCCAGATCGCGCTTGGCTACATCGCTGATGTCCACGCCGGCTACGGAGAGAATATTGCTCTGTTTATCCAGTGCCTTGTTCTCCTCTTGGGTAGAACGCAGGCCAACGGCAGCAACGGATACCACGATGGAACAGGCCAGACAGAGGCCGGTGACCACGCTGATGGTGCCGAAGGTTGAGTCTTTATTAAACGCCACGAGCAATCCTCCGCTTGATGTTTGCCTGAGCGACGAAGTGGTCAAACAGGGGAGCAAACAGGTTTGCAAACAGAATGGCCAGCATCATGCCTTCCGGGAACGCAGGGTTGACCACGCGAACCAGCACGACCATCACGCCGATCAGGGCGCCATACCACCACTTGCCCTTGTTGGTAAAGGCGGCGGAGACGGGGTCGGTCGCCATGAAGGCCATACCGAAGGCGAAGCCACCCAGTACCAGATGCCAGTGCCACGGCATGTTGAACATGGGGTTGGTATCGGAACCGATGACGTTGAACAGCAGGGAAGTGGCGATCATACCGACCATCACGCCGGCGATGATGCGCCAGGAGGCGATGCGCATGTAGACGATCATGGCTGCGCCCAGCAGGATCATCAGGGTAGAGACTTCACCAATGGAACCCGGCAGGTTGCCAAGGAAAGCGTCCATCCAGCTGATAGCCTGACCGGTGGCACCGTTGATCAGCGCCATCTGGCCGCCCTGAGCCCACTGGCTCAGCGCGGTTGCGCCGGAGTAGCCATCAACGGCAACCCAGACTGCGTCACCGGAGATCTGGCCCGGGTAGGCGAAGAACAGGAACGCACGACCAGCCAGCGCAGGGTTCAGGAAGTTTTTGCCGGTACCACCGAACACTTCCTTGGCCATTACCACACCGAAGGTGATGCCCAGAGCAGCTTGCCACAAGGGCAGCTCGGGCGGCACGATCAGGGCAAACAGGATGGAGGTCACGAAGAAGCCTTCGTTGATCTCGTGCTTGCGCACCATGGCGAACAGCACTTCCCAGAAACCACCGACAAAGAAGACGGTGATGTAGATCGGGAAGAAGTGGGTGGCGCCAATCAGCATCTTGCTGCCGATACCGGCAACAGCCGGATCGAGGGAGGCACCCAGCATGGTGGCCAGGGCATATTGCCAGCTGCTGGCACCGGCTGCCGAGCCCATGTGGGCAATGGCGGCGATGGCCTGGTTGCCAACGTTGTACATGCCCCAGAACATGGCCGGGAACACGGCCAGCCACACCATGATCATCATGCGCTTCAGATCGAGCGCATCACGGACGTGGGCGGCATTGCGGGTAACGGTACCCGGGGTATAGAACAGGGTATACGCCGCTTCGAACAGGGCGTAGTACTTGGCGTACTTTCCACCCGGTTCGAAGTGATGTTCCATATTTTCAAGAAGTTGCTTGAAACTCATCGCTTAACCTTCCAGTTCAATCTTGGTCAGGCACTCACGCAAGATAGGGCCGTACTCGGTCTTGCCGGGGCAAACGAAAGTACAGAGGGCCAAATCTTCCTCATCCAGCTCCAGGCAACCCAGTGCTTGCGCACCGTCGGTATCGCCGGAGACCATATCCCGCAGCAGCAGGGTAGGCAGGATGTCGAGTGGCATCACCCGTTCATAGTTGCCGATAGGCACCATGGAACGGTCACTACCGTTGGTAGTGGTGGTGAAGTTGATAAGGCGACCCTTCATCAGGTGAGAGAGGGTGGTGCGGGTGATGGAGAACTTGTTGGCGCTGGGGTTGATCCAGCCCAGGAACTCTTTCTCACGACCCTCGCCCAGTGCACAGACCTGATTGTGGTAACGACCCAGATAGTCGTGAACACCATCAGCCTTGGCGCCGCTCAGCAGGGAACCGGAGATGACGCGGTTTTCATCGGCACGCAGCTCATTGTTGGTGAGCTGGCTGATGCAGGCACCCAGACGGGTACGCAGCAGACGCGGTTTGAGCACGTTCGGGCCAGCCAGGGCGATCACCTTGTCGGTATAGATCTGGCCGGTGGTGAACAGCTTGCCGAACGCGATCACATCCTGATAGTTGATGTGCCACTGCACCTTGGTGCTGCTGACCGGATCCAGGAAGTGGATATGGGTACCAGGCAGACCGGCAGGATGCGGACCGACGAAGATCTCTTCTTTGACCTGAGCCAGCGGAGAGTGGGGCAGGCTGCCTTCGCCTTTACAGACATAGACGGTGCCGTCGGTCAGACGAGTCAGCACGGCCAGACCGTCTAGAAACGCCTGAGACTGCTCTTTGATGATCAACTCTGCGTTGGCGGCCAGCGGGTTGGTGTCCATCGCGGTCACGAAGATGGCGCGCGGGGCTGAGCCTACCGCAGGGACTTTGCTGAACGGGCGAGTGCGCAGTGCGATCCACTGGCCTGATGCAACCAGGATCTCTTGCACCTTGCTGCGCTCGAGCTTGGCCAGCTCGGAAGAGGCAAAATGCTCGAAGGTCACCTGCTCATCGGAGCCGTCGAGGTCGATGACCACAGACTGGAGCACACGTTTGGCTCCACGGTTGATCTCTGAAACTACGCCGGTGGCGGGGGCCGTGAATTTAACGCCGGGATTCTTCTTGTCTTCGAAGAGCTCCTGACCTTTGATGACGCGATCACCTACTTTGACGAACATAGTAGGTCGCATCCCCACGAACTCCTCGCCCAGTGTAGCAACACGGGTGATGGCGGGGCCATCGTAGATTACTTGCTCTGGCGCACCCAGCACGGGGATGTCCAGTCCTCTTTTGATTGTAATCATACTTAATTGCACTACCGTTACGGGAAGAGAGGTTGGTTAGCGCCGAGAAATACATCACGACGGGTGGTTGAATGAGTCGCTGTTGTGGCTGCGCCGGGTGGTCAGGCTCAACAATTATTCAACATGCGAGGTCACTCAAAAGCGCTTGAGTCTACCACTTAAGGCCCATTTTCTGCCATGCCAAATAGGCAAAATCCCTGCGTCATCACAAAATTAACCTGCAATGAATAACCCCTGAATTCCTTGTAAGCTGTGGTTTTAAAGGTTTTTTTATTTTAATACCCCAATGTGGGTATGTTTGTGTAAGGCTGTGACTCAGCTTCTAGGGAAAACTGAATTAAATACCTATTTATGGTTGTCAGGATCAGCAGGCTGGCGGCTTTTTGTTTAATTTTTGTGTGTTTGTCACCCATAGGGCGGTGGGGCAGCGCAATGGGTGACAGCCAGCCGATCAGGAGTGCGAGGGGTTGCCTACACAAGCTGGTGTGCGTGGTGCCTTACCCTTCTCCTGCCACTCGCTTGCCGTGTAGGTATGCAGTGCAAGTGCATGGACAGCGCCGGCCAGCTCATCGGCCAGGATGGCGTTGACCTGACGATGGCGAGAGAGAAGGCGCTGACCCGCAAACTGTTCGCTGACGATCACCACCTTGAAGTGGCTCTCTGAGCCCGGTTCCACGCGATGCATATGGCTCTCATTGATCACTTCCAGCAGAGTGGGGGAGAGGGCTGCCGTCAGCTTGGCTTCAATCAGTTGTTGGATAGTCATAGGATCAGCTTCCAGAGTGAATGTCGGGCCATTCTATCGGCTGTCTGGGTGTGGAATAAGCCCCCGCAAAAGGAAAATCACCTCCTATCCGTTCATTGGCACGCTCCGAACTGGTGAAATTCCTGCTCCTCGCTAGAATAGCGCCACTTTGCGTCGCACCTGGCGCCTGTATCCATGAATGAAGCCGAGGTTGGATTCTTCTTATGCAAACCCTTCTCGACACTCCCCATTGCCGACTCACGCTCTACCGCTACCCACGCCAGAGTCAGGAGACCCTGCAAGCCTGGGATGCAGCTGACGAATATCTGATCAACACTCTGGCGGAGTCCCCCCTCGAGCAGGCGGGCCCCGTCATCATCATGAATGACGGTTTTGGCGCGCTGGCCGCCTATCTGCATCCGCACTCCCCCTGCTGCGTCACCGACTCCTACATCAGTGAGCGGGCGACCCTGGCCAATCTGGCCGAAAACGGACTGGATGCGGGTGGTATCCGCTTGCAGGATGCGCTGGCGCCGCTGCCCGATGCTCCTGCGCTGGTGGTGATCAAGGTCTCCAAATATCAGGCACTGCTGGAGCAGCAACTGCTGGCGCTGCGGGAGGTGGTGACACCGGCAACCCGCGTTATCGCTGCCGGCAAGGCGAAGGATATTCATACTTCCACCCTCAAGTTGTTCGAGAAGTATCTGGGGCCTACCCGTACCTCGCTGGCCTGGAAGAAGGCGCGCCTCATTCACTGCGAGCCGCAGGCCGGGCAACCCGAGCTGGCCAACCCCTTCCCGACCGTGTGGCCGCTGGAGGGGAGTGGCATGCTCATCCACAACCATGCCAATGTCTTCTCGCGCACCAGTCTCGATATTGGTGCCCGCTTTATGCTGGACAATCTGCCCATCCACAGTGCCCGCAAGGTGATCGATCTGGGCTGTGGCAATGGGGTGCTGGGTCTGTCGCTGCTCGCCAAAGACAGCGAGGTGGAGGTGACCTTTATCGATGAATCCTATATGGCGGTTGCCTCGGCACAGCTCAACGTCGAGCACAATCTGCCTGATGCTCTGCCGCGAGCCCGCTTTATGGTCAACAACTGTCTCGACGGGGTGGCGGTCGGTTCGGCGGATCGGATCCTCTGCAATCCCCCCTTCCATCAGTTGCAGGCGATCACCGATCATATCGCCTGGCAGATGTTCAGTGATGCGCACCGGGTGTTGCCTCGCGGAGGGGAACTCTGGATAGTAGGCAACCGTCATCTGGACTATCACAACAAACTCAAGCGCTTGTTTGCCAACGCACAAGTCGTTGCGTCGAACAGCAAATTCGTTATTTTGAAAGCCATCAAACGCTAAAGCCAAAGGAAACCATGATGAAAAAGTCACTCTTGCTGCTGGCCGCCCTGATGCTGGGCGGGTGTGCCACTCATTGGCCGGAGACGGCGCTGCTCAATCCGCAGGTGATCCCCGCCAACCAGCAATATTACTCTGGCAATCGCATCACCATGGAAGGGGTAGACAAGCGTGAGGCTGCCTATGTCTTCTCCATCAAACACAAGGAGAAAGCGCCGGTGCTGGTCAACAGCGAGCGCCCGCTCAATCTGCTGATGGCCGAACGGCTGGCGGAAGGACTGCGTAGTCAGGGTCTGGAAGTGGGCAACAGTGGTACCACCAACCTGACGCTGATGATCTCCAGTGCCGCGGTCAATGTGGAAGAGAAGACCTTTACCTATGTCACCAAGTCCCGTGTCAGCCTGCAGGTGATCGCCGATTTCCAGGGTAACCGTCTGACCAAGCAGTTCAACATGTCCTCCAGCAAGGAGAGTCCGAGCGAGCCAAGCATGGCCGATCTCGAGTCTACACTGAACCTGCAACTGGGTAGCGTGCTGCAGCAGATCATGGCCGATGAGGCGCTGCGCGGTTACCTTAAAGGTCAACCGAACGGCGCAGGGGTCTGATGATGAAAAAACTCTGGTTGCTGGCCATGTTGATCGCCCCGCTGGCGTTCGCGGGTCCGAAAGTCAGAATGGAGACCAACCACGGCAATATCGTGGTGGAGCTGGCGTCCAAGCAGGCGCCCCAGACGGTGAAAAACTTCCTGCGCTACGTGGCTGATGGCAGCTATGACGGCAGCATCTTCCATCGGGTGATCCAGGATTTCGTGGTGCAGGGTGGGGGCTACAACCAGCAGTTCCAGCAACTGCCAACTTATGAGCCGGTGGTCAACGAGTCTCGCGGTGGCTTGCCCAACAAGCGCGGCACCATCGCCATGGCCCGCACCCAGGCAGTCGACAGTGCCACTCGCCAGTTCTACTTCAATCTGGTCGACAACAATAACCTCAACGCCGGTGGCTCTGCGGGTTATACCGTGTTCGGCCAGGTGGTGCAGGGGATGGAAGTGCTGGACAAGTTGGCCCAGGTTCAGACCGGTTACAGCCCCATTCTGCGTGCCAACGATGTGCCGACCAGCCCCATCATTCTGAAGAAGGTGGTATTACTGGCAGAAACCCCGACAGACAAGAAAGCGGGCAAGTAACTCTCGCCAGACAGAGTGCGTCACTTCGCACTCGTCAGGCCACAATACAAGGCTCATCCCCTCCGGGATGGGCCTTTTCTCTGGCCAGGCTTCTTGCGCCTATCTCCTTACCTGCCTTGGCTATCTGTCATCAACCTGCCAAAATGACGCACTTTTCCAAAGTCGTCAGGTAGTTGAATATGATCCGCACACCGAGTTGGCGGGAATCGCTAGCCGTTTATCTCGAAGCTCGAGTACTCATTCTCTTTGCCATGGGCTTTTCATCGGGTCTGCCGCTGTTGCTTGTATTTGGCACCCTCTCATTCTGGTTACGCGAGGCAGATGTCAGCCTGACCGATATCGGTTACATGAGCTGGGTGGCGCTGGCCTACGGCTTTAAATGGTTGTGGTCGCCGCTGGTGGATCGTATGCCATTGCCACTGCTCTCTACCCTGTTGGGGCGTCGTCGTAGCTGGATGTTCTTCTCCCAGCTATTGATCGCGGCTGCGTTGGTAGGGATGGCGTTTTGTGATCCCAAGAGCGGGTTGACTCATTTGGCCTTGTTCGCCCTGCTGGTGGCCTTTGCCTCGGCGACTCAGGATATCGTGATCGACGCCTATCGCATCGAATCCGCGCCCGAGCGACTGCAGGCTGCGATGGCGGCCTCCTACATGACTGGCTACCGGTTGGCGATGATCATCGCCGGTGCCGGCGCATTGGCGCTGGCAGCCTGGTTTGGCAGCAACAGCGGCTATGACTATCGTGGCTGGCAGATCACTTATCTGGTGATGGCCGGTCTGATGTCGCTTGGGATGATTACCACCCTGTTCTGCCATGAACCGGATATCGATCTGGCCGGTCAGGGCAGGCAACAGGCTGAGCGCAAGGCGCTGCTGCTGGAAAAGGGGTGGCCCGCTCCCTTGGCAAGTGCCGGAGCATGGGGTTATGAGGCGGTCTGGAGTCCGTTTGCCGACTTCTTTCGCCGCTATGGTCGCTCGGCGCTGCTGATCCTGTTGCTTATCGCCTGTTATCGGATTGCGGATGTGGTGATGGGGGTGATGTCCAACAGCTTCTATGTGGATATGCAGTTCAGCAAGACCGAAGTCGCCACTATCACCAAGGTGTTTGGCGTTATCATGACGCTAGTGGGGGCGGCACTGGGGGGCGTGCTGGTGATGCGGTTTGGCACGCTGCGGATCCTGTTTCTGGGGGCGCTGCTCACCGCCAGCACCAATCTGCTGTTCGCTCTGCTCAATCAGGTTGGCCATAATCTCGAGCTGCTGACCCTGATTATTTCGCTGGATAACCTCAGCGCCGGCATCGCCACTGCGGCGTTTGTCACCTATTTGTCCAGCCTGACCAATGTGGCATTTTCGGCGACTCAGTACGCACTGTTCAGCTCGGTGATGTTGTTGCTGCCCAAGTTGCTAGCCGGTTTTTCGGGACAGGTGGTGGAGCTGATTGGCTACAGTGCTTTCTTCGTCGGCACCAGTCTGTTGGGCTTGCCTGTGTTGTTGTTGATTGTGCTGGTCGCCCGCAAGGGGAGTGAGTTGTTCTCAGATGCTGACAAATAGCAAGCGTTTGCGTAGAATCGGGGGTGATTAGATTCACACTTCCGGATAAAGTTCCCGAGAAGTTGTTTCACCCCCAATTTTATTTGATTAGAATTCCTCTCGCTCCTTGTGGGCAGGCTACGGAAAACCTCAACTAACGCACAAGAGACCAATAAAATGGCCAAATTTACCAAGACTCTGATCGCTGCCGGTCTGCTGGCTGCCGCCGCTACTCCGGCCTTTGCTGCTGACTACAGCGGTGACATCCACAAGAATGACTACAAGTGGATGCAGTTCAACGTAATGCACACTATCGACCAGCGTCCTTTCACTACCGGTGAAGAGGACTACAACGATACCTATTTTGAAATGGAGTTCGGTGGTCGCTCCGGCCTGTTTGACCTGTACGGTTACGTCGACGTATTCGATATTTTCGACTCCCGTCACAGCAATAAACACCATGGTCAGAACCTGTTCATGAAGTTTGCACCGCGTATGTCTCTGGATGCGCTGACAGGTAAAGATCTCTCCTTTGGTCCTGTGCAAGAGCTTTACATTGCCAACCTGAACAACGTTGGTGACAAGCAGATGGAAAACCAGCTTGGTCTGGGTGCCGATGTGATGGTTCCCTGGTTTGGCAAGGTTGGCATGAACCTGTATGCACGTCACGCCACCGAGAACCAGTTCTTCACCGAAGAAGAAGGTGAGTGGAACGGTTATCAGTTCTCCATGAACTGGTTCAAGCCTTTCTATACCTTCGGCAACGGCAGCTTTGTCTCCTACCAGGGTTATCTGGATTATCAATTCGGCCTGGATACCCATGACCGTGCTGACCGTACCAGCGATAACCTGGCTACCTTCCACGGTATCTACTGGCACTCCGATCGCTACGCGGTTGGTTATGGCCTGAAGTATTTCATGGATGCCTACGGTACCAAAGATGGCTCCAAAGCCTACGACGGTACCCCGTGGAAGAGCACCGGCTTCAGCCACTACTTCTCTGTTACCTACAAGTTCTAATAAAACTTGGGGAACAAAAAACCGGAGCATCTGCTCCGGTTTTTTTATGGCCGCGATTTAGATAGCGTGGCGCGAGTCATCAAGTGCGCCACGGCTGAGTGGATAAATCAGTCGCGGAAGTTCTGGAACTGCATCGGTTGACCCAGTTCGGCGCCACGGACCAGTGCCATGGTCTCTTGCAGATCGTCACGCTTCTTGCCGGTGACACGTACTTCATCACCCTGGATGGCGACCTGTACCTTGATTTTGGAGTCCTTGATCAGCTTGACCAGCTTCTTGGCGATCTCTTTCTCGATCCCCTGCTTGAATTTGACGGTCAGGTGGAAACGCTTGCCGGAGTGAACCGAGTCACCCACTTCCATGGAGCTGTTTTCGATGTTGCGCTTGAGCAGGGCGCCGCGCAGGATTTCGACCATCTGCTTGAGCTGGAAATCGGCATCGGCTTCCAGTTTTACCTCTTCCTTGTTCAACTCGAAGCTGGCTTCTACCCCACGAAAATCGAAACGGGTGGCCAGTTCACGATTGGCATTGTCGACAGCGTTCAACACCTCGTTCATTTTGACTTCAGAGACAATATCGAATGACGGCATAGCCGGAGCTCCTCATGTTGCGTTATCGGGGGGCAAATCTACCAGAAAACGGGCAAATTTGCTGATTTTGATGGGGTTGCTCTGCTAGAATCCCCTGCGCACAGGACGGGTGGACCCGTTAGTGTCCACCAGCTACATCTTCACTTATCCCCGGTAACAGGTTGAGAGGATTGCAACCCTTACCCTGACAGAGTCACACCATGCCAAGCGGATTAAAAAATTCCCGACAGCCCGTTATTCCACCCGTTGCTCCGAAGTGGTCACTGTTGGGTTGTGGCGCCCTCGGCGGCGTTTTTGCCTCCCTGCTGACCCAGAGTGGTCAATCAACCCGTGTCTTGTTGCGCGAACATCATAAGTCCACGCTCCATCCGGGGATCGATTTCACCTCGCTGGAGGGGCATGTTCAGCTGCTCAATATCGAGCGCGGATTTGTCAGCAAACCCGGCAAGATCCAGCGTCTGCTGGTGATGACCAAGGCCAGTCAGGTGATTGCCGCACTGACGCCGCTGGTGGGTAAGCTGGATGCCGGCGTGCCGATCGTGCTGCTGCACAACGGGATGGGCATTGCCGAGCAGGTGGTCGAGATGTTCCCGCACAATCCGGTGATTGCCGGTGTCACCAGTCATGGCGCCATGCAGTGTGGCCATTTTGTCTTCCGTCATACTGGCAAGGGTGAAACCTGGCTTGGCCCGATCAACGACGCCGCCAAGGCCCATGCTGCGCTCGCGGACGAGCTGGCGCTTGCATTGGGGCAGGCTGGCTGGGATGAGCAGGTATTGACGCGCCAGTGGCAAAAGCTGGCCATCAACTGTGCCATCAATCCCCTGACGGCTCTCTACAAGCTGAAAAATGGTGAGCTGGCTGGCCCCCGTTTTGCCGATGCCCTGCAGCAGATCTGCGTGGAAGTGGCGGATGTGATGTGTGCCGAAGGAGTTGCGACCACGGCAGAGGAGTTGCAACGCCGGGTGATGACAGTGGTGGAACTGACCGCTGACAATTACTCCTCTATGCATCAGGATATGGAGCTGGGACGCGAGACCGAGATTGAGGCCATCACCGGCTTCCTGCTGGCCAAGGCTGCCCGGCATGGTATTGCCGTACCGGTCAATCAGGGTCTCTATCAGGCGATTAAAGAGAAGAGTCAGGCCGTCTGATCTTTTACATGGCAGAGCAAGCTGCAAGGAGGCGAACGTGAGTGTACTGGTGCTGGTGGCCCCCGGGTCGGAAGAGATAGAGACGGTCGCGATTGTCGATACCCTGGTGCGCGCCAGCATCGAGGTGGTGCTGGCCTCTTGTTGCCCAGCCGGATCCCGGCAGGTGAAGGCATCGCGCGGGGTGCAGCTGGTGGCCGATTGTCATATCGACGAGCTAACCCGTCGGGACTTTGAAGCCATCGTGGTACCCGGTGGGCTGCCCGGCAGCGAAGTGATCCGCGATACCCCGCTGGCCATCGATCTGCTCAAAGAGCAGGCCGCTCTTGGTCGCTGGCGCGCTGCCATCTGCGCCGCCCCTGTGGTGGTGTTGCAACATCACGCTCTGCTGGGTGATGCCATCGTCACCTGTCATCCCGGCTTTCAGTCCCGACTACCGACATCGCAGCTGTCACGTGAGCGGGTCGTCAGGGATGAGGCTCATCGCCTTATCACCAGTCAGGGGCCGGGCAGTGCCATTGAGTTTGCCCTTGAACTGGTTCGGGTGCTGCGCGGGGATGACGTGGCTACCGCCGTGGCTGGCCCTATGGTGCTGCCTTGAGCGCACTCTGCTGCAGAATCAAGCTGGTCATGCTTTGAAAAATGGGCCCCGGTCATCTTGATCGGGGCCCGCTTGTTATCTGCCGTTGTCGGTCACGCCATCTTGTCCGGCTCAGTAGTCGTACTGTGAGCACTGTTTTTTGTTGTACTCAGTTTTCCAGCGTGCCAACTCTTGCTCTGTGCCGAGTGTGTCCCCTTTCTTGATGGCCTGTTCCAGTATCTCAATCCGGTCGTACAGCCAGCGGCACTCTGCCGTCGGGTTGTTCTTGCCGATACCGGTCAACGGCAGCAAACAGAGTCCCAGCCAAAGATATTTCATCCGAACGCTCCTTGTCATTGTGGTGGTAAGGGTCTCCTTGGAGTCTACTATTTTAGCCGCAACGAGAGAGATAGAGCTGTGGTTATCCTTGGGGTAAGATGATGCCATGTCTGTTTATTTATACAGTGGTATGCGCAAGATCATCCATATCGACATGGACTGCTTTTTTGCCGCGGTGGAGATGCGGGACAATCCGGCGTTGCGGGAGGTGCCGCTCGCCATCGGTGGGTCCTCCGAGCGGCGCGGCGTCATCTCGACCTGCAACTATGTGGCGCGCAGGTTCGGTGTGCGCTCCGCCATGCCGAGCGCGCTGGCGAAAAAACTCTGCCCGCCGCTGGTACTGATCCCTGGGCGAATGGCGGTGTACAAGGATATCTCCCGTCAGCTCAGGGCCATTTTCCTGCGCTATACCGATCAGGTTGAACCACTGTCGCTGGACGAGGCTTACCTCGACGTGACCCACAGTCGCTGTTGTGGCGGTAGCGCCACCCTGATGGCGCAAGAGATCCGGCAAGCCATCGTCACCGAACTGGGATTGACCGCCTCGGCCGGAGTGGCCCCCAACAAGTTTCTCGCCAAGCTCGCCTCGGAGCAGCGCAAACCCGATGGTCTGTTTGTCATTCGTCCCGATGAAGTGGCCGAATTTGTCTGCCAGTTGCCCCTCGGCAAACTGCCCGGGGTGGGGCGCAAGACCGCCGAGCGGCTGGAGGCGCAGGGGCTTTACACCTGTGAGGATGCGCGGGCCTTGTCGGCACAAGAGCTGTGCAGTCGTTTTGGCAAGCTGGGGGAGATGCTGACGACCCGGATCTGGGGGCTGGATGAACAGCCGGTGCAGGCGCACCGGATCCGCAAAACCATCGGGGTGGAGACCACTTTGGCGAGCGATGTTTGTGACGAAGCCGCCTGCCTGACGGTATTGCAGCAACTGCTGCCGGAGCTGGAGCGGCGATTTCAGCTGGCGTGCCCTGCCGAGCAGGTGATGGGGCAGGGGATTAAGCTCAAGTTTGCCGACTTCCACCAGACCACCGTCTATCGCAGTCAGGGTGGCTATCAGCCAGCCTTGTTCGTTCCCTTGCTCAAAGAGGGGCTACAGCGGGCGCAAGGGCGTTCGGTTCGCCTGCTGGGCTTGGTGGTGGGTTTGCCAAAAGAGGGTGAAGTTAATCAACTCTCGCTGGATTTGCTGTGAGAGAGTTAAGTTTTTGTTTATAAAGTCGATAATCTATCCATATCTGTATGACGTAGGAATATTGGCATGAGCGCTCTTTCTGTCCAGGGTCGGATTACCCTGATCGCCGGTTGCTGTCTGTTGGTGACAGCCGCCGCTCTGGTTGCCTCTTCGATTTACAACGCGAACAAGATGCAGCAGCAGGTGCGGCAAGCCACCATGCACGAGGCGCAGCAGTCTGCCGAGAACTGGATGAAGGCGATGGGCTCGGAGCAGGCGGCCAAGGTGACCAGCTATCTCGATGAGGCCTATTTCCGCGCCAGTTTGCTGGCAGAGAGCGTGTTGTTCCAGCGCAAGAATGCGGCTGAGAACTTTGTCCATTCGGAGGCGCTGCGCAGCGCCGTCAATCAGCAACTGCACGATGCCGTTGCCTCATCGACCAATCTGCTTGGTGTCTATGCGGTGTTCGAGCCTGACCAGCTGGATGGGGAAGACAGCAACTATCAGGGCTCAACGGCGCTGGGTTCCAACGACAAGGGGCGCTTTTCCAGTTACTGGGCCTATGACAACGGCAAGATTGAGCCGGAAGTGCAGAATGAGGATGTACTGGCCGATGAGAGCCCGACCGAGGCTGGTGGAATCGAAAACGAGTGGTATCGCTGCAGCATTCGCACCCGTGCCCTCTGCCTGCTGGAGCCCTATCTGGACGATGTGGGCGATAAACAGATATTGATGACCTCGGTGACGGTCCCGCTGCTGGAGCAGGAGACTTTGCTGGGGATGGTCGGGGTCGATATCTCGCTGGCCACTTTGCAGAGTCTGGTCAGTACCATGGACAAGGAACTCTATGACGGCAAGGGCAGAATCTTGCTGGTCAGTCACGAGGGGCGCGTGGCGGGAGCCGATGAGTTCGATGTGACCATGGGGCGCGGGCTGGATCAGAAGTATCAGGGGCTGGCCAGCGAGCTGAAAGGCTGGCTCAGTCAGGGTCAGGAGCTGACTCGCTGGAGCAGCGATGGCACCCTGTTGCAGACCTTTGTCCCGGTATCCATGCGTGGCACCGACCGTAAATGGGGCATCTATATTGAATTGCCACGGGCCGTAGTACTGGCCTCGGCCCAGCAACTGCAAGATGAGCTGGCCAGTGAGGCCAATCGCAGCGTGGTCTCGCAGTTGTCGATTGGAGTGCTGATCTCGCTGGTGGCCCTGAGCTTTATCTGGTTGATGGCGCGCCAGATTGTGGCGCCCATCCGCGCTGTAGTTGCCCGTCTCAAGGATATCGCCAGCGGCGAGGGGGATTTGACCCAGCGCATCGAGATCCAGCGGCAAGACGAGATCGGCGAGCTGGCCAAGTGGTTCAACAGCTTCCTCAACAAGTTGCAATCCACCATCAGTCAGGTGATTGATACCGTCTCAGGTACGCGCAACAGTGCCGAGCGAGCCGCGCAAGTGGCCGAGCGCACCAGCAGTGGCATGCAGGCCCAGTATCAGGAGATCGATCTGGTGGCGACGGCATTTGAAGAGCTGAGCGCCACGGCGTTGCAGGTCTCCGGTAATGCCGGCTCGGCGGTGGCGGCTGCCAACACCACTGATGCCGCGGCGCAAGAGGGCAAATATGTCGTTGCCGACACCCAGGAGGCGATGCGCAAGCTGATGACCATCATCAACGATGCCCAGCCGGTGGTGGAGCGACTCTCCGCCAACAGCGACAACATCAACGATATTCTCACCGTGATTCAGGGAATTGCCGAGCAGACCAACTTGCTGGCGCTCAATGCGGCCATCGAGGCTGCGCGGGCCGGTGAACAGGGTCGTGGCTTTGCCGTGGTGGCCGATGAGGTGCGTAATCTGGCCGGTCGCACCCAGAATGCCATCGTCGAGATCCAGACCCTGATCAGCCAACTGCAATCCGGTACCGGCGCCGTGGTCAAGGCGATCCGCGATGGTCATGGTCAGGCTGACGAGACCCTCGCCAAGGTGGATCTCTCGGTGCAGGTGCTGGAGCAGATTATCCAGTCGGTCTCCACCATCCATCAGATGAACGAGCAGATTGCCCGGGCGGCGCAGGAGCAGAGCCGGGTGGCGGATGAGATCAACCGCAACGTCAGCAACATTCGCGATGTGAGCCACACCATCCGGGCCGAGGCGGCGACCTCCGCCGGAAATGGTCGCGAGCTCTCTGCGCTGGCGGACAAGCAGCAGCAGCTGGTGGGGCAGTTCAAGGTATAGAAGGGATGAAAAAAGGCGCCATCCAGCTGGAGGCGCCAAACACATTCAGATGACAGACTGGGTCAAACCGGTGAGATTTGAGCCCCTCTTCCCGCAGAGGAAGAAACACAACACCACAATCACAGTCGAAAGACTCACTAAAAACACATGTAAACCAACACGTAGTAGAAAATGTGAGCCATATGACGACTGATTGCTGGGCGAATTATGTTTATTCACTGGTCGACCCGCAACCGACAAATTATAATGCGCCCCATTAGAAAAACTCATCGTCGGCTGGTGTCATGTCTCGTCGTTTACCCCCGCTCAATGCCCTCAAGGCGTTTGAAGCTGCGGCTCGTCACTTAAGCTTTACCCGCGCAGCAGAAGAGTTGTTTGTGACTCAGGCTGCCATCAGTCACCAGATCAAGGCGCTGGAGGAGTATCTTGGCATCAAGCTGTTCCGCCGCAAAAACCGCTCCTTGTTGTTGACCGAAGAGGGGCAGGGTTATTTCCTGGATATCAAGGACATCTTTGCCTCCATCTCAGAGGCGACCGACAAGCTGCTGGCCCGCAGTGCCAAGGGAGCGTTGACTGTCAGTTTGCAGCCGAGTTTCGCCATCCAGTGGCTGGTGCCGCGGTTGGTCAAGTTCAGCGAGCGCCACCCCGATATCGACGTGCGGATCAAGGCGGTCGATCTCGACGAAGGGTCGCTTACCGATGATGTGGATGTGGCTATCTATTACGGGCGCGGCAACTGGCCGGGTCTGCGCTCGGACAAGCTGCATACCGAATACCTGATCCCGGTCTGTTCCCCCTTGCTGCTGACCGGGCCCAAACCGCTGCGTACGCCGCAAGATTTGACTCTTCATACCCTGCTGCACGATACCTCCCGCCGCGACTGGAAGGCCTGGTTCCGCCAGCTCGATATCGATGCACCCAACGTCAATCAGGGGCCCATCTTCAGCCACTCAACCATGGTGATCCAGGCAGCGATCCACGGCCAGGGGGTGGCGCTTGGCCACAGCGTGCTGGCACAACCCGAGATTGAGGCCGGCCGCCTTATCTGCCCGTTCGAGCAGGTGCTGGTGAGCAAAAATGCCTTCTATCTGGTGTGCCAGGAGCAACAGTCGGATCAGGGCAAGATCGTAGCCTTCCGCGACTGGATGCTGGAGCTGGTGGAGCAGGAAGAGGCCCGCCGCAGGGCAAGGCTCGCCGATGCCTGATGTGATCCGCGAGGGGGCTGTTGATGCCCCCGTTCGCATTTTGCTGGCCCACGGGGCAGGCGCGGGGATGGATCACCCCTTTCTTGCCGAGTTGTCACGCCTGCTGGCCGGGCCGGATATCGAAGTGGTGCGCTTCAACTTTCCCTACATGGCCAAGCGAGCACAGGATGGCAAGCGCCGCCCGCCTGACAGGGCGCCTGTGCTGCTTGCTCATTGGCGCGACATGATCCGTGAGTTTGCCCATCCACGGCTGTTTCTGGCGGGCAAGTCGATGGGCGGGCGGATGGCGGCGGAACTCTATCGTGAAGGCGAGGGTGAGATGAATGCTGCAGGATTGCTCATTCTCGGGTATCCTTTCCACCCTCCGGCCAAGCCCGACAGCTGGCGAGGCGAGGTACTCAAGCATATTGCAGTGCCAACCCTGCTGTTGCAGGGGGAGCGCGACATCTTCGGTAGTCGCGCCGAACTGGCCGATTTCCCCTTCTCACCCGCCGTATCGGTCCATTGGTTGACCGATGGTGATCATGGTTTCAAACCGCGTAAAGCCAGTGGCGTGAGTGAGCAGGATAATATGCAGCATGCAGCGGCGGCCATCAGCCATTTTGTGGCCCGGCACGGATAGCACGAGAGGGTTGGCTTTATTGCCAGCCTCGATGAGAGAGGGAGAGTGAGGATGCAGATCCATCGACATTGGCTGATACTGGCCGGTCTCTTCGGGTTGACGGCCACCATGCTGGGGGCTTATGGCGCCCATGGATTGGCGGCGACCGGCATTACACCCGAGCGTCTGGCGGCGTTCAATACCGCCGTGCAATATCAGTTTTTTCACGCATTGGCCCTGCTGGTTCTGGGCTGGTGTGGTGTGTGCAGCAAGGTGATCCACCTGGCTGGCACCGCTTTTGTGCTGGGGATCATCGGATTTTCCGGCAGTATTTACGCCATGGTGCTGCTTGGCAGCAAGGGGCTGGGATTGATTACCCCGGCCGGTGGCCTCTGTTTTATGTTGGGATGGACGGCCCTGATCTGGGCCGGCTGTCGTCTTGGAGGAAAAAATGAATAATCTGCTGCTTTATTGCCGCCCCGGTTTTGAGAAAGAGGCGGCTGCAGAGATCACCGAGCGTGCCGGTAACATGCAGTGCTACGGTTTCGCCCGGGTCAAGGACGACAGCGGTTATGTGATCTTCGAACTGTATGACGAGGAGCAGGCGGACCTGCTGGCTCGCAAGCTGCCATTCCGGGAGCTCATCTTCATCCGCCAGATGCTGGTGGTCACCCATGAGCTGAAGGATCTGGATGTCGCGGACAGGATCTCCCCGATCCTTGAGGCGGTGAGTGACTACACCATTTGCGGCGATCTGCGGGTCGAAACCGCGGATACCAACGAAGCGAAAGAGCTGTCAGCCTTCTGCCGCAAGTTCACCGTGCCGCTGCGTCAGGCGCTGCGCAGCAACGAGATCCTGACCAAGAAGGAGACGCCGAACCGTCCGGTGTTCCACGCCTTCTTCATGGCCAATGATCACGTGTTGCTGGGTTACTCCTACTCGTTCAACAACTCCGGATTCCACATGGGGATCCCGCGCCTGCGCTTCCCGGCAGATGCGCCGAGCCGCTCCAGCCTCAAGCTGGAGGAGGCGTTTTACGTGTTCGTGCCGCGGGAAGAGTGGGATGTGCGTCTCTGCTCAGGCATGAAGGCGGTGGATCTGGGCGCCTGCCCGGGTGGCTGGACCTATCAGCTGGTGCGCCGTGGCATGATGGTGACGGCGGTCGACAACGGCATGATGGCCCAATCCCTGATGGATACCGGTCAGGTCAAGCATATCCGGGATGACGGTTTCGTCTGGCGTCCGAGCAAGAAGAACACCTACTGGCTGGTGTGCGACATGGTCGATAAACCGGCGCGGGTCGTTCACATGATTGCAGACTGGTTCCGTGAGGGCGACTGCCAGGAGGCGATGTTCAACCTTAAGCTGCCGATGAAGAAGCGTTATGCTGAATCGGTACATAATATCGAAGTGCTGCGCGAGATGCTCAAGGAGATCGACAACGCGTTCGTGATCCAGGCCAAGCAGCTCTATCACGATCGAGAAGAGATCACCGTGCATGTTTACAACAAGTACTGGGTCTCCAAACTCGAGCCCAAGGCGTGATGTAGCCGTTCAGCCCGTACGATAAAAACCAAGACCGACAGGGAACCCTGCCGGTCTTTTGCTATTCAGGGCTCAAAAAATCAGAAACGGTAATCGAGGCGCAGGGAAGATTCGTCGTCGGTCACCTTGATCTCTATCTGCAGCGGGATGGTTTTGTCGACCGGATTGAATTGCATCTTTATCCCGTCTCCTCTCAGCCTGAGGGCGGTGTTCATTCCGCCAGCCTTAAACTTGACCTTGGGTCTGAAGCGTTCGACCGACAGACTGACGCTCTTTTCCGGGGTCAGATTAAGCTGCGGGTAGGAGGTGATCTTTTGATTACCAAAGTTGTCGGTGGAGACTTCAATACCAAACGACAGGGGTTTGGGGGCCTTGAGCAGGTCGTTGGTATCCAGGCTTGAACGCCATACCTCGGTGGCAGTCCGTTTTTCCTGCTGCGGCAGTTTGGCGGTTTGGGTCTGTTGATCCTGCTCGAAAGCACTGGCAGTACCACAAACCAGCATCAGACCCGAAACCAGATAGCACCCGTATCCCTTCATGAAAAACACTCCCTGTTCTTCTTCTCTATTGAACATAGTTGCTGTTCGGGGAGTGGCAAAGGATTCGGAAATATAAAAAAGGGAGCAGAAACTCCCTTTTAAAATCAATGAATTAACTCACAGACGATCGATGATGGCCTGGGTGAATTCGCTGGTGGAAGCCGTGCCACCCAGATCGCGGGTGACCCGATCACCGGATTCGATGGTGGCTCGTACTGCTTCGCGTATCCGCTCTGCTTTATCCTGCATGCCGAGGTACTCCAGCATCTGGATGGAGGCGAGGATCACCGAGGTCGGGTTGGCGATATTCTTGCCAGCTATGTCAGGCGCAGAGCCGTGGACCGCTTCGAAGATGGCCGCGCCATCGCCGATGTTGGCGCCGGGCGCCATGCCAAGGCCGCCAACCAGACCGGCGCAAAGATCCGAGAGGATATCGCCGAACAGGTTGGTGGTGACCATGACATCGAAACGCTCCGGATACATCACCAGATTCATGCAGGCGGCATCGACGATCATCTCCTCGCTCTGGATATCCGGGTAGTGGCTGGCGATTTCACGGGCCACTTCGAGGAACAGGCCGGAGGTCGACTTGAGGATGTTGGCCTTGTGGATGATGGTGACCTTCTTGCGCCCTTCCTGACGGGCCAGCTCAAAGGCGAACTTGACGATGCGCTCGGCCCCTTCGCGGGTGATGATGCTCATCGCCTCGGCACTCTTGTTGTCATCACTGCGCTTCTGGCCTGCACCCGAGTACATCCCTTCGGTGTTTTCACGCACCGTGATGATGTCGATGTTGTCGTAACGGCTTCTGGTGCCCTTGAAGGAGATGACCGGACGCACGTTGGCGTAGAGGTTGAATTTCTTGCGCAGGGAGACGTTGATGGAGGTAAAACCGCCGCCGACCGGTGTGGTCAATGGCCCTTTCAGGCTCACCTTGTTCTTCTCAATCAGATCCAAGGTAGCCTGGGGCAGCAGCTCGCCATGCTTCTCGAGGGCAACCAGACCCGCATCAGCGTATTCGTACTCAAAGTCACAGCCCGCATGGGTCAGGATCTGGATGGCTGATTCAATGATGCTGGGGCCGATGCCGTCGCCGGGGATCACGGTAATTTTTCTTTTGGACATGAGAGGGTTCCACTTCCAGGGTATAGGGGAGGATGGGGCTGCTTTATAGCATTTACTCAGCAAACCAACCACATTCCTTTACATTCTACTCACTTTTATCAACAGCGAGGGTGAGTCTCGTCATGGTTCACGCCCTTGTCTGCATTTTTGTTCGGCCATTTAGTCCGGCTGGGGCGGGTAGCGGATGTCCCGCAGGTTGAATCCTAGTGGAATATCCCGCTGCAAGCGCACCAGCCGCTGGGCCAGCAGGGCCTCATCCTGATGTTGGCGCAGCTTGATCAGTGGCTTGGCGGCGTCCTCTTGCTGGCAGGCCTCGAGCATGGCTGCCAGATTGCCATATTGCTGCAACAGCTGGGTGGCGGTCTTGGGGCCAATCCCCGAAACCCCCTTGATATTGGAACCGCTGATACCGGTCAGGGCCCAGAAGTCGACCAGCTGAGCAGGGGTTACCCCATATTGCTGCTGGACGAAGGCCGCATCCAGCCAGCGCTTGTTGAAGTAGTCGCGCACCCGGATCTGCTGGCAGATCAGTTGGCAGAAGCCCTTGTCGGTGGAGATGATGGTCGCCTGATGGCCATGGCTGGCGATGCCACTGGCGAGGGTGGCGATAAGGTCATCCGCTTCATCGGTCTCGGAGAGCAGTGCATCGACACCGCACTCCCAGAAGGCATCCTGCAGGGTCGCCAGCCCTTCACGCAGTTCGGGGGGCATGGGAGTTCGCCCCTCCTTGTAGGCCGGATAGACCTCTTTGCGCCAGCTATGCACCTCGCCATCAAACACGGCAATGACATGGGTTGGCTCGCTATTGGCCAGCAGCTTGCGGCAGGTATTGATAAGGTTGGCGCGGGTTGCAACCAGCGCCTGGGCAGGGGTCAGTGCCTGTTGGGCCTGTACCGCGTGCAGACGGCGAATGAGATTGAGGGCATCGATGATAAGCAGGTGTGGCCGGATAGTTGACATGGGGCACTCTTGGCGGTCGGGACGCCCCATTGTAACAAACCGCTCGCCTTATGGGGGATTGATGGCGGTCGGGAAGGCATAGCGCCAATAAAGAGGGGCGCCGCTGCGCCCCTCTGTCGATGATGTATCTGTACCCTAGCGGACGATTTCGTAGCAGGGCACATACTGGCTGCCCGGCAGCTTCATCCGCTGCTGCTTGACGAAGCTCTCCAGCAGTTTGTCCATCAGGTGCATCAGCTCCTTGTCGCCGTGCAGCTTGAAGGGGCCCTTCTTCTCGATGGCGCGAATGCCCCCTTCCTTGACGTTGCCGGCGACGATGCCGGAGAAGGCACGACGCAGGTTGGCGGCCAGCAACTGGGGCGGCTGGTTGCGGTGCAGATCCAGACTGGCCATGCTGGCGTGATCCGGTTCGAAGGGGAGCTGGAACTCCGGCTCAATCTTGAGGGACCAGTTGAAGGAGTAGGCATCACCGACCGATTTGCGGTATTCGCGGATTTTCGGCATCGCCTCCTTCATCACTCGAGCCACTTCCGGTGCATCGCCGACAATGATCCGGTAGAGCCTGGTCGCCGGTTCACCGAGGGTCGCCTTGATGAAGTCGTCGATGGCACGGAAGTAGTCGGCACTCTCTTTCGGGCCGGTCAGGATGATGGGCATCGGCTGCCGCTCGTTGGCCGGATGCATCATGATGCCGAGCAGATAGAGCAGCTCTTCGGCGGTGCCGACCCCGCCCGGGAAGATGATGATGCCGTGGCCGAGGCGCACGAAGGCTTCAAGTCGCTTCTCGATATCCGGCAGGATCACCAGCTCGTTGACGATGGGGTTGGGCGGTTCGGCCGCGATAATGGAGGGCTCGGTCAGGCCGATGTAGCGCCCGTTGCGCACCCGCTGTTTGGCATGGCCGACGGCGGCCCCTTTCATCGGGCCCTCCATGGCGCCAGGGCCACAGCCGGTACAGATGTTCAGCTCACGCAAGCCCAGTTCACTGCCCACGGCGCGGGTGTACTGGTACTCGATCTCGTTGATCGAATGGCCACCCCAGCAGACGATCAGGTTGGGATCGGCGCCTGGCAGAATCACCTTGGCGTTGCGCAGGATGGCGAACACCACATTGGAGATATGGGTGGAGTTGGTCAGATTGACCTGGCGGTTGGATTCGAGCTGATTGGAAACATAGAGAATGTCGCGCAGCACCGAGAAGAGGTGCTCCTGAATGCCGCGAATGATCTCGCCATCGACAAAGGCGTGCTCGGGGGCATTGAACAGTTCCAGCTTGACCCCGCGCTCGCGCCGGATCACATGAATATCGAACGATTTGAAGCGCTCCAGGATTTCCTTGGAGCTGTCGGTATGGCTACCGGAATTGAGCACTGCCAGCGAGCAGTTGCGAAACAGTTGATAGATATCGCTGGAGGCAGTCTGCTTGAGGCGATCCACCTCAAGCTGTGACAGCAAATCCATGCTGCCAACGGGATTGATGTGCGTAATCATAGGTTCCCCTTTACTCACTTGTTATCGTTGTGTTTTTTCCCTGGGGAGAAAAGGGATGCTATGTTGCATCCCCTGAGTTCGATAGTAGTGGTAACAGAGGGGGGAGGGAAATAGGGAGACGACTGTTCGCTGTTTTTTTAGCCACCACTCAGGCCAGTGTCACTTGATCCCGACCTGCGTTTTTGGAGTGGTAGAGCGCCTTGTCGGCCCGTTCGAACACATCGGAGGGGTTGTCACCATCCTTGAAGAGGGTAGCGCCGATGGAGATGGTGATCTCCACCTTGGCATCGCGAAAACGGAACGGGATGCTCTTGATGGTCTGGCGCAGGGTCTCCAGCGGCTTCTGGAACTTGTCAGGGTTGATATTGGGCAGCAATACCACGAACTCTTCACCGCCGAAACGGGCGATGAAGTCGGTGTCACGTAGTGCACTCTGCAGCGCCTTGGCGACGACCTTCAACGCCTTGTCACCGGCCATGTGGCCATAGTTGTCATTGATGTTCTTGAAGTGATCGATATCGATGATCGCCATACAGAGCGGGGTTCGGTAGCGCAGCCAGCGTTTGTACTCCTGCTCCAGACGCTCGTCGAGGGCGGCCCGGTTGTGTACCTGGGTCAGGCTGTCGAGGAACAGCTTGTGCTTTTGAATGGTAAGGCGCTTCTTGTATTCGGCGGTCTCATCCTTCATCAACCTCAGTTTGGACTCCATGGTGGAGAGACGGGTGAGCAGGTGGCGTTCCCGTGCAGCGGTACTTTCCCGTTCTTGCAGCAGCAGATTGATGGCACCCATATGGCCGGAGATGGCACGCTTGAGCGCATCGATGGAGTTATGACTGGCCAGCGAGTGGTCGATGGCCTGCAGTTCGCAGACCAGAGCTTCGCGAGTTTCACGGGTTTCATTCTGTAGTGCACGCCCTTCGTCGAGGGATTCGGTAAAGCCGACATGCACTGCTGACAGGCTCTCGTTGAGGGAGCTGAGAAAGGCGCGTGAGGCTTTGCGCTCCTCGCGGGTGCCCTCGATGATAAGTTCGATGACCTGCATACAGGTCTCTGCCAGCATGGCAGGATTGATGCCGATTAGCAGTTGACGGCGGATATCCCCGAGGCTCTCGCCAATTGAGCCGGCGAAATCAAGTTCGGTGATGAGCCGCTGCAGTTCGTCTGCGATACGCGCATGATCTTTGAGATCAAACGTTTCAGCATCAGGTTGAGGGTCACAACCGGGCTCGCTCTCTTGTTGGGGAGCTGAAGATCCTGACAGTGGCTGGCTTGGCAGCAGCTGGATCTTGATTGCCTGCTGATAGAATTCAAGCAGGCGAATCACCTTCTTTTGATGATCTGCAATACCATAGCCGGCGGGGCTTTTCAGAAATTCCTTGAGGGATTTTCGGGTCTCTTCCGGGAAGCCCTTGATGGTTTTTAGCTGTTTTGAGCCGAGATCAATGGCTGCCTGGGTCAGGGTGAGCGACTCTTCCAGTGCATTGCTGTGTTGCTGCAGCAACTTCTCGATGGCAAGTAGCTCTGTATCCAGAGAGGTGAATGCGGGATTGCTATCCAGTCTCTGCTTGAGTTTGGCGAAGCGATTATCCAGCTCGCGATCGAAGCCGCGGCAAGAGAGCATCAGCTTGTTGATAAACTGGATGCCACGAGCTCGTTCTGCGTCGGAAAAGGAGAGAACGCCGTCGAGCTCCAGCTGTTTTTGCTGGAGGGATTCCCTGAGCCTGGCCAATTGTCCTGCTACGGCAGCGATGTCATTCATTATCAGGTCGCCCTGTTGTCATTATTGTTTTTGGTGTTGGATAGCAACAGTGGCCGAACCCGAGGTTGAGCGTCGTCTGTCATCTATTTGCCGGCTGGCCTTCAGCCGCTTGCATCCTTGCGAGGCTGGGCCAGTTAACCCATTGCTTTTCATGAGAAGAATTGACTTTTACCAGCCCCTTGTCAATTGCCATCAAGCCGCATTGCCACACATCCCCATTAAAAAATGCAGCCTGCTGGCAATCGATGGCGGCGAGCTCCAGCCAGGCGTTTTGCCGGTATTTTTCACTGAGCTGAATGGCTCCCGACAGGGCGAGATAGCAGAGGTCAAACAGGCCATTGTGATCGAGTGCGGTCGCCGCCTTGGGCAGGAAGGGATGGCTGACAATCCCCAGGCTTATCTGGCGATCCAGTGCGTATTGGCAAGGGAAGGCGGCGACGGCGGTTAGCAGGTCTCCCGCAAGTTGATGCAGGTTTGTCACGTGGCGCTGCGGCACAACGTAGAGCATGTGCCCTTCCCGCAAGTCATAGATACGGCCATCTTGCGGGGTCAGGGTATCCATATAGATGCCGAACGCCTGCTCGATTTCACGGCTGACCTGATAGCCGTGGCGCTCGAGGGTGTTGACCATAAAGGGCACCCTGAACAACAGGTAGTGCAGCTTGTCATCGAATTCGCTGTGCTCTTCGCTCAGATACCAGCGCTCCGATTTCAGCTGGCGTTTTGCCATCTCTCGTGGCCAGCGATTCATCAGCCGCTGCCAGTTGGCAAGTCCGGAACGGGGTTCGATCAGCAGGGCCTCGCCAGTGCGTTTCAGTTGCAGACGGGCGGTACGCAATTTGAGCCAGAGGGTGAAGAAGAGATAGATGAAGAGCGCCAGCAGCAGGCTGGTGGTAATGCTCGACCAGAGATAGCGCTCCTGCTGGTGCTGGCTGTTGTTAAGCTGCTGCTCCAGCTCCTTGATGTGTTGTACCCGTTCAACCTGGACATAGTTGTCGCGGATCGCAGCCTGCTCCTGATCAATTTCCTGCTGGCGAACCTCTTCTCCCAAACGATGGAAGCGCTTGTAGCTGTCGAGGGCCTGGTGCAGGTATCCCTTCTGCTCATACGCAAGTGACAACAGACGGAATACTTCGTACTGGCGGCGAGAGTCGCCTACCTGATTGGCCAGTGCCCGGGCATTTTCCAGCTGCAGGATGGCGATGGCCGCCTCCTGCTTCTTCAGATAGAGCTCGCCGAGCAACAGCAGGGTATCGATCAGCGGCTCTTTGGCATCGCCCAACTCGTGGGACTGCCGGGCTGCATTGAGGTAGTTGCCGGCCAGCGAGAGGTTACCGCTTTGCAGATAGGTTTTGCCAATCTCGTACTTGAGCAGAGAGGCCTGCGGCCGACTGCTTCCCTCATCGAGCAAATCCAGCGCATTGAAGAAGTAGACCAGCGCCATATTGAGGTCGCCCTGATCACGGTTGAGTCGGGCCAGCACGATAAGTGAGTCGCATAGCAGTGACGGATTGCCGATGGAGTGAAAATAGTTGGCCGCTTCATTGGCATATTGCAGCGCTTTCTGGGGCTCCTGCTCTTGCTGATAGAGTTTGACTATCTGGTTGGAGAGCAAGCCGAGAAAGAGCGGGTCGTTGAGATTCTTGGCCTGCTGCTGGGCATCGATATATTCACCCAGTGCCAGCTGGGGTTGTTGCAGCACACGATAAAGGTCGCCGCTGATGGCGCTGACCCAGGCGCTGGCAAGAGGATTGGCGGCTTTGGCAGCCCAGATCCTTGCATCCGCCAGATGGGTCTTGGCGTCTTCAAGATGCTGATTTTCAATCTCGTAGCTGGTGCGTTGCAGGCGGCTATAGATCTGTAACTGGCTCTGTTTGAGGTCGGGACGGGCCAGCTGTTCGTCCAATTGTTCCAGCAGGATACGGCTGTTGTTCTGGCCATCTTGCCTTAGCCCCTGGCTACGGATTTTGAGATAGAGGGCGTGGGCCTTGAGTTCGGGTTGGCGTTCTCTCTCCGCCAGCTCCATCGCCTTGTCGAGGGTTTGCTGGGTAGCTTGATATTGGCCAAGCTGGATTCGGCACTCCCCTTCAAGCAGGTGTGCTCCGATGGTTTGCGAAACGGTGCTGTAGCTGAGCAGAGGCTCGCGATAGCCGAACTCCTGACGATTACTGATGATTTGCTGGGGATTATTGGCCGCACGCGTCAGAAAGGCGGAGGTGATCTGAACACATCTGGCAGGGTCGGTCAGCACCAGTGATTGGGCCTGTTGCAGATCCAGGGATAGTTGCTCCTTGTCCAGATCCAGATTTGGAGCGGACAGAGAAGACATCATCATAGCCAGAAAAAACAGTTGATTCATTGGATTAAGGACGGCGCAGAGGTGTTGGCATGTTATCCAAGCCCACCCCTGCGAGTCCAGCGTTTACTGATGGTGTACTAAGGCTCCTTTGTAGCCAGGTGCATCAAGGTGCCAGCAGGGTTGATATAGCAGGGTGCTCGGGTGTGATACCGGGCAGCCCTTTATCAACCTCTGCTCTTATTGACGGATCAGACGCAGGTTGGTGGGCACGGCTTCGAAATCGGAGCGGAACGGGTTGATGTCGAGGCCACCGCGACGGGTATAGCGGGCATAGACGGTCAGCTGCGCGGGCTGGCAGTAGTGTTTGAGGTCGATAAAGATCCGCTCGATGCACTGCTCGTGGAACTCGTTGTGCTGGCGGAACGAGATGAGGTAGCGCAGCAGCTTCTCCCGATCGAGTTTCGCCCCCTTGTAGCGGATCACTACGGATCCCCAATCCGGCTGGCTGGTCACCAGACAGTTGGATTTGAGCAGGTGGCTGTGCAGGGTCTCCTCTACCTGCTCGTTACCGGCTGCCCCTTGCAGCAGGGATGCATCAAACTCGTAATGGTCTACCTCGATATCCTGCTCATCGATGCACTCGCCAGGCAGCAGGGCAATCTGGTGCGGCGCCTTGTCGAGTGGGAACAGGGTGACCTTGACGGTCTCGCCCGCATAGGCACTCAGATCCTTGGTCAGCATGGCGGCGACTGCCTCGATAGAGTCGCAACGGGTCTGGTTGAAGGAGTTGAGGTAGAGCTTGAAGGATTTGGATTCGATCAGATTTGCACTGGTGGCCGGAATGGTCACTTCACCCACCGCCACCATCGGCTTGCCTTTGGCATTGAGCCAGGAGAGCTCATAGAGGGTCCAGACATCGCAACCGCTAAAGGGCAGGTCATCGCTCAGCTGGAGATCATCCCGGTTCAGGCTGCGGGGAACCGGCTGCAGCAGGGAGGGGGTGTACTGGCTGATGTAATCGGATTGCTGGCCCAGGCTCAGGCCGGTCAGGGCGCTGGCCCCGGCGTATCTATCTTGTTTGCTCACAGGGTTGCTCACGTAATCTGTTCATGATGAGTGGAATGAAACGGGCCATTGCAGGACCGGATGGTTGCAGCCGTTTGGCTTGGGCGTCGGCTTCTCTGTATCCCGGGTTCTGTTTCCCGGGTCACAAGGTCGGCTGGCAACCTTGTCTGTTACCGGGTTTGGTGGTGCAATAGCGGACTTTGCCAGCAATTGTGGGGATTTTCGATGTCGGATCAAGTTTTGTCTGCCTTGGAGCACTTTTTTGCCCGCTGGCAACGGGATGGCGAGGCCAGACGAGGCCTGCCCCTGTGCGAGTGGGAGGCGGACTGGCGTTCCCCCTGCCAGCTTGGGGAGCCCGCCGATGGTCGGGTTGCCTGGCGTCCTCACCATCGCTCCGAGCCTGCCGACTTTACAGCCATGGCCGATGCCCTTGAGCTGACGATTCATCCCAGCGCTATCGCCCTGTTCGGGCACTGGTTCAGCCGCCCCATCCCCTGCCTTTTCAAGGGGCTGCGCCTTGAACTGATCCTGCCGTGGAACGAGGCGGATCTCGACCTGCTCAAGGAGAACCTCATCGGTCACCTGCTGATGCTGCGCAAGCTAAAACGAACCCCCTCCATCTTTATTGCCACCACCCGCAACGAGATGACGCTCATCTCGCTGGATAACGAGAGTGGTCAGGTGTGGCTGGAGTGGCTCGATTCCGGCCGTCGGCTGCCGTTGGCTCCCTCCTTAGCTGCGTTTCTGGAGCGGCTGGAGACGTTGCCGCAATAGCACCTGCTTGAGCCAAGGTTACCCATCGGAACGAAAAGAGCCTTGCCATGCGGCAAGGCTCTTTTTTATGGGGTTGCGTACAGGGAACGCGCTTAATCCTTGAAATCCCAGGAGAGGTTGGAGACCAGACGGCAGCTGTCGCACTTGAAGTCGAAGATCTCGTGCAGCGGCGCTGCCAGCGCCCACTCACCGCCACAGCTTGGGCAGGGGCGCGCTTTCTCGTCGGCGGCACTCAGCCCGCCTACCCGGTAGAGGTAGTAGTAGGTGGGGATGCCGCTCAGCACTTCCAGCCGTTTGGCCAGATCGCTGCCGCGCCGGTAGAGGCGGCTGCCCACTTCGCCGATTTCGTGCAGTGCCGCATGTTCGGCGATAGAGCCGTTCATCTGCAACTGATCGCACGCTTCCCAATCCTCTTGCCACTTGATGATCTGTTTCTGATCGCCGTTGGCGACCGCGGGTAGTTGGTAGAGCGGAATGGGGGCGAAGTGGTCGCCACAGCGCAGCGGCGAGCAGGTGTGCAGGAAGCTGGTATAGAGCAGCATCCAGCTCGGCCGCTCGCCCTGCTGGCCGCAAGGGTCGGTGCTGTCGGAGAGCAGGTCCGCCCCCTGCAGCTGGAGTTTAGGCGCCAGCAGCCCGGCCTGGTTGAGCTGATGCTCGGCCAGTTTGACCTGCTCGCTCTGGTTGTCCGGATGCAAACTATCCTGCTCCGGGCAGACCACCCGACTGACGAAATAGCCGTCGTGCATGCTGGTGGGGAACTCCCGCCCGAGGATCTGACCCTGATAACGCAACATGTCGAGGTAGTTGACGATGGCCCGCTCGGCTTCGCCAAGGGAGGTATCGCGGTAACACTCAAAGCAGAGTTCGACGATATACATGGTTCAGCTTTGCCCCTGCTGGATGAGCAGATCGGTCAGGCGATCCACCTTCTGTTCGATGCGCGCGAGCTGCTCGGCGAGTTGCTGCAGGGTGAGCGGCGGTGCTGGCTGGGGTGCCGCTTCGGGCAGGCTCTCGCTCTCGGAGGTCGCGACGGGCTGCTGCTTCCACTGGCTCAGCACTTTCAGCAGCTCGGCCATCGGCACAGGCTGGGTGAGGCGGGCCTTGATCATGGCGGTAGTGGGCGTCAGGCCCTTGGCGGCCAGCTCGTTGGCAATTCGGATGATCTCGTGGGCGGACATAAGCATGCTCTGGGTGAGAAGGAGGGATCGATATCGGGGCGGGATCTTAACCAAAGCCGACAGGGGAGGAAAGGGGAGGGCGGCTAGCGGGGCTGGCGCAGCATCACATCGAGCTGGTCGATCGCTTCGCACCAGTCGGAGTCGTTCCACAGGGCATCGCGCAGAAAGCTGGCTTGGGCGGCGTTCCAGAAACCGGCCTCCGGCAACAGGGTTTCATTGTCGAGGTGATGGTCGTGCACAAAACGGTGCAGGCTCAGCTCGTCATTTGCCATCCCTAGCTGGGCAAACAGGGCTGGCAGATCGTGGATAAGGGGTTCCATCTCGTCTCTCCCTTTGTTTAATCCCTGAGATTATAGACAGGCACAGCCTCTGGGCGCAGAGACGAGATTGGGGATCAGGCAGAGGGGATGCGATGGGGTGGCAGATCAACGCCCACGACGTGCAGCCCCTGCATCTTGAGGATGCCCTGATAGTGGCTCTCGCCATCGCTGGAGAATTCAAATTGATAGTGGGTCAGCAGCCGCAGGGGATGGCGCGCCAGCTCCCGCCGATGGCGAGCCAGCGACAGCAGTTGCAGATCATGGTGCTGGCAGTAGCGGCGCATGTATTGCCAGGCCACTTCTGCCTGTTGGCGTTGCAGCCAGAACAGGCCGGCTACGGCAATCAGCAACAAAATTCCGAGCATCTCTCCCATAGGCGGGCTTCCTTATCGTGAGGTCGATAACCGGGAGTCCTGCTCGGCACTCCCGATCTTCTTTTCTATTTCCCGCTGTGTTGCCTCGTGGCGTGAGGCGAGGGATCAGGCCGAGGCAAACAGACGGCCGATAGCCTTGCCCAGCGCCTCGCTGCGGTCGGGGTCGCGCAGTCTGGCCAGCATATCATTGCGCAGGGCCGGTAAAGTGACCAACTCGGCAAAAACCTGATTGAAGAACTGGGTCGGTTGTAGCGCCAGCTGTTCCAGATAGTGGCTGAGCAGATTGGCATCTTTCAGATCTGGCCAGAGCCGACCGGCAATGGCGAGCAGCAGCGCCGGGCTTGGCTGGGTTTGCAGCAGGGTCAGCAGCTTGTTGGTGCGCAAGGTGCTGCCGGGGCAGGAGGCCATGGCGCGGCAGAGGTAGGCCAGGGTCTCCGGGTTGGGGGCGGCGCACTCCTGCTCCTTGCCGATCCGCTCGAGCAGGGCGCCTTGTACTGCCGGCGGCAGCGGGGCGTTTTCAAGGCTCTGGCAGAGGGCGTAGAGCGGCTCTTGCGGCAGTTTGGGCAGCGCCTTGCAGATCAGCGCCAGATTACGCTCATCATGCAGTCGCTCGGCCAGATCGGCAAAGCCCTGCAGACCCAGTGTCTGCCAACCGGTGTCGTTGGGGGCGGCCAGATAGTGGCAGAGGGCATCGTAATAGGCAGAAGGGGCCTGTTCCAGCTGGCGCGCCAGCTTGGCGTGCAGACTGGCCATCTTGGCCTCCGCCGGACGGAAGGTGTAGGGATTGTCGGCCAAGCGCTGGGCTTTTTCCTCGTCCAGATCGCCGGTGAGCTTGTAGCCCAGGGTCTCTACCACCTGATCCATGAACAGCTTGGGGCCGTTTGACATCAGCAGGCCGCGCTCATCGAGGGCGAATTTGAGGAACCAGAGGTAGTGGCGAGACTCGCTCGGCTGGAAGAAGTGCACACCGAGCCAGGCATGCTGTTGCAGCGGCCAGGGGTAGGGCTCCTGCTGCTGCTCGATGCGGACAAAGGTATCGCTTGCCAGTGGGCGCACCTGGCGGCCCATGTCAAATAGCTGGAACTGGGTGCCAGCCTGAGTCAGAAATTCGGTCAAGGTATTGATGGCAGTAGGTGTCGCAGACATGGTGAGATCCGGCTAATGGTGATGCGGGCCGATTATAAGGCCCTTGCCGAGGATAGCCAGTGGCAGCAGACACGCGTTGCGGCAGATATCAACATGGCAGGCATGCGGGCGGAGGTGTATAGTATCGCCCTTTTTTAACGGCAGCAGGCCGCACTGGCTGCCGTGTATGTCGATGAAGTGGCTGAACCGCCTGTGCTACGCGACTGAATGTATCTGCATCCTGACTGATCCTGTCGGGTCGGTAAATCAATCTGTGGTTATGAGGAAGATAGCGAGATGAATCAATATTTGCTGGTAGCTGGCCTGTTGGGGGAACTCACCGCCGAGTTGCAGCGCCTTGAGCGCTGGCAAGCTGACCATCCCGGTGACGAAGCCCTGGCAAGCACCCTGCCTTTTTGTGTCGATACCCTGAGCTTTGATCAGTGGCTGCAGTTCGTGCTGATCCCGCGCATGGAGCAGCTGGTGATGTTGCAGGCGCCGCTGCCCACCAGTGTCTCCCTCTATCCCATGGCCAGCGAAGTCTATAAAGAAGATCTGGCCGAGGCAGAAGCACTGCTGCGCCTGATCGCCCGCTTCGATCTGCTGCTCTCCGGCAAAGTGATCGAACAATGATGCCAGTGCAAACCCGAGAAGAGAGTGACCTGAAGCTTACCCTGCTCTATCAGGATGAGTGGCTGGTAGCGGTCAACAAGCCTTCCGGTCTGCTGGTGCATCGCAGCTGGCTCGACAAGGGCGAGACCCGCTTTGCCATGCAGATGACCCGGGATCTCATCGGTGGTCGCCACGTCTATCCGGTGCATCGCCTCGACCGGCCCACCTCCGGCGTGCTGCTGTTTGCGCTCGATCCGGTGATTGCCCGCGCACTGACCGAAGCCTTTACCCAACGTCAGGTGCACAAGGAGTACCTGGCACTGGTGCGTGGCTGGGCGCCCGAGCAGGGGGTGATCGACTATCCACTCAAGGAGCAGCTGGACAAGATTGCCGATGCCATGAGCAACCCGGATCGCCCGGCGCAGGATGCCGTCACCACCTTCCGTCGCCTGCATCAGGTCGAGCTGCCCCACGCAGTCTCCAAGAAGCACCCCACCAGTCGTTACAGCCTGGTCAGATTGTTCCCGAAGACCGGCCGCAAGCATCAGCTGCGCCGCCATATGGATCACCTGTTCCACCCCATTGTCGGGGATACCACCCACGGGGATGGGCGCCATAACCGTTTCTTTCGCGAGCACTTTGGCTGCGAACGGCTGCTGCTGGTGGCCCGCACCCTGAGCTTTACCCATCCGGTGCTCAAGGTGCCGATGCGGATCCAGGCGCCGCTCGGTCAGGATGTGCTGCGCCTGTTTGCCGAGCTGGGCTGGCCCGCCAGCGAGAGCGACTACTAAGCGCCTGATCCTCAGCCCTGAACCGGTGGCATCTGACGCCAGCTTGCTGATAGAGTTGCTTAAAAGAGTGACTCACGCGGGGAGCAGAGAATGGCACAGATCGATATCGTGGTAGGAACTGTCTACGGCGCAGCCATGCTGGTGGCCGAGACCTTGGCAGATGAGCTGGAACGCAAGGGGCATCACTGTTCTCTGAACGAAGAAGCACGGCTGGCGGACATTGACCCCGGCCGTTTTTTATTGCTGGTCAGTGCCACCACCGGGCAGGGGGACATTCCTCCCAATCTGCAGCCCTTTGCCAGTGAGCTGGCTGACAAGGCACCCTGGCTCAAGGGACTGCGTTATGCCCTCATCGCCATGGGTGACAGCAGCTATGAAATCTTCTGCGGAGCAGGCCGTCGGCTTGATGGCCTGTTGCAAGAGCTGGGGGCCACGCGAGTGATTCCCCCGCTGGAACTGGATGCGACCGTGCACGATGAACCCGAACAGGTGGCACTCAGCTGGTTGAAAAAGTGGGATATTCAGCCCTGAATATTCTCTGAAATAGAGCCATGTCAATCTCCTGTTCCTTAACCAGCAGGGGATTGTTATTGGCACAAAACCATCTCATTCAGTAAGTATATTTCCCATGTTTATTGTCGATAGTAACTGAGGGGTATTCTCCCTTTTTAGCACTTCCTCATCGTAACGGTTTCAAGCGCACCACAGACCCCTCATCCAAATAAAAGTTCAATCTTGAAAGCGATCTCAGTCATGTTTTTGTCATCCGATCGTAAAATAATGACTTTGGTTCTATCGCAAATTAATCAATGATAACGCTTTCAGGTTGGTTCACATTGCTGGTTTTCTTCATTTATTGGTTTTTTATTTCCTGTTTTGGCGTTTCTTTACTTGTCATTGTCGCCGCGATAGCTCGCCGAGCGATTTGTCGCCATTTTGTGAGTCGCTTCATATTTGTCGCGAAATACGCTCCCTATAATCAACCTCGATTATCACCAACAGGATTACGTGGTGATAAAACGTTGAATATTCAGGATCACACTCCTCACTGCGGGAAATAAGGAATATGACAATGAAAATGAAGTGGCTCCCGATTGCAGCAGCTGTTACTGCCGCCCTGGCTTCCCAAGCCGCCTTTGCCGTAGATTTCCACGGTTACTTCCGTTCCGGTGTCGGTGTTTCCGGCGACGGCGACATGGTTAAATACAACGTCAATAAAGTTGGCCGTCTGGGTAACGAAAATGATACCTACGGTGAAGTGCAACTGGGTCAGGAAGTGTTCAACAAAGATGGCAAGACTTTCTATGTTGATTCCATGTTTGCCATGGCTTCCAACGGTTCAAATGACTGGGAAGGTACCGGTACTGTTTGTAACTTCGATGCCAAGCAGTGCAATGGTGATTCCGACTTCGCTCTGCGTCAGTTCAACGTACAAGCCAAAGGTTTGCTGAACTTTGCTCCTGAAGCAACCTTGTGGGCTGGTAAGCGTTACTATCAACGCCATGACATCCACATCTCCGACTTCTACTACTGGAACATCTCCGGTGCTGGTGCTGGTATCGAAGGCATCCAGGCTGGTCCGGGTAAAGTTTCTTTCGCATGGGTACGTAACGATCGCAGCGCTGCTGATGTGTTTGGCCAGTACACCCAAACCGGTGTGGATGCCAACGGTAACCCGACCTATCAGAAGAATGAAGATCTGAACGTCAATACTCTGGATCTGCGTTATGCCGGCATTCCGCTGTGGACCGACGCGTCCCTGGAGCTGGGCGTGGATTACGCTCTGGTCAATGAGACCAACGATCAGAAAGCACTGAAAAAGAATCCGCAAGACGGCGTGATGCTCACTGCTGAACTGACCGCAGGCATCCTCGGCGGTTTCAACAAAACCGTGCTGCAATACGGTACTGAAGGTTACTCCAAGACCATGGCTTTCTACGGTGATGGTTCCTGGTACGGTGCTGAAGCGAAAGACGGTGCCGATGGTTTCCGTATCATCAACTGGGGTGTGGTGCCGATGGGCAACTCCTGGGAGATGGGTCACCAGCTGGTCTACGGTGTAGGCAACGAAATGTGGGATGGCAACGACAAGTATGAAACTATGTCTGCTGTTATCCGTCCGATGTACAAGTGGGATGACTTCAACAAGACCATCTTTGAAGGCGGTTACTTCAAGGACAACAACAAGTCTACCAATGGCAGCGAAGACAAAGATGCTGGCTACAAGCTGACTCTGGCTCAAGCCTGGTCTGCTGGCTCCAGCTTCTGGGCCCGTCCGGAAATTCGTGTGTTCGCCTCCTACCTGGCTAACGACGAAGACAAGAAAGTCTTCGAAGGCAATACCTCCAAAGACACCTACCAGTTCGGTGTTCAAGCGGAAGCTTGGTGGTAAGCAAAAGTTTAAGTTAAGTTAGTGACTGCCCCCTTATGGGGGCAGTTTTGTTTCGCCGGATCACGGCCACCGGATTATGGAGATCAGAAAAATGAAACGGGTAAAGATGTCTATTGCAGCCGTAATCACTGCGCTATTAACCGGTTGTGCCGGAAACATGGTTGTTCCCCTGCAAGAACATGGCTCGATCTTGAGCGATGCAGATCAAGCCAAGCAAGCGTTGGCCAAAGCCTCAAGCTGCTGTGTGGCGTTTAAAGATTTCAGTTATGCCCCCTTGCCTGAAGGTGAGACCTTGCTTGCCATCGATGGCAAGCAACCCACTTTTCAGTTTGATGAGGGAATGAGTTACTTTGCGGCTTATCGCCTGCCGACCAACACCGGCAATCTGGCGATCAGCCTGGCATCACAGGTGAGCAAAACCGTGATGGTGCCCAAGGTCATTATGCTGGATGCCGAGTTCAAGGTGACCCGTGTACTGGGTGAGTCAGTATTCAGTTATCAGCCTGCTCACCTGCTCGATAACGACCGTATCGAAGGGCGTCTCTTTGTTGACCGCAGCATGCCTGGCAACCCGGCCAGCGAAACATACATGATCGTCTATGCGCCTGCGGACCAACTCTCTGGCAGCACAACAATCCTGCATCCATCAAAAGCGTTTGCCCGTGCTAATGGTACCGTTGAGCCTGATATCAAGGATCCTGTGATCCCGCACTCTCCTTGGGGTTTGGTGCAGATCAAAGTCAAAGATATGGCCCGTGGGAGTGGCCTTGAAGCGGTATTCAAACCCGAATATGCCGACAAGGTGGCCATGAGCCAGGGTCAGCAGGTTGCCGCGATAGCGACGACTGCAGCCGTTACCACAACTGCAACAGCTGCGGTCGCAGCCAAACCTGCTCCTGCCATGCTGAGTGAAACAGAAGCCTTCTACCAGAGCCAGATCGAAAAAGCGGTCAAGGCGGGGGATATCGACAAGGCGATGAAGCTGGTGAACGAGGCCGAGCGGGCTGGTTCAACTAAGGCAAAAAGCGTGTTTATTGATGCGGTCAAGCGCTCGCAAAAATAGAATAATACACCCCTTTGCTGGTCAGATATATTTATTGAGGCCTCCCTTGTTGGAGGCCTTTTTAATCGGTAGACTGTAATAAATAAAAATCACGCCGTTACATTGAGTTACAATGGGTTTCCATCTGATATAAATGGCATTATTAAAATACAAAGTGAAACTGCTATTTATATGTTTTTATAATAGAGTAATAATGCAGATTATTAACTCACATTAGATGAGCTTTTTAGCCGCTAAACAAGTTGTGATCTTCCCTCCAAATTCAATATTCCCCCGTCTTCGAAAGCAGCAATTTATGACCCGCTGGGTTATATTCTGATGGTCAAAATAAACAAGCCCGACTCGAAGATATCTGAATGAATCAGTGCTTATTTCATCCAGATAGATCGTTCAGGGACGACAATCCATTCAGGAGCGCACACAATGTTCAAAAATGCTTTCTCTAATCTGCAAAAGGTTGGTAAGGCGCTGATGCTGCCAGTATCAGTCTTGCCAGTCGCAGGTATTCTGCTGGGGGTGGGTGCTGCCCACTTCAGCTGGATGCCGGAAATTGTCTCCCAATTGATGGAGCAAGCCGGTGGTTCTGTATTTGGCCAGATGGCCCTGCTGTTCGCAGTGGGTGTTGCTCTTGGCTTTACCAATAACGACGGTGTATCCGGTCTGTCAGCCATCGTTGGCTATGGCATCATGGTCGCAACCCTGAAGGTCATGGCACCTGTGATGGGTGTTGAAACCATCGAAACCGGCGTGCTGGGTGGTATCCTGGCCGGTGGTATCGCTGCCTGGGCGTTCAACCGTTTCTACAAGATCCAGCTGCCAGAGTACCTGGGCTTCTTCGCGGGCAAACGTGCCGTACCCATCATCACCGGTTTCCTCTCCATCGGTCTGGGTGTGATCCTGTCCGTGATTTGGCCGCCAGTGGGTGGCGCCATCGGTGCCTTCTCTGACTGGGCTGCCAACCAGAACCCGGTACTGGCCTTCGGTATCTACGGCGTGGTTGAGCGCTCCCTGATCCCGTTCGGTCTGCACCACATCTGGAACGTACCGTTCTTCTATCAGGCTGGTACCTGCGTCAACGGTGCCGGTGAAACTGTTCACGGTATCATGACCTGCTTCCTGACTGCTGATGACGCGTCCCGCGCTGCCGGTAACGGTTTTGGTCAGCTGGCTGGTGGCTACCTGTTCAAAATGTTCGGTCTGCCTGCTGCTGCGTTCGCCATTGCTCACGCTGCCAAGCCGGAAAACCGCGCCAAGATCGTTGGTATCATGGCCTCTGCAGCCCTGACCTCTTTCCTGACTGGTATCACCGAGCCGATCGAGTTCTCCTTCCTGTTCATCGCTCCGGTTCTGTACGCAATCCACGCTGTACTGGCTGGTCTGGCTTATGTGCTGACCAACTCTCTGGGTATCGTACACGGTCACACCTTCTCCAACGGCTTCATCGACTTCGTGGTGCAATCACCGCGTGCCGACAACATGCTGCTGCTGGTTGGTCTGGGTCTGGTTTACGCGGCTATCTACTACGTCGTATTCAGCTTCGTTATCCGTGCCATGAACCTGAAAACCCCGGGTCGTGAAGACGAGACTGCTGAAGAGGCTGTTGGCCAAGGCAAAGACGAGATGTCTGCTGCTCTGGTTGCCGCCTTCGGTGGTAAAGAGAACATCGCTTCTCTGGATGCCTGCATCACCCGTCTGCGTGTTGGTGTGAAAGATGTTGCCAAGGTTGACCAGGCTGGTCTGAAGAAACTGGGTGCTGCCGGTGTGGTTGTAGCAGGTTCTGGCGTACAAGCCATCTTTGGCACCAAGTCCGACAACCTGAAAACCGATATGGATATCTGGATGAAGAGCAACTAATTCAGTTGCCTGACATCAGGTTCTGGAAGAGGGAGGCGCATGCCTCCCTCTTCTTTTTGTCCGCTGGTAAATGACTTGCGTCGGAGGCGGTAACTTGGCGGCTGGTTAGTGCAGGCTGCAGTAATAAAAAGAGCGCCACCAGGGCGCTCTTTTGTCGAATCGGTGTGGCTAGAGTTTCTCGAGATCCCGCTCGATTTCGCTGATCTTGTTCTGCACCACTTTTTCCAGATGGCGCAGGTCGCGCAGGATCTTCTGTTTGATGTCCGGATCGGCCTGCAGATGGATACCCTGGGTCAGGCTGTCGAGTTCATCTACCACGTATTTGAGGTTGGCGTTGATCTCGGTGACATCCTTGTACTCATGGGTACCGGAGTCGACCAGCATGGTCTTGCGCTGGCGGGGATACTTGAATTTGACACTCTTGGCGAAGAACTCGCCCTTCTGCTTCTTGAAGTAGATCTTGAGGATGTCGTGGTTGGCCTCCTGGCGCAGGGTATAGCTGTCGACGGAGGTGGGATCCTGGATCCCCAGGCTCTTCAGATTCTCGTACATCAGGCTTCCTCGGTTTGAAACGATCCTGTCCCATCCATCTTAACCGATGCCTCATGGCTTGCATGTGACAGGGGCGCCAAAATCAAAAGGGCGCCATAAGGCGCCCTTTTTCATCACAGCAATGCTGATTACTCGTCGATGGAGCGCAGCAGGGCGTTGATGCCGACTTTGGCGCGAGTCTTGGCATCGACCTTCTTGACGATCACCGCCGCGTAGAGGCTGTATTTGCCGCATTTGGATGGCAGGGAGCCGGAGACGACTACGGAGCCAGCCGGTACGCGGCCGTAGTGGATCTCGCCGGTTTCGCGGTCATAGATTCGGGTGGACTGGCCGATGAAGACGCCCATGGAGATGACGGAACCTTCCTCGACGATCACCCCTTCAACCACTTCGGAGCGAGCACCGATAAAGCAGTTGTCTTCGATGATGGTGGGGTTTGCCTGCAGCGGCTCCAATACGCCACCAATGCCGACGCCGCCGGAAAGGTGCACGTTTTTACCGATCTGGGCGCAGGAGCCCACGGTGGCCCAGGTGTCGACCATGGTGCCTTCGTCAACGTAGGCGCCGATGTTGACGTAGGAGGGCATCAGCACAGTGTTGGGCGCGATGAAGGAGCCTTTGCGAGCGGTCGCCGGCGGTACCACGCGTACACCGGCAGCCTTGAACTGCTCTTCGGTGTAGTTGGAGAACTTGAGGGGAACCTTGTCGTAATATTGGGCGTCGTCGCCCTTGATGATGCCGTTGTCGTTGATACGGAACGAGAGCAGTACCGCCTTCTTCAGCCACTGATGAACAACCCACTCACCGGCGATCTTCTCGGCAACCCGGGCCTTGCCGGAGTCCAGCAGCTCGATGACTTGCAGGATGGCGGATTTGGTAGCGCTGTCCACAGTGCTCGGGGTAATGGTGTCGCGGCGCTCGAAGGCCGCTTCAATGATCTGTTGCAACTCGGTCATGACAGGTTTCCTTTAAAAAATTCTGTTTGTTGTATCACACTTTTCCGACTGTTTTTAAGTGGCTGACCGGAATTCTTCCGGCCAGCGACCATTTCTTCATCCGGTGTGTGCCAACCAGTTGTTTGGCATGGCAAAAAACGCCCGACAATCAGCCTCTTTCGAATCGCGGATCGCTTAATCCAGCACCGACTGCTGGGGATTGAGCTGGTGTACCAGTCGCTCTTCCAGCTGCAGTTGCTGCTCGGCGGTCAATGGCTCGCCATTGAGGCTGGTCAGGCTGAAAAAGTCCTCGACCCTCTCACCGAAAGTGGCGATTTTGGCGGCGTGCAGCGACAGTCCGCACTGCTGGAAAACCGCACCGATCCGCGCCAGCAGACCGGGAGTATCGAGGGCGGTCAGCTCCATCAGGGTGTGGCGGCTCTCCCCCTTGTGCGGCAGAAAAACGACCCGGGTTGGCACGCTGAACTGGCGGTGGCGCCGTGACAGCGGCTTGTTGCGCAGTACCAGCTTGCCCGGCTCCTGCAGCGCTTTCTCCAGCGCCTTCTTGATGGTAGCGGTGCGGTTGGGACTGATGGGTTCGCCATTGGGCTCAAGCACCACAAAGGTATCGAGCACGAAGTTGCTGCGCGAGTTCATGATCTGGGCGTCGTGGATGTTGAGGTTCTTCTGATCCAGCGCCGAGGCGACGGTGGCAAACAGATTCGGGGTATCGCGGCAGTAGATAAACACTTCGCTGCCACCGCGGGTCGGGTGTTTGCCGATCAGCACCAGCGGCGCCGGGTTGTCGCCATGCTCGATGATGTGGCGGCAGTGCCAGGCGATCTGCTCCGGGCTGTGGCGCAGGAAGTAGTCGGCTTTGAAATCGCCCCAGAGCTGATTGATCGCCTCTTCCGATACATCCCGTTGCGCCAGCAGTTGCTTGGCCTGACGCTGGTTTTCGCGAATGCGCAGCCGCATGTCGGGCGGGTTCTCCAACCCCTGGCGCAGCGCCTTCTGGGTCGCGAAGTAGAGCTCCCGCAGCAGGGTGCCCTTCCAGTCGTTCCACAGGGTGTCGTTGGTGGCGCAGATATCGGCCACGGTAAGGCAGTAGAGCAGGTCGAGGTGCTGCTCGTCCCGTACCTTCTGGGCAAAGTCGGTGACCACCTCGGGGTCGTAGATGTCGCGGCGCTGGGCGGTGACCGACATCAGCAGGTGGTGGCGCACAAGCCAAGCGACCAGTCGGCTCTCGTAGCGATCGAGGCCATGCTGTTGGCAGAACTCCAGTGCATCGACGGCGCCAAGTTCGGAGTGATCGCCACGCCGCCCCTTGGCGATATCGTGGAACAGGGCAGCGATGCTGAGCAGCTCCGGTTTGCGCAGTCGTGTGAACACCTCGTGGCAGAGCGGGTGGCTCTGGCGGTTGGCCGGGTTGGGAAAGCCGTGAATATTCTTGAGCAGCCGGTGTGTGTGCTCATCCACCGTGTAGGCGTGGAACATGTCGAACTGCATCTGGCCGACGATGAGGTTCCATTGCGGCAGATAGGCCGCCAGAATGCCGTACTTGTGCATCAGGGTGAGCGGCAGCCCGATGCCGTTTGGGTGGCGCAGCAGCGCCATAAACAGGCGACGGCAGTCGGGCAACTCCTGCAACCAGCAGTTCAGTTTGCGGCGCGCCTCGCGCAGTTGGCGCAGGGTGGCCGAGTGGATGCCCGCAATCTCGGGATGCTGGGCCATCTGATAAAAAAGGCGCAGGATGGCGGCCGGTTCACGGGTAAACAGCTCCGCATCCACCGCATCGATGAGGCGGCCACGGAGCTGGAACTCATTGGAGAGGCGGCGTACATCCATGGCGGTGTTGCCGAGGATCGCTTCGTCAAACAGCTGCAGCAGCATCTCGTTGAGCTCGGAGACCCGCCGTACCGTCTGGTAGAAGCGCTTCATCATCTGCTCGACCGGGGTGTTGCCTTCCCCCTCGAAGCCCAACATCTGGGCTACGGTGCGCTGGCGATCGAACAGCAGGCGGTTATCCCCCTTGTTGATGGCCATATGCAGGGCAAAGCGCACCTTCCAGAGGAAATTTTGGCAGTCGAGCAGCTCGCGGTACTCGGCACGGTTGAGAAAGCCGTGACTGGTCATCTCGAACAATGTGGTGGCACCGAAGTGGCGACGGGCGACCCAGGCGAGGGTTTGAATATCGCGCAGGCCGCCCGGATTGCACTTGAGATCCGGCTCCAGCTTGTAGGCGGTACCGAGAAACTGCTGGTGCCGCTCCGCCTGCTCCTGGCGCTTGGCGCGAAAGAAGGCTTCGCTCGGCCAAAAGTGCTGGGGGCCGGTCGCCTCCTTGAGCTGCAGGAATCCCTCCTTGCGGCCGGTGATGTAGCGCGCCTCAATGAGGTTAGTGGCGACCGTGATGTCGGCCTTGCCCTGCTCGATGCACTCCGCCACGTTGCGCACCGCCTGACCCACCTCCAGCTTGAGATCCCACAACAGGGTGATGAACTCGCCAATGCGTAGTCCCAACACTTCGTCCAGTTCGTCGCCGTCATAGAGGATCAGCAGGTCGATATCGGAGTGGGGGTGCAGCTCGCCGCGGCCATAACCGCCCACCGCGATGAGGGTGAGGTCACTCTTGTCGAAGCCAAACTTCTGCCACAACCGGCAGAGCAGCTGATCCATATATTCGGAGCGGGTAGCGACCAGCTCGATGATGTTGTCACCGGCATCAAAACGGGCATGCAGCCAGCCGAGAAAGCGACTCAGGTACTCTTTGCAGTTATCGCGGGTGAGTTGGTCGTCGGGTAACAGATGAGGGGAAAGCAGGCTGGCGTCCATGGCATCTCACACACAAAGTGGCAGGCATCTGGCTGAAACAGGCAGTAAAAACCCCGGCGCTTTTCACAAGGGCCGGGGTTCGATGTTAGCTGTGTTTGATGAAGCGGTCGATAGTGTCGTCCGGGCGCAGGGTGAGCACCTCGCAACCATCCTCGGTCACCAGCAGGGTGTGTTCCCACTGGGCGGAGTCGCCGCCATCCTTGGTAGTCACGGTCCAGCCATCCTTCGGATTGACCTTGCAGTGGTACTTTTTGCTGTTGACCATCGGCTCGATAGTGAAGCACATGCCCGCTTTCAGCTCCTGCTTGCCGCTGTTGCGGTAGTGGAGGATCTGCGGCTCTTCGTGGAACTCGGCTCCGATGCCGTGACCGCAGTAGTCACGCACCACGGAGAAACCTGCCTTCTCGACGATGGGCTGGATTACGGCGCCAATCTCGGTAATACAGGCGCCCGGACGCACCTTCTTGATGGCGGCGTAGAGGCTCTCTTGCGCAACCTTGCAGAGCTGACGGCGCAGCGGGGTGGTCTCGCCCACGATGAACATGGCGGAGGTGTCGCCGTGGTAGCCATCCTTGATGACGGTGATGTCGAGGTTGATGATGTCGCCATCACGCAACTTCTTGTGGTTCGGGATGCCGTGGCAGATCACATCGTTCACCGAGGTGCAGATGGATTTCGGGAAACCGTGGTAGTTGAGTGGAGCCGGGATTGCCTGCTGCACATCGACGATGTAGTTGTGGCAAAGGGTGTTCAGTTCGTCAGTGGTGACGCCAGCTTTGACGTGGGGCGCAATCATGACCAGCACATCGGCGGCCAATTGGCCGGCAACGCGCATCTTTTCAATCTCTTCCGGTGTCTTGATTTTAATGGACATGGGATCTCTCTTGCGGCCTGCCGCTGGGCCTGCGAGGGCGGACAGGACAGGTAATGAAAAATAGATGCGTTTGCAATCAGGTCAAAATTTTATCCGCAACCCCCGCGTACTTCCAGTGTGATTGTCATCACAGCGTCAAATGGCAGTCGCAACCTCCTTTGGAGGGATCCAGATTTACACCTGTTTAGAGTGTCGGCCGGTGGTGTCCGGAACAAAGTTATGGTATAAAGCGCGCCGGAATGGGGAACTTGCGTCCACCATTTCATCACCCTTACTTAAACAACACACACACATCGACACATATGCCGGGGTGCCTTAACGGGTCGGTTATATGGGATGTGTGGAGGCCTAACCCCAATACAGAGGTATAAAATGGCTAAAGTTTCTATGCGCGACATGCTGCAAGCCGGCGTTCACTTCGGTCACCAGACTCGTTACTGGAACCCGAAAATGAAATCCTACATCTTCGGTGCCCGCAGCAAAGTTCACATCATCAACCTGGAAAAAACCGTTCCGATGTTTGACGATGCCATGAACTTCATCAGCTCCGTAGCTGCCAAGAAAGGCAAGGTACTGTTCGTAGGTACCAAGCGTGCCGCGTCTGAAGCCGTAAAAGAAGCCGCTGAGCGTTGCGACCAGTTCTATGTTAACCACCGCTGGCTGGGCGGCATGCTGACCAACTGGAAAACCGTTCGTCAGTCCATCAAGCGCCTGAAAGATCTGGAAACCCAGAGCCAGGACGGTACCTTCGACAAGCTGACCAAGAAAGAGGCGCTGATGCGTACTCGCGAAATGGAAAAGCTGGAGAAGAGCCTGGGTGGTATCAAGAACATGGGCGGCCTGCCTGATGTTCTGTTCGTTGTCGATGCAGACCACGAGCACATCGCTATCAAAGAAGCCAACAACCTGGGTATCCCGGTAGTTTCCATCGTTGATACCAACTCCAACCCGGACGGCGTTGACTATGTCATCCCGGGTAACGACGACGCTATCCGTGCCGTACAGCTGTACCTGAATGCTGCTGCTGACACCGTACTGGAAGCTCGCGAGCAGGACATCGTTGTTCAAGCCGAACAAGATGGCTTCGTTGAAGCTGAGTAATTGATAAGGTCTGCAAAGCCCTTATTAACCAAGCTGATGTAATTGGTTAGCAGGGGCCCTTGTGGCCCCTGTTTCTTGTCAATTCAAGACCGAGGATACTGGACATGGCAAACATTTCTGCCGCCCTGGTAAAAGAACTGCGCGAGCGCACCGCCGCTGGCATGATGGATTGCAAAAAAGCACTGGAAGAGGCCAACGGCGATATCGAGCTGGCCATCGAGAACATGCGTAAATCCGGTCAGGCCAAAGCTGCCAAGAAAGCTGGCCGTATCGCTGCTGAAGGTGTGATCTTCGCCCGTACCGAAGGCAACGTTGCTGTCATGATCGAGCTGAACTGCGAGACTGACTTCGTTTCCAAGGATGCCGGTTTCCTGGCCATGGGTCAGAAGATCGTCGAGATCGCTGCTACCCAGAAGATCGCTGATGTTGACGCGCTGAAAGCCGCTGATTTCGGCAACGGCGAATCCGTCGAGCTGACCATCACCAACCTGATCGCCAAGATCGGTGAGAACATGAACCTGCGTCGCGTGATGCTGGTTGAAGGTGACAACCTGGGCACCTACGTTCACGGTTCCCGCATCGGTGTTATCACCAAGCTGACCGGTGGTTCCGACGAACTGGCTAAAGATCTGGCCATGCACGTTGCTGCCAACAGCCCGCAATTCGTCAAGCCTGAAGACGTATCTGCTGAAGTCGTTGCCAAAGAGCGCGAAATCCAGATCGACATCGCCATCAACTCCGGCAAGCCGAAAGAGATCGCCGAGAAGATGGTTGAAGGTCGCATGAAGAAGTTTACCGGTGAGGTTTCCCTGACTGGTCAGCCGTTCGTGAAAGATCCTTCCATGACTGTTGCCGAGCTGCTGAAGAAAGAAGGCGCTGACGTTGTCTCCTTCACCCGTTTCGAAGTGGGCGAGGGCATCGAGAAGCAAGAGACCGATTTCGCTGCTGAAGTTGCAGCTCAAATCGCGGCCGCTCAAAAGGCCTAATCGAACCGGTTTTTCCGTTTCCCCAGACCGCGACTTATGTCGCGGTCTTTATATGACCAGGAATCAGTGACATGAGTACCAATCCCAAACCTGCATACAGACGTGTTCTTCTGAAGTTGAGTGGTGAAGCCCTGCAAGGATCCGAGGGTTTCGGCATTGATCCGGCAGTGCTGGAGCGGATGGCCCAAGAGATCAAAGAGCTGGTTGAGCTGGGTGTTCAGGTCGGTCTGGTCATCGGTGGCGGCAACCTGTTCCGTGGTGCCGGTCTTGCCAAGGCGGGCATGAACCGCGTGGTGGGCGACCACATGGGTATGCTGGCAACCGTCATGAACGGTCTGGCCATGCGTGATGCCCTGCATCGTGCTTATGTGAATGCCCGTCTGATGTCTGCCATCTCCCTCCAGGGGGTCTGTGACTCCTACAGTTGGGCCGAGGCAATCAGCCAGCTGCGTGCTGGCAAGGTAGTGATCTTCTCTGCCGGTACTGGCAATCCCTTCTTTACTACCGACTCGGCAGCCTGCCTGCGCGGGATCGAGATCGAAGCCGACGTGGTGCTGAAAGCCACCAAGGTAGATGGTGTATACAACGAGGATCCGGTCAAAAATCCGGATGCCGTCCTGTACCACGAATTGAGTTATGATGAAGTTCTTGAAAAAGAGCTCAAGGTGATGGATCTTGCTGCCTTTACTCTGGCACGTGACCACGATCTGCCGATCCGCGTGTTCAACATGAACAAGCCGGGCGCCCTGCGCCGGGTTATCATGGGTGAGCCGGAAGGTACCCTGATCCATTACGTCAGCAAATAAAATAGATGCGAGCCGCATGGCGGCTCGTTCGCCAAAAGGAAAACCGCTGTGATCAACGAGATTAAAAACGACGCCAAGGAGCGCATGGGCAAGAGTGTCGAGTCACTCAAGACCCAGATGTCCAAGATCCGTACTGGCCGTGCTCACCCGAGCCTGCTCGACGGCATCCAGGTTGAGTACTACGGTGCGGCCACTCCGCTGAAACAGTTGGCCAACGTCGTGGCTGAAGATTCTCGCACCCTCTCCATCTCCGTCTTTGACCGTTCCATGATCCAGGCGGTCGAGAAGGCGATCCTGACCTCCGATCTGGGCCTGAACCCCTCCAGCAATGGCCAGTCCCTGCGGGTGCCGCTGCCGCCGCTGACTGAAGAGCGTCGCCGTGACCTGACCAAGGTTGTGCGTGGTGAAGCAGAAAATGCCCGTGTTGCCGTGCGCAACATTCGCCGCGATGCCAACGCTGATCTGAAAGCGCTGCTGAAAGAGAAAGAGATCTCAGAAGACGATGACCGTCGCGCCCAGGAAGAGATCCAGAAACTGACTGACTCCTACATCAAGCTGGTCGATGAGGCCCTTGCTGCAAAGGAGAAGGAGCTAATGGAAATCTAAGCGCCTGAAAGGTATATTACGAGCGCCGTGTAGTGCCCCTGCACGGCGCTTTTGTCTTTGTGGGAGAAAACCATGTCGCTTTTGGCTGCGTTGGGTGATTGTGCCAACTCGTCTTTACCCCGTCACGTCGCCATCATCATGGATGGCAATGGTCGCTGGGCACAGAACCGTGGCAAGATGCGGGTTTATGGTCATAAGGCTGGCGTCAAGTCAGTGCGCGAGGCCGTTACCTTTGCTGCGCGCGCCAAAATCGAGGCATTGACCCTGTTTGCATTCTCCAGCGAGAACTGGCGCCGCCCGGAAGGGGAGGTCAGCGCTTTGATGGAACTGTTCGTTACCGTGCTGGGCCGTGAGGTGAACAAACTTCACAGTCACGGGATCCGGCTCAAGGTAATTGGCGATACTGCTCGCTTCAGTGAGCGGTTGCAGGCCAAAATTGCCAAGGCAGAAGCCTTGACCGCCAATAACAAGGGATTGACCCTGAATATTGCGGCCAACTATGGTGGCCAGTGGGATATCGCTCAGGCTGCCCGCAAGCTGGCTAAAGCAGTGGCGGCCGGTGAACTGGCCGCTGACGACATTGATGAATCCATGTTGACCCGCGAGGTTTGCATGGCCGATCTGCCACCCGTGGACCTGTTGATCCGCACCGGTGGTGACCATCGCATCAGCAACTTTGTATTATGGCAGCTCGCCTATGCCGAGCTCTACTTTACCCCGGTGTTGTGGCCCGATTTCAACGAGGCCGAGTTCAGTGAGGCCGTTGCCTCCTTTGTTGCCCGCGAACGCCGCTTCGGCTGCACGGGTGAACAGATCCGGGAATTGATCGCCGAGCAGCAGACCGGCTAAACCCCGCTCCCAAGAGAGAGGTTTCTTTTGCTAAAACAACGAATTATTACTGCTTTGATGTTGATCCCCCTGGTATTGGGGGCGCTTTTCTTTCTGCCATTGAAGTTTTTTGCCCTGTTGGCTGCGCTGGTCTTTTTGCTGGCCAGCCGTGAATGGAGCGGCTTTGTCTCTGCCGCCCCGCAACAATGGTTACCCATCGTATTCTGCCTGCTGCTCGGGGCAAGCTTGTTCTGGTTGCCGGTGGAGCAGCTCTGGACTCCCCATCTGCATCCGCTGGTGATGGGCGTGCTCTGGACCGCGGTAAGCTGGTGGCTGCTGGGTCTGCTGCTGGTGCTGCGCTATCCCCAGAGCGCCAAGCTGTGGAAGGAGTCAATCTGGCTCAAGTCCCTGTTTGGTCTGGTGACCCTGGTTCCCTTCTTCTGGTCGCTGGTCGCCATTCGTGGTTACAACTTTTACCATGACCCCATGATGGGAGCCTGGATCCTGCTCTTCGTCATGGGGCTGGTCTGGGCGGCAGATTCTGGCGCGTATTTTTTTGGCAGGGCGTTTGGTAAACACAAGCTGGCACCGGCCGTCAGTCCGGGCAAAACCATTGAAGGGATGTGCGGTGGGCTCTTTACCGCCAGCCTGCTGGCCATCGGCGTCACCTGGTGGATGGGGTTTGTTCCTGCCAAGATGGTTATCGTGCTGTTCTGCTCCTTGCTGGCGGTGCTTGCTTCGGTACTCGGCGATCTGACCGAGAGTATGTTCAAGCGTGAAGCGGGAATCAAGGACTCCGGCACCCTGCTGCCAGGTCATGGTGGGGTGCTAGATCGGATTGATAGTCTGACTGCTGCTCTGCCAGTGTTTCTCCTCAGTTATCTGCTACTCAGTCAGGAGTTTTGATGCGCAACCTGGTTATTCTGGGGGCTTCCGGCTCCATCGGTCAGAGTACCCTGAAGGTGCTGCGCCACAATCCGGGCAGTTGGCAAGTGCTGGCGTTGACCGCTGCCCGCAACGTGAATGCCATGTTGCGGGACAGCCTCGAATTCTCTCCCCGTTTTGCCGTGATGGTCGATGAGGATGCCGCCCGTGAACTGACTGTCCGCCTGAAAGCGCACGGCAGTGCCACCCGAGTGCTTTGTGGTGCTCAAGCACTGTGCGAAGTAGCCGCTCATCCCGATGCCCATAGCGTGATGGCTGCCATCGTTGGTGCGGCAGGCCTGGCCCCGACCATGGCTGCGGTGCGCGCCGGCAAGCGCATTCTGTTGGCCAACAAGGAGGCGCTGGTAATGTCCGGTGCTTTCTTCATGGAGGCCGTGCGCGAGCATGGCGCCGAGCTACTGCCCATCGACAGCGAGCACAATGCCATCTTCCAGTGTTTGCCGACCGCTGTGCAGCGTCAGCCCGGCTTTTGCGATCTGGCGGCGGCAGGGATCAGCAAGATTTTGCTTACCGGTTCCGGCGGCCCGTTCCGTTACACCGAGATCAGCGAGCTGGCCAAGGTGACGCCGGCGCAAGCCATCGCGCATCCCAACTGGTCGATGGGGGCCAAGATTTCGGTCGACTCCGCCACCATGATCAATAAGGGTCTGGAGTACATCGAGGCGCGCTGGTTGTTCAATGCGGCCCCCGAGCAGATCCAGGTGGTGATCCACCCGCAGTCTGTGATCCACTCCATGGTGCAGTATAAGGATGGCTCCGTGCTGGCCCAGCTTGGCAATCCGGATATGTGTACCCCCATCGCTCATGCGCTGGCTTATCCCAATCGCATCCCCTCCAGTGTGGAACCTTTGGATTTCTTCAGTGTCGGAGAGTTCAGCTTTATCCGGCCTGATTACGAACGCTACCCCTGTCTGGCGCTGGCCATCAATGCCTGCCAGAAGGGACAAGCGGCGACCACTGCGCTCAATGCAGCCAACGAGGAGGCGGTTGCCGCCTTCCTGGCCGGGCGCATCGGCTTTATGGATATTGCCCGGATCAACGAGGCTGTGATGCTGGCGCTGGAGAGCAGCGCCGTCGGCTCGCTCGATGATCTGTTTGCCCTGGACGGTGCGGCAAGAGCCCGTGCTCACACTTTGATTGAGGAGCTTGGCTGATGGGTGGTGTGTTGTGGAATATCGGCGCCTTTGTCGTTGCGCTGGGCCTGCTGGTCGCAGTGCACGAGTTTGGCCACTTCTGGGTGGCCCGTCGTTGTGGCGTCAAGGTTGAGCGTTTCTCCATCGGTTTTGGCAAGGCCATCTGGCGCCGGATGGGCAAGGATGGCACCGAGTACGTGCTGGCCCTGATCCCCCTCGGCGGTTACGTCAAGATGCTGGACGGCCGGGTGGACGAGCTCAAGCCCGGTGACGAGCAGTACGCTTTCAATCACAAGAGTGTCTGGGCGCGGATGGCAATCGTGGCTGCCGGTCCCATGGCCAACTTCGTGTTTGCTCTGGTTGCCCTCTGGTTGATGTTTATCATCGGGGTGCCAAGCGTCAAGCCGGTGATAGGTGAAGTGCGTCCGGCATCCATCGTGGCCGAGGCGGGTGTGCTGCCCGGGATGGAGATTGTCGGGGTCGGCGATGAACAGACTGGTGACTGGGAGAGCGTCACCTACGCCCTTATCAGCCATTTGGGTGACGATGCAGTCACCCTCAAGGTGCAAGCGCCCAATACCAGCTATGCCACTGACAAAACCTTGTCGCTGACCGGCTGGACCTTCGATCCGGATAAAGAGTCGCCCATCGGGAGTCTGGGGATCGTTCCCCTGAGTGGTAAAGTGCTGCCAGTCGTGGCTGCCGTGGTGGCCAAGAGTGCCAGTGAAAAGGCGGGGCTGCAGGTTGGTGACCGTATCAAACAGGTCGGCGATCAGCCAATCACCGCCTGGACCCAGTTTGTCGAGCTGGTGCAGCAGGCACCGGGCGAACCTCTGCAAGTGGTGGTTGAGCGCAACAACAGTGATCTCAACGTGACTCTGACCCCGGATAGTCGCAAGGTGCAGGGTAAGCTGGTTGGATTCGTCGGTCTCTCGCCGCAACTGGTTCCATTACCGGATGAATATCGAATTCTGTTACAGTATGGGCCTTTGCAAGCGCTGTGGCAGGGGGCCGACAAGACCTGGAGCCTGATCACGCTCACCTTTGACATGATCGGCAAGCTGGTAGCTGGCATAGTGTCGCTAGACAACCTGAGCGGCCCTATCTCGATAGCCAAGGGTGCTGGTAGCAGTGCCGACTATGGTCTGGTCTATTTCTTGAGTTTTCTGGCGCTGATCAGCGTCAACCTGGGGATCATCAATTTGTTTCCCCTACCGGTGCTGGACGGTGGCCATCTGGTCTATTTCCTTATCGAAGCAGTCACCGGCAAGCCGGTCTCAGAGAAAATACAGGAAGTGGGTTTCAGGATCGGTGCCGCCATTCTGATGTTATTGATGGGCATTGCGCTGTTTAACGATTTCGCTCGCCTCTGAGGCCAGAGCATCAACAAGGACACATAAGAACAAAATGGCTGTTAAAAAAGCATTGGTGTTGAGTTGCCTGCTGGGTGCCAGTTTCCTGGCCCAGGCGGCCCCTGCCTCTTTTGTGGTGCAAGATATCCAGGTCGACGGTTTGCAACGGGTGACCCTGGGGGCCGCACTGTTGAACCTGCCGATCCGGGTCGGTGATACTGTCGACTCCGTGGCGCTGGCCAGTGCCATCAAGAAGCTTTACGCCTCGGGCAACTTTGAGGATGTGAAGGTTTACCGTGACGGCCAGGTGCTGCAGGTGATGGTCAAGGAGCGTCCGACCATCTCCAGCATCGAATTTTCTGGCAACAAGGATATCAAGGAAGAACAACTGACCCAGAGTCTGGAGTCTTCCGGTATCCGTGTCGGCGACCCGCTGGATCGCACCGTACTGACCTCCCTCGAAAAGGGGTTGGAAGATTTCTACTATGGCGTGGGTAAATACTCTGCCAAGGTCAAGGCCATTGTCACCCCGTTGCCGCGCAACCGGGTTGATCTGAAGTTTACCTTTGTCGAAGGTCAGGCTGCAAAAATCCAGCAGATCAACATCGTCGGCAATAGCGTCTTCCCGGAAGAGAAGCTGCTGGCCCAACTCTCCCTCCGTGACGAAGTACCCTGGTGGAACTTCACCGCCGATCAGCGTTACCAGAAGCAGAAGCTGGCCGGTGATATCGAAACGCTGCGCTCCTACTACATGGATCGCGGCTACATCCGCTTCCAGCAGGAGTCCACCCAGGTCTCCATGACCCCGGACAAGAAGGGAGTCTATGTCACCCTCAACATCAAGGAAGGGGATCAGTACAAGGTCTCCGGTGTCCAGCTCAAGGGCGACCTGATTGATCGCGGTGGCGAGATGAAGGGGTTGATCCCGATCGCTGCTGGCAGCACCTACTCCGCCAGCCAGGTGACTCACACCGAAGAAGTGCTCTCCAAGTTCCTTGGTCGTTACGGCTACGCCTATCCGAAAGTGGTCACCTTCCCGCAGGTCAATGACAAGACCAAGGAAGTTGAGCTGATCGTCAACGTAGAGCCTGGCCCCCGTGTCTATGTGCGCAACATCAACTTCAGCGGTAACGCCACCACTGAGGATCAGGTGCTGCGTCGCGAGATGCGCCAGATGGAGGGCACCTGGCTCTCCTCCGACAACATCGAACAGTCCAAGAGCCGCCTCAATCGCCTTGGCTACTTCGAGAGCGTCGAAGTGGACACCAAGCGGGTGCCGGGCAACGATGACCTGGTTGATCTCGACTTCAAGGTCAAGGAGCAGCCTGCAGGTTCCATCAACGCCGGTATCGGTTACGGTACCGAATCGGGTCTAAGCCTGCAGGCGGGGATCTCTCAGAATAACTTTATGGGGACCGGGAAGACGGTCTCCATCAACGCCAGTACCAACGACTACTCCAAGAACGTTGATCTGAGCTACAACGATCCCTACTTCACTGTGGACGGCGTTAGCCTGGGTGGGCGACTCTACTACAACCAGTTCCGTGCCGATGACGCCGATATTGTCGATTACGAGAACGAAACCATCGGTTTCCGTCTCTCCAGTGGCTTCCCGGTCAACGAGTTCAATCGACTTGACTTCAGTACCGGTATCGAGAGTACCAAACTGAGCCGCCCGTCGTTCAATGCCCAGAACTATCAGGAGTGTCTGAAAGACAACCCGGATACCAATGGCAACACCTACTGCTGGGATCAGTGGAACGATAATCGCCAGTCGGTGCAGATGGATCAGTTCTGGAATATTTACTCCCAGGACGGCTCCAACCTCGACTTCGTCACCGTCGATATGACTGCAGGCTGGACCCGTTCCACCCTGAACAAGGGGATGTTCCCGACCTCTGGTGATCGTCAGCGTATCAACGCCAAGGTGACCGTGCCGGGCATGGAGTTGCAGTACTACAAGCTCTCCGCCGAAGATGCCCACTACTTCCCGCTTGATGCAGATCACAGCTGGGTAGTGATCGGCAAGGGGCGGGTCTCCTACGGCAATGGTTATGGTGATGACAGCATGCTGCCGTTTTTCGAGAACTACTATGCCGGTGGTTTCGATACGGTACGTGGCTTCAAGAGCAATACCATTGGTCCCAAGGCCATCTACAAAACTTACAACAAGCCGGGCTCTGGCAGCTGTACCGGCAATCAGCCATGCGAGACCGGTTATTACGAAGGTTCCGACACCTCGGTGGGTGGTAACGCACTGGCGGTGGCCTCGTTCGAACTGGTCTTCCCGACCCCGTTCGTCTCCGAGACCTATCGTCCGCAGATCCGGACCACGGCATTTGTTGATGCGGGTACCGTCTGGAGCACCGATTTTGCCAATGGTGCCTACCCCTGTGCTGCCGGTTCGGATTGCAACTATTTGAGTCAGGACTACTCCAATCCGGGTAATATCCGTGTCTCTGCAGGTGTCTCCTTGCAGTGGCTCTCACCGATGGGACCGCTGGTGTTCGCCCTGGCCAAGCCAATCAAGAAATACGAAGGGGATCGTACCGAAGTCTTCTCCTTCAACATCGGTCGTACTTTCTAAGCAGAATATCGCCCCCACCCATGCGGTGGGGGTCTTCAATGATGGGACGCGCGGTATGCGTGCCTCACCAGGTAACAAGACGGTGTCAATGCCGCTTGCATAATCGGGTAAATCAGGTAGCCCTCGCCATGAGGGAACAAGGAGTAAGTGTGAATAAAGCGTTGAAAGTAGCTGGTTTGAGCTTTGCACTGATGGCTGCCGGCATGGGTTCTGCCTTCGCTGAGACCAAGATCGCCGTGGTTGATATGGGCGAAGTCTTCCAAAAGCTGCCCCAGCGTGAAGCCGTTGCAGCCAAGCTGAAAGGCGAATTCGAGCCGCGCATGCGTGAGCTGCAGAAGCTGGAACAGGAAGGCCAGAAGCTGGTCGAGAAGTTCCGTAAGGATGAAGCCTTCATGAGCGCCGAGCAGAAGAAGCAGAACCAGGAGAAACTGGCCAAGCTGCAGATGGAGTTCAATCAGAAGCGTCAAGCCTTTGAGCAGGACAACGGCCGCCGTCAGTCCGAAGAACGCAACAAGATCCTGACCAAAGTGCAGGCTGCCATCGATTCCATCGCCAAGAGCAATGGTTACGATCTGGTGCTGGAGCGCAATGCCGCCCCGTATGCCGCCAGCAAGCTGGACATCTCCGGCCAGGTTATTTCTCAGGTAAGCAAGAGCAACTAATTGATGGCATTCACTCTCGCACAGCTGGCCCAGCAACTGGGGGCCCAGGTCCATGGCGACGGAACCCTGGAAATCCGCAAGGTAGCGACACTGGAAAAGGCCGGGGAGGGTGAGATTACCTTCCTGTCCAACAAGAAGTACCGCTCTTATCTGGAGCAGAGCAAGGCGACTGCCGTGCTCATCACAGAGGCGGATCTCCCTTTCTGTCCCACCAATGCGCTGGTGCTCAAGGATCCCTACGTGGGTTTTGCCCGGGTAGCCCAACTGCTGGACACCACCCCGCAGCCGGCCATGGATATCCATCCGAGTGCCGTCATCGCGGCTGACGTGCAACTGGGCGAGAGAGTGGCCATCGGCGCCAATGCGGTGATCGAATCCGGTGTCGTGCTGGGTGATGATGTACGCATTGGCCCGGGCTGTTTTGTTGGCAAAAATACCCAGCTGGGAGCGCGCTCCCGGCTGTGGGCCAACGTCACCCTCTATCACAATGTTACCATGGGCACCGACTGTCTGGTTCAATCCGGCACAGTGATCGGGGCCGATGGTTTCGGTTATGCCAATGAACGTGGCGAGTGGATCAAGATCCCCCAGCTCGGCGGCGTGACCATTGGCAACCGGGTCGAGATCGGTGCCTGTACCACCATTGACCGCGGTGCGCTGGAAGATACCCGCATCGCTGACAACGTCATCATCGACAACCAGTGCCAGATCGCCCACAACGTTGAGATCGGCTACGGCACCGCCGTGGCGGGCTCCACCGTGATGGCTGGTAGTCTCAAGGTCGGCAAATACTGTATCATTGGCGGCGCTTCCGTCTTTAACGGGCATATGGAGATCTGCGACCAGGCCACCGTCACCGGTATGGCCATGGTGATGCGACCCATTACCGAGCCCGGTGTCTACTCTTCCGGCATCCCTCTGCAAACCAATAAAGAGTGGCGCAAGACCGCCGCCCGGGTGATGCGTATCGAAGAGATGCACAAGCGGTTAAGCAAGCTTGAGAAGAAGCTGGATCAAGAATAATCACGATTGGTATAGGGTACTGTTTTGACTACTGAAAAGAAGAGCCTGGGTATCCAGGAAATCATGGATCTGCTGCCCCACCGTTATCCGTTTCTGATGGTGGATCGTGTAGACGACTACGAGATCAGCGATGAGCGCAAAACCCTGCGTGCCATCAAGAACGTCTCGTTCAACGAGCCGATCTTCCAGGGGCACTTCCCGGCCAAGCCGGTGTTCCCGGGTGTGCTGATCCTGGAAGCGATGGCACAGGCCACCGGTATCCTGGCCTTTACCATGGTGGGCAAGCCGTCTCCCAACGAACTCTACTATTTTGCCTCAATCGACAATGCTCGCTTCAAGCGTCCAGTCGGCCCCGGTGACCAGCTGGTGCTCGACGTGGAGTTCCTGAAAGAGCGTCGCGGTATTGCCAAATTCACCGGAGTCGCTACCGTCGACGGTGAAGTGGTCTGTACCGCCGAGCTGATGTGCGCCAAACGCGAGGTTTAACACACGTGATCGACCAGACTGCCATCATTCACGATACTGCCATCGTCCATGAGTCTGCCGTGATCGGTAAAGGGGTTGAAATCGGCCCCTTTTCTGTCATCGGCGCCGAGGTGGAAATCGGTGACAACACCTGGGTAGGTTCCCATGTGGTGATCAAGGGCCCGACCAAGATTGGTCGTGGCAACAAGATCTTCCAGCACACCTCCATCGGTGAGGATTGTCAGGACAAGAAGTACGCCGGTGAGCGCACCTTCCTCGAAATTGGCGACAACAACGTCATTCGCGAGAACTGCACCTTCCACCGTGGCACCATTCAGGATCAATCCCTGACCAAGGTGGGCAGCGGAAACCTGTTCATGGTCAACGTCCACGTTGCCCACGACTGCATCATCGGTGACAACTGCATCTTCGCCAACAACGCCACCCTGGCGGGTCACGTGGTGATCGGTGACTTCGTGATCTTTGGGGGGCTCTCCGCCATTCACCAGTTCGGCCGCGTCGGTTCCCACGCCTTCGTCGGTGGCTGCGCCGCCCTCAACAAGGACGTGCCGCCTTATGTGATGGCCGCAGGCAACTACGCCAAGCCGTTCGGGGTCAACTCCGAAGGGCTGCGTCGCCGTGGTTTCAGCGCCGAGGCTATCTCTGCTGTCAAGCGCGCCTACAAAGAGATCTTCCGCTCTGGCAAGACCATCGAAGAGGTGCTGCCGGTGCTGATCGATATGGCGCAAGCCGAACCGGCCGTCCAGCTCTATGTGGACTTCCTCAAAGACAACGAGCGCGGGATCATCCGTGCCTGATCCGGTTCGCATCGGTATCGTCGCCGGAGAAGTATCCGGCGACATTCTGGCTGCCGGCCTGGTGCGGGAGCTGCAAGCCCGCTACCCGGACGCGCAGTTTGAAGGGATCGCCGGGCCGCGCATGCAGGCGCTGGGCGTCAAGGCGCTGTTCGAGATGGAAGAGCTCTCCGTCATGGGGATCACCGAGGTGCTTGGCCGTCTGCCGCGTATTCTCAAGGTCCGTCGCGAACTGCTGCGTCACTTTATTGCCAATCCGCCCGATATCTTCATCGGCGTGGATGCACCGGATTTCAATATCGGAGTGGAGCTGAAACTGCGCCGCGCCGGTATCAAGACGGTTCACTATGTCAGCCCCTCGGTGTGGGCCTGGCGCCAGAACCGCATTCACAAGATCAAGGCCGCTACCGACATGGTGCTCGCCTTCCTGCCCTTCGAGAAAGCCTTCTACGACCGCTTCGACGCCCCTTGCCGTTTTGTCGGTCATACCATGGCGGACGATATTCCATTGGTGCCGGATCAGGCCGCCGTGCGTCGCAATCTCGGTATCGATGCCAATCGCCGCTGGCTGGCGGTGCTGCCGGGCAGCCGCACCGCAGAAGTGGGCTTTATGTCCCCCCTGTTTCTCGAGGCCTGCAAGCACCTGACGGTGCGCTATCCGGATCTCGGTTTCATCGTGCCGCTGGTCAACCAGAAACGGCGCGAGCAATTCATGGCCATCAAGGCCGAGCTGGCGCCGGATCTCGAGATGGTGCTGCTGGAAGGGCAGGGGCGCGAGGCGATGATCGCTGCCGACGTGGTGATGCTGGCCTCTGGCACCGCGGCGCTCGAAGCCATGCTGGTGAAAAAGCCGATGGTGGTGGGCTACAAGCTCAAGCCCTTCAGCTACTGGCTGGCACAGCGACTGGTGAAGACTGAATTTGTCTCTCTGCCCAACCTGCTCGCGGGTCGCATGCTGGTGCCGGAACTGATCCAGCACGAGTGCACCCCGGAGAATCTGGTGGAAGAGGTGAGCAAGTACTTCGAGCACGACAACAGTGTGCTGGTCAACACCTTCACCGAGCTGCACCAGCTGATCCGCTGTAATGCCGACTCGCAGGCCGCCGACGCGGTGGTGGATCTGCTCGGCAGATAACGCTATTTCGGACCGTCGATTGCGCCGCGCTACCCGTTAATCCGTTTTCCGAGTGGTGATGTCGCGCCAGTCGACCCCTGTCAGGCCCCACGGGGCCTGTTTTGATTCAAGGCTACAAGATGATGATCGATATTCCTGACGACAAGCTGGTTGCCGGTGTGGATGAAGTGGGTCGCGGCCCGCTGGTGGGTGACGTGGTCACCGCCGCGGTCATTCTCGATCCCGCCAACCCGATTGTCGGACTGGCTGACTCCAAGAAGCTCTCCGAGAAGAAACGGCTGGCGCTATTTGACGAGATCAAAGAGAAAGCGCTCGCTTGGGCTATCGGTCGCGCCACTCCGGAAGAGATCGACGAGCTCAACATCCTGCATGCCACCATGCTGGCGATGCAGCGCGCCGTAGCAGGGCTGAAGGTGACGCCCGAGCTGGTCTTTATCGATGGCAACCGCTGCCCGGCATTGCCGATGGAATCGCGCGCCGTGGTCAAGGGTGATAGCCTGGTGGCCGCCATCAGTGCCGCTTCGATCCTTGCCAAGGTAACCCGCGATGCGGAGATGACCGAGCTGGACAGCCGTCATCCCGAGTATGGTTTTGCCCGCCACAAGGGGTATCCGACTGCTGAGCACCTCGCCATTCTGGCCGAGCGTGGCCCGCTGCCCGAATATCGCAAGAGCTTCAAACCGGTGCGCCGCGCACTGGGGATCGAGTAGACCATGCCATTTAGTTTGAGCAGCGAGAGGAGATGACGATGGCTGAACCCCGTTTTATCCACCTGCGAGTCCACTCCGACTTCTCCATGGTCGATGGCCTGCAGAAGATCAACCCCATCGTCGGGGCTGCAGCGGCCAACAACATGCCGGCGTTGGCGCTGACCGATCAGATGAACATGTGCGGTCTGGTGCGCTTCTATGGTGCTGCCCACGGCAAGGGGATCAAACCCATCGTCGGTGCCGACTTCTGGGTGCAGAGCGACGAGCTTGGCGACGAGCAGTTCCGCCTCACTCTGCTCGCTATGGACAACGACGGCTACCAGAACATCACCCTGCTTATCTCTCGCGGCTACCAGCGCGGCCACGTGCAGGGGCGCCCGGTTATCGACAAAAGCTGGCTCGCCGAGCATGCCAAGGGGGTGATCGTCCTCTCCGGCGGTCGTGAAGGGGATGTGGGCAAGTTCCTGCTCAAGGGTAACCGGCAGATGACCGAGCAGTGCCTCGCCTTCTACCAGACCCATTTCCCCGATGCCTACTACCTCGAGCTGCTGCGTACCGGTCGACCCGACGAAGAGGTCTATCTGCACATGGCAGTGGCCATTGCTACCGAGTTCGAGCTGCCGGTAGTCGCCACCAACGAGGTGGTGTTCCTTAACGCCGATGACTTCGACGCCCACGAGATCCGGGTGGCCATCCACGATGGCTATACCCTGATGGACAAACGCCGTCCCCGTCGCTACAGCCCCCAGCAGTACCTGCGCAGTCAGGAGGAGATGGCGGAGCTGTTTGCCGATATCCCCGAAGCGCTGGAAAACACGGTGGAGATCGCCAAGCGCTGCAACGTGACGGTGCGTCTCGGCGAATACTTCCTGCCCAACTTCCCGACCGGCGACATGACTACCGAAGATTTTCTGGTGGCCAAGTCGAAAGAGGGTCTGGAGGAGCGTCTCGAGTTCCTGTTCCCGGATCCGGCAGTGCGGGCCGAGCGTCGTCCCGAGTATGACGAGCGTCTCGACATCGAGCTGAAAGTGATCAACCAGATGGGCTTCCCGGGTTACTTCCTCATCGTGATGGAGTTTATCCAGTGGTCCAAGGACAACGGCATTCCCGTTGGTCCGGGCCGGGGCTCGGGGGCGGGCTCTCTGGTGGCGTACGCCCTCAAGATCACCGACCTCGATCCGCTGGAATTTGACCTGCTGTTCGAACGTTTCCTGAACCCGGAGCGGGTATCAATGCCCGACTTCGACGTCGACTTCTGCATGGACCGACGGGATGAAGTGATCGAGCACGTCTCCGAGATGTATGGCCGGGATGCGGTCTCCCAGATCATCACCTTCGGCAGCATGGCGGCCAAGGCGGTGGTGCGAGACGTTGGCCGGGTGCTGGGCCACGCTTACGGCTTTGTCGATCGCATCTCCAAGCTGATCCCGCCGGATCCGGGGATGACGCTGGCCAAGGCGTTCGAGGCCGAGCCCAAGCTACCCGAGCTTTACGAGCAGGATGAGGAGGTCAAAGACCTCATCGACATGGCCCGCCGCCTTGAAGGGGTGGTGCGCAACGCTGGTAAACACGCCGGTGGCGTGGTGATCGCGCCTACCAAGATCACCGACTTTGCGCCGCTCTACTGCGATGACGAAGGCCATCACCCGGTCACCCAGTTCGACAAGAACGATGTGGAATACGCCGGTCTGGTGAAGTTCGACTTCCTCGGTCTGCGAACGCTCACCATCATCGACTGGGCGCTCGGCATGATAAACCCGCGTCTTGCCAAAGAGGGCAAGCCGCCGGTGGACATCGCCGCCATCCCCATCGATGACAAGAAGTCGTTTGACCTGCTGCAGCGCTACGAGACCACAGCGGTATTCCAGCTGGAATCCCGCGGCATGAAGGATCTCATCAAGCGGCTGCGCCCCGACTGCTTCGAGGATATGATCGCACTGGTGGCCCTGTTCCGACCGGGCCCGCTCCAGTCAGGCATGGTGGATAACTTCATCGACCGCAAACACGGTAATGAAGCGATCTCCTATCCGGACGAGAAGTGGCAGCACGAGAGCCTGAAACCGATTCTTGAACCGACCTACGGCATCATCCTCTATCAGGAGCAGGTGATGCAGATTGCCCAGACCCTGGCAGGCTATACGCTGGGTGGCGCGGACATGTTGCGCCGGGCGATGGGTAAGAAAAAGCCCGAGGAGATGGCCAAGCAGCGGGCCGGTTTCGAGGAGGGCGCCATCAAGAATGGCGTCGACGGCGAGCTGGCGATGAAGATCTTCGATCTGGTGGAGAAGTTTGCCGGCTACGGCTTCAACAAATCCCACTCCGCCGCCTATGCGCTGGTCTCCTACCAGACCCTCTGGCTCAAGGCCCACTTCCCGGCCGAGTTCATGGCAGCGGTGATGACCGCCGATATGGACAACACCGACAAGATCGTAACCCTGGTGGACGAGTGCCAGCGGATGGGGCTGACGGTGATCCCGCCGGATGTGAACACCGGTCGCTATCGCTTCTCGGTCAACGAAGATGGTCATATCGTCTACGGTATCGGGGCGGTGAAAGGGGTCGGTGAAGGCCCCATCGACGCGATCTTGAGCGCTCGGGATCAGGATGGTCCGTTCCGCGATCTGTTCGACTTCTGCAACCGGGTCGACATCAAGAAGCTTAACAAGCGGGTGATGGAGAAGCTTATTCTCTCCGGCGCCATGGATCGGCTCGGCCCCCACCGCGCGGCGCTGATCGCGACGCTGGAGGAGGCGATGCGTGCCGCCGAGCAGCACGCCAAGGCGCAGGCGGTGGGGCAGGTCGACATGTTCGGCGTGCTCACCGAAGAGATTGACGACGTCAAGAAGGCGTTTGCCAACGTGCCGCACTGGCCTGACAAGGTGTGGCTGGAAGGGGAGCGCGAGACCCTCGGGCTCTATCTCACCGGTCACCCCATCAACCAGTACAGCAGCGAGTTGCGTCGTTATACCTCGGGTCGCTTGTGCGATCTGCATCCCACCTCCCGCGATACCGTGACCACGGCGGCAGGGCTGGTGATTGCGGCCCGCAGCATGGTGACCAAGCGTGGCAACAAGATGGGGATCTTCACCCTGGACGACCGTTCCGGTCGCCTCGATGTGACCCTGTTCAGTGAAGCGCTGGAAAAATATGAAGAATTGATGCAAAAAGACCGCATTTTGGTGGTTTCTGGACAGGTCAGCTTTGATGACTTCTCCGGTGGCCTTAAAATGTCGGCCCGGGAATTACTGGATATCAACGATGCGAGGGAGCGTTTTGCCAGAGCAATCCGCATCTCCCTCGATGAACAGCGTATCGATGATCGCTTTTTTCCGCGTTTGTGCGAGATTTTGGAGCCCGCCCGTGCCGGAGTCTGTCCGGTTCAGGTAAACTATCGTCGCCCCGGTTCTCGGGTGCGATTGACGCTCGGTACCGAGTGGCGGGTGACGCCCACCGATCAACTGTTAGATGACTTGCGCGTCCTGCTTGGACGAGAGCGGGTCGAGTTGGTTTTTGATTAGAGGTTCTAAGGCCCTATGAGTCTTTTTCTGGATTTTGAACAGCCGATTGCCGAGTTGCAGGCGCAGATTGATGAGCTCAAACATGTGAGTGAAGGCAATCACGCCGTGGATCTGAAAGACGAGATCCGCCGGCTGGAGAAGAAAAACGAAGAGCTGACCAAGAAGATCTTCGGTGATCTGGGGGCCTGGCAGGTATCCCAGATGGCGCGTCATCCCCAGCGCCCTTACACCCTCGATTATATCGAGCAGATCTTCACCGATTTCGACGAGCTGGCCGGTGATCGTGCCTATGCCGACGACAAGGCTATCGTCGGCGGTATTGCCCGTCTCGACGGCGAGCCGGTGATGGTGATTGGTCACCAGAAGGGTCGCGAGACCAAAGAGAAGATCAAGCGCAACTTCGGCATGCCGCGTCCGGAAGGGTACCGCAAGGCCCTGCGTCTGATGGAGATGGCCGAGCGTTTCAAGATGCCGATCATCACCTTTATCGACACCCCGGGGGCCTACCCAGGCGTTGGTGCAGAGGAGCGGGGCCAGTCCGAAGCCATCGCCCGCAACCTGAAAGTCATGGCCGGCCTGACTGTGCCGGTGGTCTGCACCGTGATCGGTGAAGGCGGCTCAGGTGGTGCGCTGGCTATCGGCGTGGGTGACCGCGTCAACATGCTGCAGTATTCCACCTACTCTGTCATCTCGCCGGAAGGGTGTGCCTCCATCCTGTGGAAGAGCGCCGAGAAGGCTTCTGTGGCTGCTGAAGCGATGGGTATCACTGCCCAGCGTTTGAAAGAGCTGAAACTCATCGACAACATCGTCGAAGAGCCGCTCGGCGGTGCCCACCGCGATGTGGAAAAGATGGCTAAAAACCTCAAGGCCCGCATCAAGCAGGATCTGGACGCTCTGCGTCCGCTTGATACCGAACAACTGCTGGAGCAGCGCTACCAGCGTCTGCTGGGCTACGGCTACTGCTAAGCTCGCAATCGTGAATCCCGAGATCCAGGCCCCCGTCATCGACGGGGGCTTTTTATTGCGGTTGATCTGCCATTCAGATGAGTGCCCCAACGCGCCCTGGAATGGCGCAGTTCAGTCTTCGCGAGTGAGGTGCATGGTTGGTATGCCATGCTGTTGGTGATGGCTGCCAGTAGCCTACAGCATCCTTTGGCATCGCTGGCGATGGCATGACAAGCCGCTTGATCATCCGATTGCGGCATAAAAAAGCGCCCCGTACATCCGGGGCGCTTTTACAGGTATTAGGCAGTCTTACAGCTCAATGTCGTCTGTCAGACCCTCGTAGGCGATATCAATGGATTGCAGCTCCTTCTGCAAACGGTGCTTGTCTTTCAGCGCTTCGATCTCGCGCCATTTACGTTTTTTTCCCGTTGTCCCGCGGCTACGTGAACCGAGCTCAACTACCTCGTCATAATCGAAGTTGAACATTTCCATGGCTCCCTCCTTGGCTTTTATCGTTTTCACCACCCGTATAACATAACGAATCTGAAATTAAAACGTTTTCGTGACGACTCTATGACAGCGCTAAAAAAGCCCATGAAAAAAACCGGGCCCCTTGGTAGGGGCCCGGTTTTTTTCATAAAAATTAATCGATTACAGGCGGCTTGCCAGCATGGTTTCCAGCTTGCCCTGGTCGATGGCAAACATGCGGATACCTTCGCCCAGCTTCTCGTGAGCCATGGCGTCCTGGTTCAGTTCCCAGCGGAATTCGGCCTCGGTCATCGGGGTCGGTTTGGCCTTGCGCTCACCGGTGTAGTCCAGTTTGCGTACCACGGCGCCTTCGCTCTTGCTCAGCTCTTCCAGCAGGGCCGGACCAATGGTCAGGCGGTCGCAACCGGCCAGTTCCAGGATCTCGCCGGTGTTGCGGAAGCTGGCGCCCATTACCACGGTCGGGTAGTCGTGCTGCTTGTAGTAGTTGTAGATGGAGGTAACGGAGACCACGCCCGGATCTTCGCTGGCGGTGTAGTCACGGCCATTTTTGGCTTTGTACCAGTCGAGGATGCGGCCCACAAACGGGGAGATCAGGAAGGCACCGGCTTCGGCACAGGCACGGGCCTGGGCGAAGGAGAACAGCAGGGTCAGGTTGCACTGGATACCCTCTTTCTCCAGTACTTCAGCGGCACGGATCCCTTCCCAGGTGGAGGCCAGCTTGATCAGAATGCGGTCGTTACTGATACCCGCTTCGTTGTAAAGACGGATCAGCTTGCGGGCCTTGGCGATGCTGGCCTCGGTATCGAAGGAGAGACGGGCATCCACTTCGGTAGAGATACGGCCCGGAACGATCTTCAGCACTTCCAGACCGATGTTGACGGCCAGCTTGTCGCCCGCGTCGATGATTTGCTGTGCCTTGTCCTGGCTCTGGGCTTTGGCCCACTTGATGGCGTCTTCGATCAGCGGAGCATACTCGGGGATCTCGGAGGCCTTCAGAACCAGAGAGGGGTTGGTGGTGGCATCGATGGGCTGATAGCGTTTGATGGCTTCGATATCACCGGTGTCGGCAACAACAGTGGTCAGGGCTTTCAGCTGGGTTAATTTATCGGCCATAGCGAATATCATCTCTTAATGAGGGAGTAATCCCTGGGTTGCGGGCTTGAGACGGTGGTTCTGAAATAAAATTACAGGATCTTGGTGCCTCAGGCTCAGAAAAGCGCGATGGGGGCGCCCCATCGTCATTGCCTGCCTAATTAATACTGATGTGCTGCATCCTGCAATAGGGGCGCTTGGTTGTTAAACATTCAGGCTGTTGAGTCATCCCGTTTTATGGCGTGAAACTATATGATTAGTAAGGTTTTTTACATTTCCTTCCGACCTCGCTCCGGTTTGCTTTCAGCTGAACTTTTTTAGCCAATATCGATATTTGTGTCGTCGATCACATAAATTATCTCGCTACGCACTTGAAATTTAATTACAGCGAAAACGTTTGGCGAAATATCGCCGTTTGAAAGCCATTTCATGCAAGCGTTTGCGTTTCCGGATAGCTCATCAGGGATATATCAAAATGGTTCTCTTATGGGGCTTAATGGTGGCCTGTCTGATTGAATTATTGAGTTTGTTGAAAGTTTGCGATTTAAATGGAGCTTTATGGGCTTTTACCGTTCGTTTTTTGTGTCTCGCGTGACCGGGATCACTATTCCGGGCTCTCCCGCTGTGCTAGATTCCGCCCCTTTAGCGAAACGCTAATTAAACGACAGACAGAAAACGGTCAGCGCAGACTGGCCATGGATGTGAATAACAACGAGAGAATTATGGACACCTTGATTGCGATGCTAAACGACCTGATGTGGGGAGCCGTGCTCATCTACCTGCTCATCGGGGTCGGGATCTTTTTCACCTTCCGCCTGGGTTTTATCCAGATCCGTCACTTTGGCCACATGTTTTCCGTGCTGAAAAACAGCCGTAAATCGGACAACGCAGGCATCTCCTCCTTCCAGGCCCTCTGTACCAGCCTTGCCGCCCGAGTCGGCACCGGCAACCTGGCCGGTGTTGCTGTCGCTATCTATCTGGGTGGCCCCGGTGCCATCTTCTGGATGTGGCTGATTGCCTTTATCGGCATGGCGACCGCCTTCGTCGAAAGCACCCTGGCCCAGCTCTACAAGGTCAAGGATGAGGATGGCAACTACCGTGGTGGCCCAGCCTACTACATGGAGAAAGGCCTTGGCATGCGCTGGATGGGGGTGGTCTTCTCGCTCTGCCTGATCCTGGCATTTGGTCTGGTGTTCAACGCGGTGCAGGCCAACTCCATCAGTCTGGCGATGAAGGTGGCGTTTGGCATTCCTGACTGGGTCAGCGGTCTGGCGCTGGTGGCACTCTCCGGCCTGATTATCTTCGGCGGCATTCGTGGCATTGCCCGTTTTGCCGAGCTGGTGGTGCCCTTTATGGCGCTGGCCTACATCCTGCTGGCGCTGGTGATCGTGGCGATGAACATCACCGAGTTGCCCCATGTCTTCATGCTGATCATCAAGTCTGCCTTCGGGATTGAGCAGGCAGGCTCGGGTGCGCTGGGTTATGCCATCTCCCAGGCGATGATCAACGGTATCAAGCGCGGTCTCTTCTCCAACGAGGCGGGCATGGGCTCTGCGCCCAACGCCGCGGCGACAGCCACTCCCTATCCGCCGCACCCGGCCTCCCAGGGTTATGTGCAGATGCTGGGGGTCTTTATGGACACCATCGTAATCTGTAGCTGTACCGCCGCCATCATCCTGATGTCAGGTCAGTTTGAGCCGGGCTCCGGTGTGACCGGTGTCGAGCTGACCCAGCGTGCGCTCTCTTCCCAGATTGGCAGCGGGGGCAACATCTTTATCGCGGCAGCCATCTTCTTCTTCGCCTTCACCTCTATCGTGGCCAACTACTCCTATGCCGAAACCAATCTGGTGTTCCTCGAGCACAACCACAAGGGCGGCCTGATGCTGTTCCGGATGTTTGTGCTGGGTATGGTGATGTTCGGCTCTGTGGGCGAGTTACCCACTGTCTGGGCCATGGCGGATGTTTCCATGGGACTGATGGCCATCGTCAACCTGGTGGCGATCCTGCTGCTCTCCGGCGTCGCCATCAAGCTGGCGAAGGATTACAACGACCAGCTCAAGCTGGGCAAGGTGCCCACCTTTGATGCCAACAAGTACCCGGAGATCCGCTCCCAGCTGGAAGAGGGAATTTGGGACAATCCGACCAAAAAATAACAAGCGGTGAGTCAAACCTCTTGATTAAAACCTGAGGGGGGAGCCAGTGGCTCCCCCCTTTTTATGGCTTGCTCTTCTGCGGTTGATCCCAGAGCAGGGTGAGTTGTTTTATACGCAGTTGCAACTGGCGCCAGCAGCGCCTTTGTTGTCGGTCGCTGCAAGGGGCATAACGCCAGCGGCGATAGAGCCACGCACTCTTTAGCAGAGGATGGGCAAGGTCAGGACGCAGCCGCGCCAGTCGCTCGCACCATGCCCCCATGCTCTCGGCGGGCTGGGGTGAGTAGCCGCTGCGTTTGCCCCGTTTGAGCAGGGGCTGCCAGATGCGCCGCGCTGGCGGCAGGCGCGCGGGCAACAGCAGGGGCAGGCTCACCAGCAGGGCGACCAGCATCAGGCTCGCGAGGATCAACCAGGGAGTGTGCGCTGCCAGTGCAGGCCAGCGCAGACCGATTTGCTGCCAGAGCTGGCCCGCATCGTAACCAATCACCCAGCGACTCCACTGGTATTCGATATTGTTGCCCCACCAGCGCAGCTGATTGAGCAGGGCCCAGTTGCGATAACGTTGCAAAGCGAGGGGGTCGGCGGCGGTAAACTCGTCGCTCAGGGCCTCCCTCACGCCGTCTTCAATGCGCTCAGGTGCCACTGCCGCCGTGGGGTCGATTCGCCGCCATGAGCCCCCTTCATCGAGATACTCCACCCAGGCATGGGCATCGAACTGGTGTACCGCCAGATAGTTGCCCCTGGGATTCCATTCGCCGCCGAGATAACCGGTGACCAGTCGTGCAGGAATACCGGCAGCGCGCAGCACGAAAGCGGTCGCCATGGCGTAGTGGCCGCAAAAGCCCTGCTTTGTATCGAACAGGAATGCATCCACCCCGTCACTGCCAAGTCGTGGCGGGGTCAGGGTGTAGTAATAGGATTGGCTGCGAAACTGTGCGAGCAGGGCGGCGACCAGCTTGGCGCGTTCTGGATAGCGCACAGCCAGCCCTTGGCCGTGAGCTCGCGCTCTCGGGTTGCCCCCGGCTGGCAGTTGCAGGTTGCGCTGGGCGGCTTGGCTATCATCCTCGATCTGTGCTTCGCCGCGGCCAATGCGATAGCGTATCGCCATCTCGCTGCTCCCCTGCCGATAGAGGGTGTTGAGAGGCGTGAGCATTACCGGTCCCGCCAGCAGGTGCGGTTCGCTCAGAGCAAAGGCCCAGCGGTGGCGCTGGGGCTCGGCGATCACCTCGTAGCTCCCGGCGGGTAACGGACTATCTGCCAGTTGAGAGTTGGTCTGAGAAGAGGATGCCAGAAGGGGGAGCCCGGTTTGCACCGGCACTGTCTGCTGCCATGCCCTGACCTCGGGGCTCAGCAACCAGCGCTGGCCATCGAAAATTTCTTGGCGCATCACCGGAAAGTAGCGCTCGCGGGCCGGGGGCGGGCCATCGGCAAAGGTGACCCGAAAGGCCAGTTCCGAGGAGTTGACCAGTTCGCTGATATCGCCGGGGGCCAGCTCTTCCGAGAGCCCCGACAGGGCGCGGCTGGTGGTGGGCATCTGCCAGAGGGGCGGGAGCCTTGGCAGCAGCAGAAACAGAGTGATGAGCAGGGGAAGCGCCAGCAGCAGGGTACCACCCGCACTGCGCCAAGGCCGTTTCTGTTCGGGGGCGACGGCGGCCACCAGCGCGGTTACTGCCAGCCAGAGTGCTACTGTCATTCCGGCCGTCCAGCCGATGCTTTGGCGTTGTACCAGCGCCAGCGCGATGAGGAAGAAGGCGAGCTGTAGCACCTGCTCGATATCCCGCTCGCGCCGCACTTCGATCATCTTCAGGCTATAGCCGATCCAGAGCAGATTGATCAGGGCGGGCAGGGTGCCCAATGTGCGCCACTGCAACCCCAGCAACACCACGGTTGTGATGGCCAGCAGCGCCAACCAGCGGGCAGGCAGGGGCGGCCAGCCGCGCCACAGCATCATGGCCCGGACGCCGAGGGTCATGGCGCCTACTGCCATCACCCAGAGCTGCAACTGTGGCCAGAGCGCCGCGACCAGCAGCAGCTGTTGCAGGGCGATGAGTGGTAACAGGCGGCGGTTATCGAGCAGCATCGGGCGCGCTCTTCGGTGGTGTTGCATCGAATTGGGCCAGTGCCAGCAGGCAGCGCTGCACAAAGGCGGCGCCGCTATCGGGTCCCAGCGTCTGGTTTGCCAGTGTCAGGGTAAAGGGGATGCCCCGCTTGCCGTAATCTGCGCACCACCAGGCCAGCACTGCCAGCCGCTGCTCCAGCTCCCCACCCGCGATCCGCAGCAAGGTGAGGTGAGTGTCATCCTGCTGTGGCTCATGGAACTGTTTGGTCAGCAGGCCGCGCCCCTGGGCAAGTTGCTTCCAGGCGACTCGGCTCAGTGGTTCACCGGCCTGATGTGTTCGCAGGGTATCAAAGTCACCGAGAGTGGCCGGAGCGGGTTGGCCCTGATGCCCCTCGTTTTGGGTCGCATGTTCCCCTCTTAGCGCGCCGAATGCTGGTTTGGGAGAGAGCCAGCCCTCCAGTTGCAAGTCCAGCAGGGACCAGCAGCGAAACAGGCCGAGAGGGTAGCGGCTTTCAACCCGCAATCGACCAAGGTGCAATGGCCCGCGGCGCGAGCCCGATACGGGTAGGATAACTGTGCTGGGCACCGCGTCGGCCTGTGCCAGCCAGAGGGTGCCTTCGTTGAGGCTAAACCGGAGCGCCTGCACCGGGCGAGGGCTCTGCACCAAGATACGGATCGGCAGCTGGCTACCCGCTTCCCCCAGCACCAGCGGGCCACCCAGCAGCTCCAGCCCCAGCAGGTTGCGGTGGGTGAGCCACATGGCGGCCATAAACAGGCTGCCGAGGCAGTAGGCCAGCAGCAGTACCAGATTGTTCTGGTAGTTGGTGCCGAGCAGATAGATGGCGAGCAGCACCAACAGATAAAGCAGCCCCATGCGGGTGGGGAGGATAAAGAGGCTGCGGGTACCCAGCGTGATCTGGCGGGCCGGGGGAATGCGGCGGTCGAGCCAGCGTCGCTGCCAGCGGGCTCGCCACTGCTGCCAACGGTTTAGCAATTTGCTCATCAGGGATTGTCCGGATCGACCCGGGCCAGCAATCGCTGGCTAAGGGGACAGGCTTCGCCGTGTTGCACGCCAAAGCTGCCCCGCAGCCGATGCTCGGCCACATAGGGAAAGACTGCCTGCACATCCTCCACCGTGACAAAGCGCCGTCCCGCAACCAGCGCCCAGGCCCGGCTCACCGCCAGCAAGGTCTGGGCTGCACGGGGGGAGAGGGGCTGTGGCAGATCCCCATCAAAGCGGCTCTGGTGCACCAGCGCCAGCAGGTAGTCGAGGGTGGCATCGGAAACATGGATAGCATCACCTTCCGCTTGCAGGGCAGCCAGCTCTGCGGTATTCAGCATGGCGGGTAGTGGGCCGCTCGGCTGGTTGCCCCGCAGCAACTGGCGCTCCGCCTCTCGCGGCGGAAAACCCAGCGAGAGTCGCACGGCGAAGCGGTCGAGCTGGGACTCCGGCAGCGGATAGGTGCCCGCCTGATCCGCCGGATTCTGGGTGGCGATGACGAAAAATGGATCGGGGAGTGGGTGCGTGTGGCCCTCGATGCTCACCTTGCCCTCGGCCATCGCCTCCAGCAGGGCGCTCTGCACCTTGGGGCTGGCACGGTTGATCTCGTCCGCCAGCAGTACCTGGGTGAAGATGGGGCCGGGGTGAAAGCGAAATGTTTGCTGCTGGGGGTCAAAGATCTGCAACCCCAGCAGGTCGGCGGGGAGCAGATCGGCGGTGAACTGCAACCGCCTGCATGCCAGCCCCAGCACCTGCGCCAGCGCGTGGGCCAGGGTGGTCTTGCCCATGCCGGGCAGATCCTCGATCAGCAGATGACCGCGCGCCAGCAGGGTTACCAGCGCGATTTTCAGTTGCAGCGGCTTGCCCAGAATGACTTGCTCCAGTGCCGCCAGCAGCCCGGCAATCTGTTCTTCTTTTTTCATACCCGTCATACACATTCCCTGTATTGCGTTGCCCCTACAGCTTATACGCCCGCAAAGCCGAAGGCGGATAACTGGTGGGCGGTAAAAGTGAGGCGATGAGATGGCAATGAGCGGGAGGTGACCCGGTTTATTGCTGTGTCTGGTCGATTAAATATGGCCGCTCAGGCACGCAACTTAATATGATATTTCCTGATTGGAATGTACCGATCGCCATCTCTTCACTAGGTGAGGGCGGTGGGCACCCATATAGTTGCCCCATTGCGACGCGCTGCGTTGCTAGCATTGTCACCACCTTGCCCCGCCATTGTTCGCCTGTCGCTGTCATCTGGCAGGCATCGGCACGCCAATCTGTTATGGAGCATCCATGCCTGTATTCCTGTTGTGCACTTTTCTGATGATCATCCTCTATCCGGTCGGGATCGATCTCTATCTGGTCGCCGTGCCCAAGATTGCCGATGCCCTGCAGGCGAGCGAGGCGCAGATCCACACCGCCTTCTCTATCTATCTGTTCGGTATGGCGGCCACCGTGCTGCTGGGGGGGATGATTGCCGATCGCTACGGGCGGCGCTGGGTGGTGCTCGGGGGCACCCTGATTTTTGTCCTCGCCTCGCTGGTGGCGGGTCATGCCGAAGGGATCACCCAGTTCTACCTCGGCCGTTTCTGGCAGGGGGTCGGGGCCGGTGCGCTCTATATCATGACCTTTACCGTGCTGCGGGATGTGCTGAGTCAGGAGCGGCTGGCGATGGCGCTCTCGATGATCAACGGGGTGATCTGCGTGATCCCGGTGCTGGCGCCGGTGCTCGGTTACCTCATCCTGTCCCATTTTGACTGGCGCGGGATCTTCATGGCGATGGCGCTGGTGGCGGCCGTCAGCGGTCTGGTCAACCTGCTTCTGCTCAAGGAGACCCGTCCGGCGCGGCAACCGGGGAGTGGTGCTGCGCTGCCCTTTGTCCTGCTGCGCTCCCCGCGCTTTATGTTGCTATCCCTGCTGACCAGTGCCAGCGTGACCTCTATTTTGGTCTATGTCAGCGTCTCGCCGCTGATCCTGATGAAGGAGTTTGGCTTCACTACCGAGCAGTACTCCATCGTGATGATGGTGATGGCCGGTGTGAGTATGTCCACCTCCTTCCTGACGCCCCTGCTGTTGCGCTGGTTGGGCAAACAGAAAGTGCTGGCGGTGTCTCATCTCTGCTATCTGCTGGCGGCGTGCTCACTGTTCGGCAGTTGGCAGACGGGGGGCGATATCCATCTGCTGCTGCCGGGATTTGCACTGGTCTGTGTCGGCTTCTCCTGTGGCTTCGGGGTGGCGATGGGGGAGGCGCTCGATGGTTGTCAACACAATGTGGCGTTCGCCAGCGCGGTGCTCTGCATCATGCAGATCAGCCTCTCCGGCCTCTATATCTGGTTGCTTGGCCAGCTCGGCTTTACTCCGTCCGAGATGCTGATCTGCGCCTTGCTGCTGGCACTGCTCAGTTACCTGGCTGTCAAAGGGCTGTTACCATGGATCGCGCTTCGTGAAGCGCGGTCGCAGGGCTGATGGAAGATGAGAGGGGATATGCGCAATCTGGGTGAACTCGATTTGAACCTGCTGGTGGTATTCAAGTACCTGATGCAGGAGCGCAGTGTGGCAGGGGCGGCGAAAAAGCTCTGTGTCACTCCGTCGGCGGTGAGCAAGTCTTTGGCCAAATTGCGGGAGTGGTTTGACGATCCCCTGTTTGTACGGGTACGGCAGGGGTTGCAGCCCACCAACCTCTCCCTGACCCTGGAGGAGGAGCTGAAGGTCTGGTTCCAGCTCACTGACAGCATCACCTCGCTCAATAGCGAGGCGATCCCCGATGGTGCCCGCTTCACCCTGGTGATGGAGTCCCCCTTCTACATCAGCTTCCTGAGCGATCTGCCCATGACCATCTACCAGAAGTACCCCAACTCGGTGGTCAGGATGCTGGGGTGGGATCACCACTCCCTCAACGACATCGTCAATGGCGATGCAGATCTCGGCTTTTGTGCCCGCGAGACCCATGGCCGCTCTCTGGCCAAGGTCAACCGCTTGCCTTATTACATCGATCACGAGGTGCTGTTCACCGATCGCCCGGTGGTTTTTTTGCGCAAGGATCACCCATTGCTCGAGCAGAAGTGGTCGCTGGAGAACTTTCTGGCCTGCCCCCAGATCAGCATGGTGTGGGAAGCGAACGATACCTGGGCTCTCGACAGTCTGCTGGAGGACGAGGGGCTGAAGCGGGAGGTGCCCATCATGGTCTCAAGCTTCGAGCAGGCGCTGCATATCGCCTCCCAGTCGAGTCACGAGCTGATTGCGGTGGCCCCTTCCTACTGCAGTGGTTATGCCAGTGGGCATCACGGCAATCTGATCGCCATGCCGCTGCCGCTACCCGAAAAGCTCTATGCCCAGCTGGAGATCGCCTTCATCCTGCTGTGGCACAAACGGCACAATCAGGATGCCAAGGTGATGTGGCTGCGCAACGAGATCCGGCGGCTCTACAACGACGAATCACCACGCTAATGTGAGCGTGACGGTGCCCATCGATCAGCCGGAGCCATCTGCTCCGGCTTTTTGTTGTTGGATCGCCCTGATGAGCGGGCTTTTGTACGACTGAAGTGCCGAGCTCGGGTTCAGCTGTGTGCCATTCGACTCTCTTTATGCACAGATTGGCCTTGGTTGCACGTCTCGAGTGAAGCTCTTTTCACGAAAAAAATTCATGTGGTTTCATTAGAAAACTTCACTAATGGTCACTTTTAAAGTGTGATCGACCATTAAGTTCCTGTATTTGCAGTGATATAGCATGACACCCCTTGGAATGGCGGGGTTAGATCGCGCCTGCGTAGGTGACTGTCAGTAGAGCGCGGCGTGAGCCAGCCCCACAGGTCGTCTGTGGCCGTGTCATGCCCTGTCCATCTAGCCACCAGCCATGAGTGACGGAGCAGAGGGGAATAAGCATCAAGGTTGATAAACCGGCTTGAGTGAAGGGATGCAGCAAAGGTAGAACCCGGAGCCGGTAACTGCACTGGGAGACGCCACTCACCATCCCCCGATAACCCGTAATTGAAACCGGCTAGATGAAAAACACCTTTCATCGAACGGGGCGTGTGCACCCGAAAATAGCCAGATTGGCAGGCTGACTGTGCTCCCCGTTATAGCAATGGCGGGCAAAAAAATAGTGCGGTAGCCACCACCAGATTAATAAAAATAAATCTCAGCAAAGGCAGGTTGATATGAGTCCAGCAACAGCACCCACAGGGTTGTTACAACAGCCCAAACCCTTCTTTATGATATTTTTCGTCGAACTCTGGGAGCGCTTCGGTTATTACGGCGTGCAGGGGATCCTGGCGGTTTTCTTTGTACAGCAACTGGGATTTTCCCAAGAGCAATCCTTTATTACCTTCGGTGCCTTCTCGGCGCTGGTATATGGCCTGATCTCGGTCGGTGGCTATGTCGGCGACCATATTCTCGGTACCAAGCGCACCATGGTGCTGGGGGCCGTGGTTCTGGTTATCGGCTATTTCATGACCGGCCTCTCTATCTATAATCCCGACCTGATTTTCTATGCGCTGGGCACCATTGCAGTTGGTAACTGCCTGTTCAAGGCCAATCCGGCCAGCCTGCTGTCAAAATGCTACCAGCCAAAAGATCCGAGGCTGGATGGGGCTTTTACCCTGTTCTATATGTCGATCAATATCGGCTCGCTTATCTCCCTGTCGCTGGCTCCGGTCATCGCCGATCACTACGGCTATACCGTCACCTACAACCTCTGCGGTGTCGGGCTGGTGATTGCGCTGCTCACCTTCTTTGCCTGCCGCAATATGGTGAAAGACATTGGCTCCGAGCCGGATCATCTGCCCCTCAACTACGGCAAGTTGCTGATGGTATTGGCTGGCTCGGTGGTCATGGTCTTCTTTTGTGCCTGGTTGATGCACCACGTGGTGATCGCCAACATGGTGCTGATGACGGTGACTATCGCCGTGGTGATTTTCTTTTTCCGCGAGGCGTTCAAGCTCGACACCGTGGGTCGCAACAAGATGTATGTGGCCTTCGTGCTAATGCTGGAGGCGGTGCTCTTCTATGTGCTTTACGCCCAGATGCCGACTTCACTGAACTTCTTTGCCATCAACAACATGCATCACGAGATGCTGGGCATGAGCGTCAACCCGGTCAGCTTCCAGGCGCTCAACCCCTTCTGGGTGGTGGTGGGCAGTCCGGTACTCGCGATGATTTATACCCGGATGGGCAGCAAGGGGCGGGATCTCACCATGCCGCTCAAGTTCACCCTCGGGATGTTCTTCTGCTCGCTGGGATTTCTGACGGCGGCGGCATCCGGCTGGTGGTTTGCCGATGAGCAGGGGCTGACCTCCCCCTGGTTTATGGTGCTTATCTACCTGTTCCAGAGTCTGGGAGAGCTGATGATCAGTGCGCTGGGACTGGCGATGGTCGCCGCGCTGGTGCCACAACGCCTGATGGGCTTCATTCTCGGAATGTGGTTCCTGACTCAGGCGATGGCGTCCCTGCTGGGTGGCTATGTGGCGACCTTTACCGCCGTGCCGCAAGGGATGACGGATCCGCTGCAAACCTTGCCCATTTACACAGGCGTATTTGGCAAGATCGGGATGGCGACTCTGCTGATTGCGGTAGTGATGGGGCTGATGGTGCCCTGGCTCAACCGGATGATGAATGCGACGCCGACCGAAGCCGAAGGGCTGGTCGCGGGTCAATCACAGGCGTAATGAGGGGAGGATAGTGCGAGACAAGGCAAGGGCAAGGCGACCCTTGCCTTGCTGTTGATGGCTTAGTTGTACTGCTCTTCCATCCAGGCTTCTACGATCAGCTGCGCCGATACCCCGTCCACACTGCCTTTCTCCAGTGCGCGATAGCCGCCTCGCTCAAACAGTCGGGCGCGGGCATCGGTGGTGGTGAGCCGCTCATCCTTGAAATCTACGGGCTTGCCGAAGCGGCCATGCAGCCGGTTACCGAATTTGCGGGCCCGTACCGTGATCTCCTGATCGGTGCCATCCATGTTCAGCGGCAGGCCGACCACCAGCAGGTCTGGTTGCCACTCCTTGAGCAGCTTCTCAATCTCGTCCCAGTTGGGGATGCCGTCGTTGGCCTTGAGGGCGCGCAGAGGCTGGGCTGTGCCAGTCAGCTCCTGACCGATGGCGACGCCAATGCTCTTGGTGCCATAGTCAAAGCCCATGATGCTGCGTGATGACATAACTGATAAATCCTCTAAATAGAGAGCGGAGCGGGCCAGCCGATCAGCTGTGGCCGATATCGCTGGAGAGGTGAACCGGGTTCACCCCTATGCTGGCGGCAGCTTGCTGCCAACGTTTGTGAATGGGGGTCTTGAACACCAGAGCCGGATTGGGGGGGATCACCAGCCAGGCGCCATCCACCAGCTCCTGCTCCAGCTGCCCGGCGCTCCAGCCGGCATAGCCAAGGGCCACCAGCCAATGGGCAGGGGCCTCGCTCGTACCCAGGGTTTCCAGAATATCCTTGGAGGTGGTCACCATCATCTCATCCCCCACCTGCAGGGTGGAGTTGAAGCCGGGGCGGAAGCTGTGCAGCACGAAGCCACGATCGGCGTGAACCGGCCCCCCTTGCAGCACCGGCTGCTTGAGTTCCGGGTTGTTGGGCGGGTTGAGCTTGAGCTGGGTCAGCATGGTTTCCAGCGACATCTCGACCGGAATGTTGACGACCAAGCCCATGGCGCCCTCTTCGTTGTGCTCGCACAGATAGACCAGCGAGCGCTCGAAATAGGGATCCGTCAGGCTTGGCATGGCAAGCAGGAAGTGATTTTGCAGTGTTTGCATAGAGGCCAAATAGTGCAAAGGTATTTGAGGTCAATTATGGCAGTTGATCCCCATGGGAAAAACCGCTTTTTGGGCTGGGCGAGATCCCGCCCCTTTCCGGATTGTCTTGAAACAGAGAGGGTGGCGCCGGGCCACCCTCTCTGTTTTGGGGCTTGTCAGGGGCGGGTTACCCCTGAACAGGCCGGCTTAGCCTGCCTGGCGATTATTTGCCCAGCCGACGCTCGATGGCATCCATCAGCATGCCGGTGATGTGTACATCGAAGGCCGCTTCAATCTCGCGAATGCAGGTCGGGCTGGTGACGTTAATCTCGGTCAGGCGATCGCCGATGATGTCGAGGCCGACGAAGATGAGGCCTTTCTCTTTCAACGTCGGGCCCACTGCGCGGGCGATGGCCCAGTCGGCTTCGCTCAGGGGACGCGCTTCACCACGGCCACCGGCCGCCAGATTGCCACGGGTTTCGCCTTGCGCCGGAATACGGGCCAGACAGTAGGGAACCGGTTCACCGTCCACCACCAGCACCCGCTTGTCGCCATCCTTGATAGCGGGCAGATAGGTCTGCGCCATGCAGTACTGGCTGCCGTGGGCGGTCAGGGTTTCGATAATCACGCCGACGTTGGCGTCATCTTCCTTCATGCGGAAGATGGAGGCGCCGCCCATGCCGTCCAGCGGCTTGAGGATCACGTCTTTGTGCTTCGCGTGGAAGGCGCGCAGCTTGTCGGCGCGGCGGGTCACCAGCGTGGTCGGAGTGTGCTCGGCAAACCAGGCGGTGTAGAGCTTCTCGTTGGCATCGCGCAGGCTCTGCGGCTTGTTGACGATAAGGCAACCCTCATCCTCTGCCCGCTCCAGCATGTAGGTGGCGTAGATAAATTCGGTATCGAACGGCGGATCCTTGCGCATCAGGATCACATCGAGGTTGGAGAGGGGCTGATCCACCACCTCGCCCACGGTGTACCAGTCGGCATAGTCATATTTGACGGTGAGCGGGCGCATGGTACCAAAGGCACGACCGGCTTCCATGTAGAGATCCTTCATCTCCAGATAGAAGAGCTCATAGCCGCGCTTTTGCGCCTCTTCGAGCATGGCAAAGCTGGAATCTTTCTTGATGTTGATGGCCGAGATGGGGTCCATCACGATGCCGAGTTTAATGGTCATCCGCTGTTCCTTTTTAATGGCTCGATAGGGTTATAGGGTCGATTAGCGCAGCGTAATCGGCCGCTTGCGGCTGCGTCGATGCAGCCATGAGGCTGATTGATGCGGCCGATAGTATCAAGCGAGATCGCCAAAGCGGCACTGCAGCGCAGTGATCGCAGTCAGGGCGGCGGTTTCGGTGCGCAGCACCCGCGGCCCCAGCAGCATCTCTTTGAAATCTTCCTGCACGGTACGGGCGATCTCGTCGCTCGACAATCCCCCTTCCGGGCCAATCAGCAGGCGCACGCCGTGCTCGGGAACGGGCAGGGTGTTGATGCTGTACTCGGCGCGCGGGTGCAGGTTGAGCTTGAGCTCTTTACTCTCTTCCGCCAGCCAGGCGTCCAGCTCCATCGGCATGCGCACTTCGGGCACCACGTTGCGGCCGCACTGTTCGCAGGCGCTGATCACCACCTTCTGCCACTGTTCGCGTTTCTTCTCCAGCCGATCGGCCGGCAGCTTGACGCCGCAGCGCTCGGAGAAGAGCGGGGTGATGCAGGTGACGCCCAGCTCCACCGATTTCTGGATGGTGAAGTCCATCTTGTCGCCACGGCTGATCACCTGACCCAAGTGGATGGCCAGCGGTGACTCCACCGATTGGACGTCGCAGCTGTCGATGGTCACTTCCACCGACTTTTTGCCGACGTTGGCGATGGTGGCGGGATATTGATTGCCATCGCCATTGAACAGCTCGAGCTGCTGGCCCGGCTGCATGCGCAGTACCCGGCCGATATGGTTGGCGCCGTCTTCCGACAGGGCGATGGTCTGGCCAACTTGCAGGGTGGCCGGTTCATAGATACGTGGAATGCGCATGGCTGCTTGTCAGTCTCTTGCTTGGAAACCCTTCATATCCTGCGCCGAGCAAGGCTCACGCGGCAGTGGGGAAGGGCTTCATGATTAGGAGGGGTGATCCCCTCCCTGGTCAAATGGGGTTATTGGCACTGTTTTTCAATAAAGGGATTGGTATTGCCCTGCAGCTTGCCGATGCGGCGGTTGCGCTCGCACTCCCAGCCTTCTGCCGGGTACTGGCGATCCCAAGCTTCAAACAGTTTACGCTGTTGCGCTGCCAGACGCAGCCCATACTGCTGGCTCATGTAGAGGTAGGCGCGGGCAATCTGGCCCCGTACCGGCCCCTTGGGCGGCTGCACCCGACGATCCTTGAAATCCACCAGCATCTGGCACTGGCCGTACTGATCCGGCTTGCCGTTCCAGTCGGAGAAGCGGTAGTTGGCCCGATCGCCGTTCACCTCGCCAATGGCGGGGAAGAGGTTGTGCATGTCCCCCTCCATCTTGTTGAACTCGGGGCTCGCTTTTTCGCAGTTCTTGCGACCGCCATCCTGCCAGCACTGCAGCTGGTGGCCGAACTCCCAGGCCGGGACCACGTGTTCCCACTCGATGCGGGCGGCGCGCTGGGCCTGCTTGCGCGGCTCATAGCCGCAACTGGCGAGATCCGGGCTCATTTTCTTGCCCTGATAGTCGATGTCGCAGCCGCAGTAGAAGGTGGTGACCGCAGGCTGGCTGCGATAGAGCTTCACCAGATCCTGCTTGGCTTCGCGAAAGGTCTGGGCGTGCAGAGGCGCGCTGAGCAGCGGCAAACCGGCCAGCAGGGTCAGGGCGAGGGAGGAGATGAAACGCATGAGATTCCTTGCAAACGGGGTGATTGACGAACGATGGCGGGCACCCTACCACAGGGGCGCGACACAAGCTGGCTTACTGCTCTGGCTCCGGCCGTTCCCGCTCCAGCGGCTGCTTGCAGCGGCGGCAGTGGTAGCGGGCCTCGCCGCGCACCACCTTGTTGTGGCGGCGTATCGACAGTTGATACTGCTGGCAGTGACAGCGATAGGGCACGGTGCGCTGGGCCAGTACTGCCAGATCGAAGCTGTGGGTAGTTCTGGGCTCAAGGCCGAACACCTCCCGCATCACCGATTGCCACTGGCGGCCGTGGGGCAGTACCCGGCTCTTGCCGCGCCCCTCTCCCCAGAGTGCATAGACCAGCAGATGGGCCACCTCGTGGGGCACCACCTCATCCAGAAACGCCTGCTGGTTGGCCTGATAGAGGGCAGGATTGAAGCGCAACTCCCAGGTTTGCAGCCGCGCTGATCCTGCCGCCCGGCCCCGCATATTGCAGTAGATCCGTGGGCGGGGGAAGGTGCGGCCAAGGCGCGCCTCGGCCTGCACAAAGCAGGCTTCTACGCGTTGTTGCAGCAGGGCGACAAGCTGGGAAGGGGTGGCAGACATCAACATCTCGTCAAATGGCGGATAAGCAAAAGGGGAGCCAGGCTCCCCTTTTATCACAACAGCGAGCCTTACAGGCCAGCGGCAGAACGCAGCAGTTCGGCCTTGTCGGTCTGCTCCCACGGGAACTCGTCACGACCGAAGTGACCGTAGGCAGCGGTAGCCTGGTAGATCGGGCGCTTCAGATCCAGCATTTCGATCAGGCCATACGGGCGCAGTTCGAAGTGCTCGCGCACCAGCTTGACCAGCAGCTCTTCGGCGACTTTGGCGGTACCGAAGGTCTCGACGCTGATGGAGGTCGGCTCGGCCACGCCAATGGCGTAGGAGATCTGGATTTCACAGCGATCGGCCAGACCGGCGGCAACGATGTTTTTGGCAACGTAACGGGCGGCGTAAGCAGCGGAGCGGTCAACCTTGGACGGATCCTTACCGGAGAAGGCGCCACCACCGTGACGGGCCATGCCGCCGTAGGTGTCGACGATGATTTTGCGACCGGTCAGACCGCAGTCACCCATTGGGCCGCCGATAACGAAACGGCCGGTCGGGTTGATGAAGTATTTGGTGTCCTTGTTGACCCACTCGGCCGGCAGCACCGGCTTGATGATCTCTTCGCGTACCGCCTCAACCAGATCTTTGTGGCTGATGGATTCGGCGTGCTGGGTAGACAGAACAACTGCATCGACACCGATGATCTTGCCTGCGTCGTCGTAGGCGAAGGTCAGCTGGCTCTTGGCATCCGGACGCAGCCACGGCAGGGTGCCGTTCTTGCGCACTTCAGCCTGACGCTTCACCAGCAGGTGAGAGTAGGTGATGGGGGCCGGCATCAGCACGTCGGTTTCGTTGGTGGCGTAGCCGAACATCAGGCCCTGATCGCCAGCGCCCTGCTCCAGCGGATCGCTGCGGTCAACACCCTGGTTGATGTCCGGGGACTGCTTGCCGATGGCGTTTAGCACGGCGCAGGAGTCAGCGTCGAAGCCCATGTCGGAGTGGGTGTAGCCGATTTCACGTACGGTATCACGCACGATCTGCTCGATGTCTACCCAGGCAGAGGTGGTTACTTCACCGGCCACCATGACCATACCAGTCTTGACCAGGGTCTCGCAGGCAACGCGTGCCTTGGTATCTTGCTTGAGGATGGCGTCCAGTACCGCATCGGAGATCTGGTCCGCAATCTTGTCGGGATGGCCTTCGGAGACCGACTCGGAAGTAAACAGCTTTGCCATGATAAGAGTCTCAGCTTGTCTGGGTTATCGCCATAGCAATAACCGGATGAATGGGATGGTGTAGAGGTATCTACATCTGGACGTCTATTTTAATTAGCGCCCCCCCCGATTGCCAGCACTATTTTGTCGCGCAGTGTCCAATGGGTCACAAGCGGTGCTCTCCTATCCCGAAAGGGATGAAAATCAAACGTTTTTCTCTGGTTGCTTGGGTCAATAGAGGGCAAGAAAAGCGATTGTCCTCCCAAAGCCACTTTATTCATCCAGATAATATTTGCACGCCGCGCGCCCTGCTGGGACAATAACGCGCCTTAATCTTGGCCATCAAATGAAGCAATCGCAGGAGATTCAGATGCCTTCTCGTAAAGAGCTTGCCAATGCCATTCGTGCATTGAGTATGGATGCCGTTCAAAAAGCCAACTCCGGTCACCCGGGCGCCCCCATGGGAATGGCGGATATCGCCGAAGTGCTGTGGCGTAGCCACCTCAGACATAACCCGAACAACCCCAAGTGGGCCGACCGCGACCGTTTCATTCTCTCCAACGGCCACGGCTCCATGCTGCTGTACTCCCTGCTGCACCTCTCCGGTTATGACCTCTCCATCGACGATCTGAAAAACTTCCGCCAACTGCACTCTCGCACCCCGGGTCACCCGGAGTACGGCTATGCACCGGGCGTTGAAACCACCACTGGCCCGCTGGGTCAGGGCATCACCAACGCCGTTGGTATGGCGATCGCCGAAAAAGCCATGGCTGAGCAGTTCAACCAGCCGGGCCACGACATCGTTGACCACTACACCTACGCCTTTATGGGCGACGGCTGCCTGATGGAAGGTATCTCCCACGAAGCGTGCTCCCTGGCAGGTACCCTGCAACTGGGCAAACTGATCGCGTTCTGGGATGACAACGGTATCTCCATCGACGGTCACGTAGAAGGCTGGTTCACCGACGACACCGTCAAGCGTTTCGAAGCCTACGGCTGGCACGTTATCCCGGCTGTTGACGGCCACAGCCCGGAAGCCATCAATGCCGCCATCGAAGCCGCCAAGGCCGAGACCGGCAAGCCGACCCTGATCTGCTGCCGCACCATCATCGGTTACGGCTCCCCGAACAAATCCGGTTCTCACGACTGCCACGGCTCACCGCTGGGCAACGACGAGATCGCCGCTGCTCGCGCCTTCCTGAAGTGGGACCACGCGCCGTTCGTTATCCCGGCCGATATCGCTGCCGAGTGGAACGCTCAGGAGAAGGGCGCCAAACTGGAAGCCGACTGGGCTGCCAAGTTCGCTGCCTATGAAGCCGCTCACCCGACGCTGGCTGCCGAATTCAAGCGCCGCACCGCAGGCGACTTGCCGGCCAACTGGGCTGCCGAATCCGCCAAGATCATCGAAACCCTGCAAGCCAACCCGGCCAAGATTGCGACCCGTAAAGCGTCCCAGAACTCTCTGGAAGCCTTCGGCAAGCTGCTGCCGGAGTTCATGGGCGGCTCTGCTGACCTGGCTCCGTCCAACCTGACCATGTGGTCCGGCTCCAAGTCCCTGACCAACGACGATGCCTCCGGCAACTACATCCACTACGGTGTACGCGAGTTCGGCATGTCCGCCATCATGAACGGTATCGCCCTGCACGGTGGTTTCATCCCCTACGGCGCTACCTTCCTGATGTTTATGGAGTACGCCCGCAACGCCCTGCGCATGGCCGCCCTGATGAAGCAGCGCGCCATCTTCGTTTACACCCACGACTCCATCGGTCTGGGTGAAGATGGCCCGACTCACCAGCCGGTTGAGCAGATCGCCTCCCTGCGTCTGACTCCGAACATGAGCACCTGGCGTCCGTGTGACCAGGTTGAATCTGCCATCGCCTGGAAACACGCCATCGAGCGTACCGACGGCCCGACCTCTCTGATCTTCTCTCGTCAGAACCTGGCCCAGATGGACCGTACTGCCCAGCAGTTGGCTGACACCGCCAAGGGTGGCTACGTGCTGAAAGATTGCGCCGGTACTCCGGAGCTGATCCTGATCGCCACCGGTTCCGAAGTGGAACTGGCTGTTGCCGCCTATGAGCAGCTGACTGCCAAGGGCCGTGCCGTGCGCGTGGTCTCTCTGCCGTCTACCGACGTGTTCGACGCTCAATCTGCCGAGTACAAAGAATCTGTCCTGCCATCTTCCGTCACCAAGCGTGTGGCCATCGAAGCCGGCATCGCCGACTACTGGTACAAGTACGTCGGTTTCGGCGGCAAGATCATCGGTATGACCACCTTTGGTGAGTCCGCACCGGCCGAGCTGCTGTTCAAGGAATTCGGCTTTACCGTGGAAAACGTGGTTGCGACCGCTGAATCCCTGTAATTCCTGAAGATTGGGCCAGCTTGACCCAATAGCTGGAAAATAAACGCCCTCCATCGCAAGATGGGGGGCGTTTTTATTGGCACAGGAAAATAGTAAATTAAAAATATATTTCAATGCCTGAGAGTTGATAGTACTTTTTCTTGATGATTGATCTTCATTGTCTTAATAAAGGCTAAGCTATGGTTATAAGAGGTTGGGTTATTATAGTTGTTGTTTTTGTATTTTTATTTTCCCCTGTTGCTTTATATGTAAATACATTTGGCGGAGATTTGTCACAAGACCACTCTCGATGGGCCGAATTTGGCTCGGCAATTGGAGGTATCTATGCACCAATACTCGGATTTATTACGTTAGTAGTTTTGATTCGTCAGCTTTCTTTACAGAAACAGATGAATGACCAGTATTATTTGCAGCAAGCACGAGAAGATATCGAGTTTTATGCATCGCAGTTATCTAATATTCTTGATGAATCACTGGTCGGTAATGTGCCGTTGAGGGCTGTACTTCACGAAAAGTTTATGTTTTGTAGCCCTGAACATCTATGTTCAATGGATATGAAGAATATTGCCATTGATATTCATAGGGTAATGCCACAGGCACTTGATATATGGGCAGCCATATACCCTGTATTAATAGGGCTATCTGCGGTTGATGACTCATTATTTAAAATGACATTGGCCTCTTCAAATCAAAAACTAGTTGCATTACTCAGTTTTGAAATATGTGTGGCTTTGGATAATTTGCATTTTTGTCGTACTGATGGGAAAAGCGGTTTTACATATATTTTTAACCAAAAATTGCAGTAGAGCTATCTAAATAGCTCGTAGGTTCGATTAGCGAAGCGTAATCGGACGTTCGCGTTTTTAAGACGATGCCATAAAAATAATATCCCACCCTGTTACCAAAAAATAGACCGGCTATCAGCCGGTCTATTTTTATTTATCGCACCCCTTACGCCTGCGGCGGGGTGCTTTCAGCACTGGACATCACCGCATCCATCTCGGCCTGCTCCACGATGGGCTTTATCAATCTGACGACAACGGCGCCATGGTTAATACCAGCTTGCCGATATGACGGCCTGAATCCAGCAAATGGTGGGCGGCGGCGGCCTCATCCAGCGGGAAGGTCTGGTAAACCTGCGGTTTGACCTCGCCGCGTTCGATAAATGGCCAGACATGAGTTTGCAGCTGGGCGATCAGATCGGCTTTTTCCTGCGGTGTCCGCGAGCGCAGGGTAGAGCCGATATGGGTCAGCCGCTTTTGCAGCATGGGAAACAGATCGAGATTGGGGGCGGCGCCCGCAATAATGCCGATCTGGACTATGCGGCCATTGATGGCGGCCGCCGCATAGTTGCGCGCGACATACTCCCCGCCAATGATATCGAGAATGATGTCGGCGCCATGGCCATCGGTGGCTGCATGCACGGCCTCGACAAAATCCTCCTCCTTGTAGAGTACGGCCACATCCGCGCCCAGCTTGATGCTGGCGGCCTGCTGTTCGGGTGAGCCGACCGTGGTGATGATTTTGGCGGCGCCAAATGCCTTGGCCAGCATGGTGGCGGTCGTGCCGATGCCGGAGGCGCCGCCATGGATCAAGATAATGTCGCCTTTTTTGAACTGACCCCGTTCAAACATATTTGACCAGACCGTCATAAAGGTTTCCGGCAGCGCCGCGGCTTCGACAAAGCTTAATCCGGGCGGCAGGGGCAGGACATTGCTCTGGTGGGCGACGCTGTACTCGGCATAGCCGCCACCCGAAATCAGCGCTGCGACTTTGTCGCCAACCTTGAGATGCTCCACCTGCTCCCCCTTGGCGACCACGACCCCGGCGACCTCCAGCCCGGGAATATCCGATGCCCCTGCCGGAGGCGGGTAGAGCCCTTTGCGCTGCATCACATCCGGCCCATTGATGCCGGTCGCATAGTGCCGGATCAAAACCTCATCGGGCTTGGGCGCCGGTGTGGCGCGGGTGGTCAGTTGCAAGACATCGGGGCCACCTGGCTGGGTAATTTCTACCGCGCTCATGGTGGCGGGAATGGAATAGGCGTTATGCATCAGCGGCTCCTTGTAACGAGGTGATATGAGGTTCCCCGAGTTGGATGAGCACCAAGATAGTGGAGATTGCTGATGAATAAACGCAGTATTATCCCTCACCTGTAATGCAAAAATGCATTTCAACCGGGAGTCGTGATGAACTGGGATGATGCGAAAATTTTTCTGGCGTTGCATCGGGAAGGGAGCCTGAGGGGCGCCGCCCGTGTGGTCGGGGTCGATCAGGCCACCATTGGCAGGCGGATTGCCGCACTGGAGCATCGTCTGGCGGCCACGCTGTTTCTCCGCACATCCAAAGGGTATGTGCTGACTCATGTCGGGGAGATAGTGCTGGCCAGCGCTCAGCAGATGGAGCTGGCTGCCATTGATTTCGTGCGGGCGGCGCAAGGGGTCGACAACCGTCTGGTCGGTGAGGTCAGCGTGGCGACCACAGACACCCTGGGGATGGATTTTCTGATACCGGCCCTGACCGAGCTGCATCAGCGTTATCCCGATATCAGGGTCATCCTCAATACCTCGACCCAGGTGGTCAATCTGTCCCTGCGGGAAGCGGATATCGCGATCCGGACGGTGAAGCCGGACAATCCCGACCTGATTATCCGCAAGCTGGCCTCCTGGCCGGTCGGGTTGTATGCCTCCGCCGACTATCTGGCTCGCCATGGCATTCCCGAAGCGGGCACCGGTTTTGCGGGCCATTCGCTGGTAGTGTATGAGCCCCACTGGCAGAGCGCGCGCTCGCCCATGATGCTCGAAGAGGCGGCCGAGGGGGCCACGGTCGCCGCGGGGGTCAATACCAGCCTGATGCTGCGTCAGGCCCTGTTGATGGGGTTGGGGCTTGGCGAGGTGGCGGTTCCGCTCGCCGAGCAAGCCGGGTTGGTGCGGGTCTGGCCCGAGCGGCAGTTACAGCAATCCTACGATGTGTGGCTGGTGACCCATCAGGATGTGCAGCATGCCGCGCGGGTCAGGGCGGTCATGGATGCCATCGTCAGGGCATTTGCCGCGATGGCCTAAGTCTGGCGGGGATTCTGTTCAGGTTTTGTCGCAGCGCGGTCACACCTCTTGCCATCGTCATGGCGGTTGAGGGAAAACCCTCATTTACTTGGTCTCTGACAGTCAATACTGTGAGACCGAGTCCACCACTACTGGAGCCTGACCCATGACCGATATGCTTGTTGACGATAAACAACCGACCCCGGATCCGGCAGAGCAGAATGCCTTCTTCCCATCGCCCTACTCCCTGAGCCAGTTCACCTCGCGCAAATCTGACCTTGCCGGGGCAGACTATCCCGCTCCCTATCGGGAGGGGCGCTGGAAGATCCTGCTGATCGGGGCCGATGAGCGCTATCTGCCCACCGACAACGGCACCCTGTTTTCCACCGGTAACCATCCGGTCGAAACCCTGCTGCCCATGTATCACCTCGACAAGGCGGGCTTTGCCTTTGATGTGGCCACCCTTTCCGGCAATCCGGTCAAGTTCGAGTGGTGGGCCATGCCCGGCGAAGACGAAGAGGTGCTGGGGCTCTATGCCAAATATCAGGCGCAGTTCCGCCAACCGGCCAAGCTGGCCGATCTGCTGAAAGAGGCGCTGGCCGCCGACTCGGACTATATCGGCGTCTTTATTCCCGGCGGCCACGGCGCCCTGATGGGGTTGCCGCAGAGTGCCGAGGTGAAAGCGTTGCTGGAGTGGGCGATGGCCAACGATCGCTTCATCATCTCCCTCTGTCACGGGCCTGCTGCGCTGCTGGCGGTGGCCAATCCAGAGACCTTCGCGGGCTACAAGATCTGCGCCTTCCCCGACGAGCTGGATGCCCAGACCCCGGCAATTGGCTATATGCCGGGCCACCTCACCTGGAAGTTTGGCGAGAAGCTTAAAGAGATTGGTTTTGAGATCGTCAACAACGGCATCTCGGGAGAGGTGTGCCGGGATCGCAATCTGCTGACCGGTGACAGCCCGCTGGCTGGTAATAACCTCGGCAAGTTGGCCGCCACCACCTTGCTGGAGGCGGTTGCCAAGCGATGAGGTTGTCGTCATCGCCAGCGAATGCATTGCAGGTCGTGGTGGCGCTGGAAGGGTGCCAGCGGCTGGAGGAGATCCAGCAACTGGTGCGCGCCTTTGCCACCCCGCTGGGGTATCACCGCTTTGCGCTCTTCTCCATCAGTGCCAGCGAGGAGGGGGTGGTCGAGCATCTCTACTGGCTGGAGGGGGAGTGGCTGGAGAGCGGCGAGGCGGTCGACCTGCATGCCTATATGCGCGAGTGCCCGATGGCGATGCATATCAGGGAGCGAGACCAGCCCTTCTTCTGGAGCAAAACGGTTGGCGCTGCTGGCGAGCAGTACCGTATCGTTCGCCATCCTGAGGGGCCGGGCCGACATGGCTTGCAGGTACCCGTCTATGGGCCGTTGGGACTGGAAGGGGCGATGAGCTTTGGCGGCGATCAGATCGATGCCAGTGCCCACACTCGGGTTGGCCTTGCGCTGATCGCGGTGGCGGCTTTTCATGCTGCCCGTCGGCTGATGGAGATGCCGGTAGCGGGTCACGAGCGTGGCCTCACTGGGCGCGAGCGCGAAGTGCTGGAGTGGGTCTCCCGGGGTTGGCGCCATGCCGATATCGCCACCACCCTGAAACTCTCGGTGCGCACAGTCGAGAACCATCTGCGCAGTGCCCGCCGTCGACTCGGTGTAGCCACCACGGCAGAGGCGGTCAGAGTGGCGCTCAGGAACCGCGATATCGAGGGCTGAGGGGCCATCCCTTTGTCTGGCATGTAAAAAGAGACCGGCATATAGCCGGTCTCTTTTTTATTTCCGCAACCTTTACGCCTGCGGCGGGGTGCTTTCCGCGTTGGACATCACCGCATCCATTTGCACCAGGGCGCCAGCGGGCAGCTCGCTCACGCCAATCACGGTGCGGGCAGGCAGATAACTCGGGAAGTATTTGGTGTAGACGGCGTTGACCGCATCCAGATCCGCGATATTGGCGAGCTGGATATTGACCTTGACGATATCGTCCATCACATGGCCGATGCTCTCCACAATCGCCTTGATATTGCTCAGGCACTGGGCGGTCTGCTCCTTGATGCAGCCAGCCAGGATCTTGCCGGTTGCGGGGTCAATCGGCAGTTGGGCAGAGAGATGGTTGTAGTGAGAGAAGGAGACAGTCTGGCAATGGAGCGGGCTGCGTGGTGCCTTGTCGGTATTACGGGCACGGATCACCAGATTGTGACGGTCTTCCACCAGTTGTGGCGGGGTGCCGTCACCGTGGGAGATGACCGCATCCATTTGCACCCGTGCCCCCATGGGCAGGGCGGCGGCACTGACCACAGAGCGGGCGGGCAGATAGGCGACGGCGCGGGCGATGGCGGAGTCGGGGAAGAAGGTGGTGTAGACCTCGTTGACGGCCTCCAGATCGGCCAGATCGGTCAGATAGACGGTGACCTTGACGATATCGTCAAACGGCACGTCGATGCTCTCCAGCACCGCCTTGATATTGCGCAGGCACTGGCCCGCCTGCTCCTTGATGCCACCGGCAACCAGCTGGCCAGAGGCGGCATCGACCGGCAGCTGGGCGCCGATATTGTTGTAGTGGGAGAAGGCCACGGTATGGGTGGAGAGCGGATTGTGCGGCGCCTTGTCGCTATTGCGGGCCAGTTTAACCAGCGGGCAAGGATCTTGTGGGAAGGTACCTTCGCCGTTGGAGATGATGGCATCGATCTGCACCAGTGCGCCCAGCGGCAGGGCGGCGACGGCGAGGGTGGTGCGGGTCGGCAGATAGCCCGGGAAGAATTCGCGATAGACGGCGTTGACCGCCTCCAGATCGGCCATCTCTTTGAGGAAGATGGTCGCTTTGACCATATCGTCCATCACATGGCCGATGCTCTCGATGATCGCCTTGAGGTTGCTCAGGCACTGTCTGGCCTGCGCGGTGACATCGCCGCTCACCATCTTGCCGGTGGCTGGATCGACCGGCAGTTGGGAGGAGATATTGTTGTAATGAGAAAACGCCACCGTTTGGGTGCAGGGGCCCAGATCCTGGGGTGCATGGGGGGTATTTCTTGCCGATTTGATGATGGTGCCACTCATAGATATGCCTCTTTTTAATATTTGTTGTTCATTCAGGTACAGGTTTACCCCATCTTGTTGTACGCCACGGCCACTGCGCCAGCGGCGGCATCCCCGGTTATTATTTGTGAGCCACTCAATTACTGAGAGGAATAAGGGAGAAGAGGACAGGGTAGATATTTCAGACGCTGCGATTCTATGAGTGGCTATCAGGGGTTGCAAACCGCTGATTGCATTTCTATGAGATGGCTCAATGGGTGCAAATTTAATCATATTGCTATTCAATTCACGCTGAATAGTCACCTGTTTGCTCGCCAATAGCCCAGTATCGAGCAGTAGTCCAGTCCGGACGGGTGTTGGGGCACAGGCCTTGGCAGTAACGGAGTGTAAAGAAAGGGTTAATGCGATGCATCAAGCTGCCATCAAACGATTTTATTATGCATGGATATGTATTTTATGTTTTTTTAGTCATCTATCTTGCCGCGCAAAAATATGCTAGCAGACATGAATGTAACAGTGGTTAAAGATGTGGCTGGAATATAATTCAAATATTTGCATGGGCGACGCCTGTTCATTATCGATAGGCTGACGGCTGGCCCAGAACCGGAGCGTTTTTATCTTTTTATATATCTGGTGAAATATGCGTAACCAGTGTTGTGGCCCCTTACCGGAGCGACCGCAGTTGGCAATATATCGGCTGACAGGGGGCAGTATGGTCAAGGCATCAGGCAATCGAATGACGCCGACCTGGCGTGGGGCCATGGATGGGAGTCTCTACAGTGGTTGGTTGTCCATTGCACGCCGGAGATGATGGGTCCTCTGGACAGGCTATGTGCGGTGACATGATCATTTGCAAGATTGTTAACAAAAATGTGAACAAGATCACCGGACGGATAAGGGTTTGAGGCTGGAAATTGACCAAAAAGGAGTAGAATGGCGCTTTATTTTTGAGGGTCATTCGATGCCCAACTATCACTTCTTCACGCTGGGCCAGGCGCTTACCTATCTCGATGCCAATGCCCCCCGTTATAGCGATGAGCGTCGTCAGCTGGTTGAGCAGGGATTTTCCGCCATGGCAGCCCCCGTCTTTGCAGATACGCCGGCTGAGGCGCTGGCGCTGCTGCGTCATCATCAGACATGGCAGGAGAAAGCCATGGCCGATGCACTCTCTTTGACGGTTTCCCCCGGGCCGACGCTCATCTCCTGTCTGCAGGAGCAGCCTTTATCCGGGAGTTGAACAGCAACAGTGCGTCATCCGGGAGGAGGCGCCATGTTGCTGCGCTGCCAGCTCGCCTCCTACCTCTGTTGCAGCTCGCCTTCCATTACCAGTAGGGCATCCATCCCTGCCGCCTTGCCTGCCTCAAGCCCGATCCGGGTATCTTCAAAGACCAGACAGTTAGCTGGATTGGCCCCCAGCTGTTCGGCCACTTTCAGAAACGTATCCGGATGGGGTTTGTGGTTGGTGACATCATCTGCGCTCACTACCACAGAAATATAGGCATCGAGACCGGTGCTCTTCAGGATGGCGTCCGCCTGATTGCGTGGTGAGCCGGTGCCAATTCCCATCTTCACCTTGCCGTGATAGTGCCTGACCAGCGCCCACATCTTGGGAAAGACGCTGACCTTGTCGATATGGGTCATGTAGAGGGCAATCTTGCGACGGGTAAAGGCCTCGACATCTACCGTCAGTCCCTGCTGCTCGGCCAGCATGGCGATGATCTTGCGGGTGGGAATGCCGCCGTATTGATAGAGCTGATCCCGCTCGAAGGGGATGCTGAATTCGGCGCAGGTGAGCTCCCAGGCATCCAGATGAAGGGGCATGGAGTCCACCAGGGTGCCATCCATATCGAAAATCAGGGCATCGTAGTGATCAAATCCGTACTGTTCTGGCGCGCTCATGGGGACTCCTCGAATCAAATAGGGCAGGCTAGCAGATTGGGGACATCGATTATGGGATCTGTCTCATGATCGGGCAGATGTGGCCGCCGATTTTTCTATCTCTTGCTGATTTGTGAGACAATAACTCGCTCAATTGCCGATCCTTTGGCATATCAGATCAGCGAGTCCCCTTATGACCTCGAAAATATCCCCTAAAACCATCTTCTCCAGTGTGGCGCTGGTGATCGCGCTCGGTTCGCTGGAGAAGAGCATAGTCACCACCCCGCTGCCGATGATCGGTGCCGAGCTGCACGCCGGTGCCGCCCTCACCTGGGTGGTCACCGCCTACCTGCTGGCGGCCACCGCCGTACTGCCCCTCTATGGCAAACTGAGTGATCTCCTTGGCCGGGTACGGATGCTCAATATCGCCATTGGTCTCTTTCTGGCAGGCTCTATCGCCTGCGCCCTCTCTCAGGATCTGCCGACCCTGCTGGCGGCCCGAGTGCTGCAAGGATTGGGAGGGGGCGGCCTGATTGCTCTTGCCTTTACCGTGATTGCCGACACGATTCCGCCGCGGGAAGTGGGCAAGTATCAGGGGTACATTTCGGCGGTCTATGCGGTATCCAGCATTGCCGGGCCCCTGCTGGGTGGCTACTTTACCGAACAACTCAGCTGGCGCTGGATCTTCTGGATCAACCTGCCGCTTGGTGCACTGGCGATCTACCTGATCAACCGCAATCTTAAACAGCTCAATGTGCGTCGCCACAGTCGCTTCGACTGGAAGGGGGCGGCACTGCTCATTACCGTCACCACCCTGACTCTGTTGTTGCTCTCACCCGAGGCAGCCCTCCCTGCCATCTGGCTGGCGGGGGCTCTGGCGGTCTCTCTGATGTTGCTGGTGCTGATTGAGCGGCGCGCTCATGACCCCATACTGCCAGCCCATCTGGTGCGGCTGCCCGGTTATCTGGTGAGTGTGCTGCTGGTGATGTTTTCCCAGTTGCTGATGTTTGCGGTGTTGGTTTATCTACCCCTGCAGATGCAGTGGCAAAAGGGGCTGAGCGCCAGTGAGAGCGGGATGAGTATGGTGATCTTCATGATCTGCATTACCGCCGGCGCTTTTGTCGGCGGCAAACTCATCGGGCGTACCGGTCACTACAAGAGTTTTGTGGCGGTAGGCTTCGGGCTGGCTGCAGTGGCGCTTTGGCAGATCCACTTTGATGCCTGGGTCAAGCTGGCCCTCGGCTTTGCCGGTATTGGCCTGGGTCTGGTGTTGCCCGCCCTCTCGGTGGTGGTACAGAATGCCTTGCCACGGGAAGATCGCGGCATCGGCATGTCGCTGTTCAACTTTGGCCGTGAGCTGGGGGGGGCCATCGGGGTGGCCATCTGCGCCATGCTGTTCCATTCCAGCCTGCCTGCCGGTAGTGGCAGTGATCTGAGTCGGCTTGGGCCCGATCTGCTGGCCGCAGGTTTCAGCACCACTTATATCGGCATGGGGCTGATTGCCACGCTGGCGCTGCTGATCACTCTGCTGGCATTGAAGCGCCATGAGCTGGCCTCTATCAATGCCTGATCAATCGGCTAGCCATACCGCACACTGATAAGGGGCAAAAAGTGGTGCAGGCTGGCCAGGGTAGTTGCCTATCAGCAAGCTCATGCCGTCTGTTACCTTGTCAAAGTGGGGCATCGACAGGGGGTTCGCCGTGAGATTGGCGAGTAGCAGCAGGGTGTGCCGCTCTCCGCTGGCCGGATCCTGCCAGTGGCGGCGATAGCCGATGCGCTTGGGATCATCCCCATCCAGCAGTTCGAAATTGCCGTGGCGAACGACCGGGTGGGCCTTGCGCAGGGCGATGAGCTGGCGATAGCAGTGAAACGGCGAGTCGGGGCGGGCCAGCTGCTCGTCAGCATTTATCTCGAGGTGGTTGGCATTGAGGGCAATCCAGGGCGTGGTGGTGCTGAAACCGGCGTGGGGGCCAGCGTCCCACTGCATCGGGGTACGGGCGTTGTCGCGGCCAATGGCATCGAGCCGCCGACTCAGCTCGGCAGGATCCAGCCCTGACTGGCTGGCGCAGTAGTTGATGGCCTCCACATCGCGCAGCTCGTCCGGCTGCCAGTGGCGGTTGGTCATGGCGAGCTCCTCCCCCTGATAGATGAAGGGAGTGCCCTGCATCATGTGCAGCACCATGGCCCACAGTTTGGCGCTGGTTTCCCGCCACTCGGGCCTGTCATCGCCAAAGCGGGAGACGGCGCGGGGCAGGTCGTGGTTGCCGAGAAACAGGCTGTTCCAGCCTCGGCCATGCAGCCCTTGCTGGTGGCGGGCCATGGCCCGTTTGAAGGCGAGGGGAGCAAAGCGGGATGACCACTTGTCACTGCCGAGCCCCAGATGCTCGAAGTTGAACACCATGCTGAACTCGCTGCCATCCGTGCTGGAGTAGCGTTGCATATGGGCGAGATCGGCCCCCCAGGTCTCCCCCACCGTAATGATCCCTTTGCCGCCGAAGCTCGCGGCATTGAGCTCGCGGATATAGTCGTGCAGGCGCGGGCCATTGCTCATGGCCAGTCGGTCCCACTCCTTGCTCACCATATCGATCACATCGAAGCGAAATCCCTTGATCCCTTTGCCCAGCCAGAAGTTGATCACCTCTGCCATCTCGGCCCGCACCGCCGGGTTGTCCCAGTCCAGATCGGCCTGACTGGGATCGAAGTTGTGCAGGTAGTAGCGATCAAGCGCTGGCACATACTGCCAGCCGCTGCCGCCAAAAATCGAGGTAATGGGGTGAGCATCGACAAAGGCTTGATCCCGGAATACGTAATAACCCTGATAACGGGGATCGCCAGCCAGTGCCTGCATAAACCACTCGTGCTCGGTGGAGGTGTGGTTGGCGACGATATCCATCATGATGCCGATGCCGTGAGCGGCCGCTTCGGCGATCAGCTGCTCCATCTCGGTCAGGGTGCCGAAGGTGGGGTCGATGGCACGGTAGTCCGCCACATCGTAGCCGTTGTCCCGTTTGGGGGAGCGATAGATGGGGGTGAGCCAGAGCATATCGACCCCGAGGGTGGCCAGATAGTCGAGGCGCTGACGGATGCCGTTGATATCGCCTATGCCGTCGCCATCACTGTCCTGAAAACTCATGGGGTAGATCTGGTAGATGACGCAGCTATCGAGGTCGATATCGGGCGTGTGAAGGGAGTGCGTATTCATCAGCGTGGCCGGTTGGGGGAGAAGATTTTCTATCTTACGCAGATGAGCTGCTACTCGACAGGGCAGAGGAAACCTTGAAAAGGGTTCCATAGTTGGCTGATTGCCAAAAGTGCGGGAAGGGTCACAAAGGTGCCATCCCGGGCCACTGCTGTGGTCGGGACGGCACGGCACTTGGCGCGGATACTCTGCAGGAATACAGGTTATTGAGCAGCCTTGGCCTGCTCGCTGCGTTGTTCCTGCTGGCGCTCTGCCTTGTCTTGCTGGCGTTCTGCTTGGGCTTCCAGCTCCTTGCCGAGGAAGTAGTTCAGGAAGGTGCGGATCACCGCGATGATGGCGAGGCGGATCAGCTCCTCCTTGCTTGGCGCGACCGTGGTGGCCAGGATGTCGGCGGCGAGCTGGAACTCCAGCGCCAAGATGAGCCAACTGCCGAAACAGAGGCGAATGCGCGGAAAGCCGGGTTCGTGATCCTCCATCCGCGCCGCCAGCCAGAGGGTCTTGCCAAGCCCTATCACCACACAGGCGATGGAGATGATCTCCAGCAGCAGCTGGAACAGCTCGACCCCGTGCATCATCCCTTCTCTCAGGCTCGCTATCTCAAACACTCGGGTCACCTCCATGATTCAAAAGAGGACACTATTAACACATCACTCGGCAAAGGCCAAATCCAGCTCAGGCAATCAGTTTGAATTCAATCACATAGAGCGGCGGCAGAGCGGGGTAGATATCGCGGATCACCTGTTTGAGCTCGGGGAGGGTCATGTTCTCCTGACGGGCGTGCTCGTCGTTCAGTTCATCGAAGGCCACTGCATTGACGGAGATCACCTCTATGGTGCCGAAGGGCTGGTGCTCCGGGTTGGTGAACAGGGCCAGCCGCTGGCCGGGCTGCCAGTTGGCCTCGCTCTCGTCGCGGATGGTGATGGTCTTGCGGCCCGCCTGAATGTCGGCAACGAAGCGGCTGAAGAAGGTGAACGCTGGATAGGTGTGAGTAGACATGGTGACTCCTGACAGGGTGAATGGAAATCAAAGGTCGAGATAGGCGCGCAGCTTGGCCAGATCGGCGATAACGGGGCCATTGCTGCCGTCGGCAACTATGCCCTGTTCGACCAGCTCCTTGAGGGCGCGGCGGTAAACCCGCTCGGTGGTGCCGAAGCGCGCCGCCTCATGGGCCCGCTTGCGTGACCCCAGCATGGGGGTGCGCTGGCGTTCTCGCCACAACTCGTAGGCGATGTTGTAGGCGATGGGGTGGAGCAGGCGGCTGGTGGTGATCTCCAGCGTATCGAGATAGTCGCTGGCGAGTGCGGCGGCGAAAAAGAGGGTCAACTCGGGCTCGGCCAGCAGGCGCTGGGCCAGTTTGTGGGCGCAGATGACCCGGGCATCCAGCTCGGTCTCGGCCACCACGTTCCACTGCACCGGGGTGGCGCTGAAGAACTCCATCTCGCCAAAGATCTGGCTGTGACACTCAATCTCGCCGAGTTGGAAGCGGCGGCCCGAGTGCACTGTGCTGTTGAGGGAGACCCGGCCATGTTCGACCAGATAGAGCTGCTCGCTCAGCTCCCCCTGCCGCATGATGGATTCGCCCGGCAGGTAGCGACGCAGAAACAGGGTGCACGCTTCCAGCGCCGCGGCAAAGCGGGGTTCCAGTTTGGCGAGTTCGGCGTGAAAACGACCGAGGGGATAGGGCTGTTGCTGCATGACGTACCTGTCGCACCGATGACGAGGGCCATGAGGCTAGCAAGAGCGCGGGCCGGATACCAGCCCGCCTCCTGTCGAATGTGCCGTGATTAACGGTTTGCCGTTTATTGCACCAGGGCGTGGAGGGCGGCGGCGATGGCGTTTCGCTCGCCGTTCATCATGGCCAGCTCGGCGTTGGCGTACTCATTGACCCCATCCTGCACATCCTGCTCGAACAGCACTACGTTGCAGAGCACGGCTGCAACCCGCACCTTGCGCAGGCGACCCACGGTCAGCAGGGCTGCGGTCTCCATGTCAGCGCCGAGCACGCCACGGGCATGCCAGTAGCGGCACACCTCCTGCTCATCATCTCGATAGAAGCTGTCGTGGGAGCGTACCAGCCCGTGCCAATGAGGCTGGCTGCCGGTTGCTACATGGTTGAGCAAGGCGGCCTGCAGCCAGATATCGGCGCAGGCGGGGTACTCGGCGGGCAGATAGGCCTGTGAGGCCCCCTCATTGCGTACCGCCCCTTCCACCACGATAAGGTCGCCAAGGCCGATGTCGTGTTGCAGGGCACCGGCGGAGCCGACCCGAATAAGCGAGCGGGCACCGGCTTGCACCAGCTCCTCCAGCGCTATGATGGCCGACGCGCCGCCGATGCCGGTGCTGCAAACCGTGATCGGCACTCCCTGATAACGGCCATTGATGAGGCGAAACTCCCGGTTTTGCCCCAGCACTTCACACCGCTCGAGCTGGCTGGCGATGCGGTCGACCCGGGCCGGGTCGCCGCACAGCACCACCCGCTCGGCAATCTGGTCGGGGCGGCACTGGAGATGGGGTAACAGACTCATGGCTTACAGACCTTGTGGCTGGCGCTTGGCGGTAATCACCCAGAGGCGAGTGCCGTTGGCGGCGATAAACAGCAGGATCAGGTACTCCAGCGACATGGCGTAAACGCCCTGCGCCGCATAGACACCGATGCTGATGATGTTGATGACCACCCAGAGGATCCAGTTCTCCACATATTTGCGGGTCATCAGGATCTGCGCGACCACCGAGAGCACCGTCATGGTGGCATCCCAGAATGGGAAAGCATCGGGGGAGGGCTCGGGAGTGGCAAGGTTGGCACCAAACAGGTTGAGAAACGCGACCGAGGTACGCGCCAGCGCTGCGAATACCGGGTCGATATAGCGGGTCAGCAGGGCGATGGCCAGCACGCTCACCACGGCAGTGACGATGAGCTTGGATTTGCTGAGCCAGCGGATCTGCAGGGTATCCCCCTGCTCGTTGGCGGGACGGGTCCAGGCGTACCAGCCGTAGACGTTGGCGCAGAAGAAGAACAGCTGCAGCAGCAACAGCCCGTACAGCTGGATCTGGAAGAAGATGATGGCAAACAGGGTGACGTTGATCAGACCAAACAGGTAGTTGATGGTCTTCTCCTGACTGGCGAACCAGATACAGGCAAGGCCGAACAGAGTGCCGATGGCTTCAATCCATGACATGGCATAGCCGCCACCCAGCGGTATGGTCACTAGCGTGTTATTGATGCTGAACAGCTCGAATATGCTCATTTTCTGATCCTTGGTAATGAGGGTTAGTATGCGAGGGCGCCATTCTAAGGGGTGAGGGGGAGGAGGGGCAGGACTTTTGTCCGCCCCGGGCTTGGCCCATATCAAAGAAATGGCTTCTGGTGCCCGGCTATTCCAGCACCGATGGGTTATGGTGCCCCGATGGGCCGGACTTTATTGATATGTAGCAAGATGATAGCGCCGTGGCTGTGGTCTGATAGAGTCCACTATCCGGGAGGAGAATCACGTGATAAAAGGAGGTTGCATTGAATTCCGAGCTTGTCTGGGTGCTCTGTCTGCTGGCTGGCGCCATCTATCTCTTTATGACCAACAAGGTGCGGATGGACGTGGTCGCCCTGTTGATCATCATCCTCTTTGTGCTGAGCGGCACCCTCACCCTGCCGGAGGCACTGGCGGGTTTTAGCGATCCCAACGTCATTCTGATAGCCGCCCTGTTTGTAGTCGGAGAGGGGTTGGTGCGCACCGGCATCGCCTATCAGGTGGGGGATGCATTGGTGAAGGTGGCGGGCAGCAGCGAGACCAAGCTGCTGGTGCTGCTGATGGTGGCGGTGGCGACGCTGGGGGCTGTGATGAGCAGCACCGGGGTGGTGGCCATCTTTATCCCGGTGGTGCTGAGTGTGGCGAATCGGATGGGGATCCCGGCCGGTCGCCTGATGATGCCCCTCGGCTTTGCCGGGCTTATCAGCGGTATGATGACGCTGGTGGCCACGCCCCCCAACATGGTGGTCAACAGCGAGCTGATGCGCCACGGCATACACGGCTTCGGTTTCTTCGATTTCACTCCCATGGGGGGGCTGATCCTGGGGCTGGGCATCCTCTACATGCTGCTGGTGCGCGGCTCTTTGGTGGGCGAGGGGGAGGAGGGCAAGGGCAAGCAGACCGGGCGCCGTACTTTTCGCGATCTTATCCGTGATTATCGGCTGACCGGTCGGGCCCGCCGCCTGGCGCTGCACCCCGACTCTCCCCTGATTGGCCATACCCTGGACGAGCTGCAACTGCGCGCCCGTTATGGCGCCCACATTATCGGGGTGGAGCGCTGGCGCAAGTTTCGCAGGGTGATGGTGCCGGTGTCGGGGATCAGTGAATTTCAGGCCAGGGATGTGCTGCTGATCGATATGTCCGATCCCGAGGTGGACGTGCGGGATTTTTGCAGCGAAGCGCGGCTCGAGCCCATGATCCTGCGTGGCGAGTACTTCTCCGGTCAGGCGCGGGAGGTGGGGATGGCCGAGGTGTCGCTGATACCCGAATCCAAGCTGCTGGGCAAGAGTGTGCGGGAGGTGACCTTCCGCTCCCGCTATGGCCTGAGTGTGGTGGGGCTGCGCCGCGATGGTGAGGCTCTTGCTGGCAAACTGGTGGACGAGCCGCTGCAAATGGGGGACACCCTGCTGGTGGTGGGTAACTGGAGCCATATCCGGCAACTGCAGACTCACAGCCGCGACTTTTTGTTGATGGGACTGCCGGCCGAGGTGGACGAGATGGCCCCCGCCCGCAGTCAGTCGATCCATGCACTGATTTGCCTTGGGGTGATGATCCTGCTGATGGTGACCGATCCGGTGCCCAACGTCATTGCCGCGTTGATCGCCTGTCTGCTGATGGGCAAGTTTCGCTGTATCGACATGGAGAGCGCCTACAAGTCGATCCACTGGCCGACCCTGATCCTGATTGTCGGCATGCTCCCCTTCGCACTGGCGCTGCAAAAAACCGGCGGGGTGGATCTGATCGTCGGTGGCCTGATCAATGCGGTGGGGGAGATGGGGCCGCGGGTGATGCTGGCCAGCCTGTTTGCGCTCTGCGCAGTGATCGGGCTATTTATCTCCAATACCGCCACCGCGGTACTGATGGCGCCCATTGCGCTGGGCACGGCGCAGCAGATGGGGGTATCGCCCTATCCGTTCGCCATGACCATTGCCATCGCCGCCTCGGCCGCCTTTATGACGCCCGTCTCCTCACCAGTGAATACCCTGGTGCTGGGACCGGGCAACTACAAGTTCGCCGACTTTATCCGTATCGGGGTGCCTTTCACCCTGCTGGTGATGGCGGTGAGTGTGGTGGCTATTCCCTGGTTTTTCCCGTTCTGACTACCGTGTTGATGGATGTTCATACCAGCGGCCTACGGGCCGCTTTTTGTTGCAGGGAGACGAGAGTGGCAAGGCGTGCTCGGAATCAGCGGGAAGGGGGCCTTAAGGGGAAGAGGGGGTGATACAGCGATGAGAGACAACCGGAGAGAGGCAAATGTCAGATACAAAAAAACCAGCGTGAGCTGGTCTGTTTGGTACTGCTATCAATGGTGCGGAAGGAGAGACTCGAACTCTCACGCCTAGGGCGCCAGAACCTAAATCTGGTGCGTCTACCAATTTCGCCACTTCCGCAAATTGATGGTGGCTATGACGGGATTCGAACCTGTGACCCCCGCATTATGAGTGCGATGCTCTAACCAACTGAGCTACATAG
>NZ_JAAKVA010000013.1:0-136897 GCF_049175415.1 Aeromonas sp. 600527 | reverse complement strand
GCATTCGCCATGCGAGAGTAGGACACTGCCAGGCACCCAATACAAGAAACCCCGCTCAATGAGCGGGGTTTTTTATTGCCAGCAATTCAGCAAATAGCCTGATAATTGCCCCGTTTTATTCCCCTCCTCTTGAATTTCCAATCATCCCCGTCTGTTTCACTCATAAAAAATGGCCCAGAAAGCGTAAAATGGCGCTTTATTTCGTCGGAGATAGCCCATGTTTTGTCCAAAATGCGGCGGTCAAACCCTGCAGAGCGTCAGCCCCAAAGAGTTTCTCTGTGGCTGCGGTTTTCATTTTTTCCAGAATGTGGCGACGGCGGTGATGGTGGCGCTTTGCTGGCAGGATGAGGTGCTGGTTGCGGTGAGGGCCGGCAATCCGGGCAAAGGGTTGCTGGATCTGCCTGGAGGATTTGTCGATCCCGGCGAGTCGCTGGAGGTGGCGCTGGTGCGCGAGTTGCAGGAGGAGCTGGGGCTCGATGTTAGCGCTCATCCTTGCACCTATCTTGGCTCATTCCCCAATATCTATCCCTACGATGGCATCACCTATCACACCTGTGACACCTTCTTTGCCATCGTGCTGAGCGAAAAACCTGTCATCCAGCCGGCTGACGATGTGGCCGCCTGTCAGTGGCTGAAGATCAGCGATATCCCCTTGCCCCGTTTTGCTTTCGAGTCGACGCGCTCCGCGATGGCGCGGTTGCAGCAATCCCCTTTGCAAGCCTGATCCCTGCTGATGATATGGGGATTGGCAGCGACCATCCCTGTCTCATCCTTGTCCACTTTTGTCCCGCAGACGCCATTCGTCAGACGGTGAGTGGTATAGTCTGCAGTGGATCCGGATTCAAGGAGCATATCGTGAAGAAGATAGTTCTCATCTTGCTCGGCATCGCCGTGGCGGCCTTGCTGGCCATAGTGACGCTGATAAGCCTCATCGACCCCAATCAATTCAAGCCCCAACTGGCTGAACAGGTGCGCAAGAGCACGGGCCGCGAACTGGTGATGGCGGGGGAGATTGACTGGCGTTTCTGGCCGAGTCTCGGCCTTTCGCTGGAAAAGGTCGCTCTGCGCAATCCGGCCGGTTTTGCCGAGCCGGATCTGGTCCGTTTCGAGCAGGGCGAGGCCTCGGTAGCCCTGCTGTCGCTGCTCTCCCATCGACTGGAGATCGGCAAGGTGACCCTGAGTGGCGCCCATCTCTTTATCCAGACCAAGGCGGATGGCAGCTCCAATCTGAGCGGACTGTTCAAGGATGCCACTGCTGATACAAGCGAACCGGTCGCTCCCGCAGCTCCTGCGCCAACCGCTGATAACAAGCCCTGGCAGATCAGTTTGCAGGGTGTGGCGCTCTCCCAGGCCAGTGCGCTGGTGCAGGATGATCGCACCGGCACCTCGCTGCGACTGGATCGCCTCGATCTCGATATGGGGCAGCTGGCCACCGGTCAGTGGGTACCTGTGACGCTGGCCGCCAAGGGGAGTGCCGACAAGCTCGATTTCGATGTTAAAGGGCAGACCCAGGTCAAGCTGGCGCAGGAGGTGATGGCCAGCGAACTGAAAGACTTGAGCCTCAGTGGCAGTCTGAGTTACCCGTCCCTGCGACTCGACAGTTTCTCCATCAAGGGAGACCGACTGGCTCTTGGTGAGTGGAGCAACCTCACGTTGGCGCTGAAAGGAGCCAAGGTAGAGGGGCAGCAAGCTTTACTGGCTGGCTCGCTGGAAGGAACGCTCAAGGGACGGCTCGATAAAGAGATGAAGCTGGCCGAGCTCTCCGATGTGCTGCTGACGGCAGCGCTGGATGGTGATGCGCTGCCGCGCCCGCAGATGAAGCTGAAACTGGCCGGGTTTGCCCGTGCCGAGCTCGACAAGCAGTTGATTACCCTGAGCAAGCTGGTGATGAGTGCCGATGAGGCGCTGCTGAGTGGTGATGGAAGCGTGCAGCTTGGCGCTGTTCCCGCAATCAGCTTCGATCTCAAGGGGGAGAAGCTGGATCTCGACAAATGGCTCGCCAATTCGACACCGGCCACTCCAACACAAGCGAAAGAGGGCAAACCGGCGGCTGGTGCCTCAAATGCCGCAGCTGGTGGTAGTAAAGCGGTAAGCGGCAAGAGCGAAGCTCTTTCCACGGTCGAACCGGATCTGGGGGCGCTCAAAGGGGTGGATCTGGATGGTCGGCTGCAACTCGGCAGCCTGCGTCTGAAAGGGCTGGATCTTGGCGCCGTCGATCTGCAGGTGGCTCTGGCCAAGGGACTGCTGACGCTCAAACAGTTCAGCGCGACCGTGGCAGGCGGTCAGGTAAATGCGAACGGGGTACTCGACGCGCGCCAGCAGCCCGCCACCTACAAGGTGCACAAGCAGGTGGCCGGAGTGAACATTCGCCCCTTGTTGCAGACTCTGGCTCAGAGTGATCTGCTGGAGGGCAAGGGCGATCTCGATGTGCAGGTGCAGGGGCGTGGTCTCTCTGAGTTGGCACTGCGCAACGGGATGCAGGGCAAGGTTACCTTGAAACTGAGCGACGGTGCCCTGCATGGCATCAACCTGCCGGAGATGATTCGCGAGGCGCGGGCTACCCTCACCGGCAAGGGGGCCGAGCAGGTGAAGGAGGCGCGCAAGACCGACTTCAGCGCCCTGACCGCCAGCTTCCAGATTGCCAACGGCATCGCCCGCAGCAACGACATCCAGCTCTTTGCCCCGGCCTTGCGGGTCAAGGGGGAGGGGCAGATGGCGCTGGTGCCGGAGAGTCTCGACTTCCTGTTCCTCACCTCCATTGTCGAGAGCAGCAAGGGGCAGGGGGGCAAGGATGTGGACGAGCTGAAGGAGATCACCATTCCGGTGCGGATCGGCGGCCACTGGCAGGCGCCCAGCTACCAGCTCGACGTAAAGGCGCTGCTCAGCAACAACAAGCTGCTGGAGGAGAAGGCGCGCAAGGAGGCCGAACGCGGCCTCAAGAAGCTGCTGGGGGACAAGGCCGACAACGAGGCCGTCAAAGGGGTGGCCGACCAGCTGCTCAAGGGCTTGTTCAAATAGCCCCAGCCTTTCGTTTTATCTCCATGTAGAGCCCGCCTCGTGCGGGCCCTTTTTCATTGCCGCTAGCGGGAATTACTCCCCCAGCAGCAGTTGCCAGACTGCCAGCACATGGCCTCGTTCGGTCAGTAACTGGTCGTCGCTCACCTTGCGGGAGATCTCCGAGAGGTTGAGGCGATGGCCGAGGTTGCGGATCTCCAGATAGGCGTGCTTGAGCCCCTCCGCCTGCTCCAGCGTGAGTACCCCCGCCAGCACGCACTCATCGAAGATGCGCACGTTATCGGACCAGCGGGTGAGCGCCTCGGGTTCACCGCAGGCGTGGGCCAGCACCAGGTACTGGGCGATGAACTCGATGTCCACCATGCCGCCGGGGGACTGCTTGAGGTCGAACTCGCCGGCGCCCGCCTTGAGCAGGTGATCCCGCATCTTGTGGCGCATCTCGCGCACCTCGCGGGCCAGGGTCGGCAGTTCGCGCTCCTTGGCCAGCACGGCGCGGCGGATGCGGGCAAACTCGGCAACGATGGCGTCATCGCCATAGATGGGGCGGGCCCGCACCAGTGCCTGATGCTCCCAGGTCCAGGCCTCGTTTTGCTGATACTGCTCATAGGCCGAGAGGGACGAGACCAGCAGGCCGGAGTCGCCGGAGGGGCGCAGCCGCATGTCGATCTCGTAGAGAATGCCGGAGGGGGTGCGGGTGCTGAACAGGTGCAGGATCCGCTGTGCCAGGCGCAGGTAGAACTGGCGGCTGTCGATGGGTTTGCGCCCGTCGGTGTAGCTGTTGGGGTCGCCGCCGTGCAGGAACACCAGATCGAGATCCGAGCCGTAACCGAGCTCGATGCCGCCGAGCTTGCCGTAGGCCACTACCGCAAAGCCGCGCTGACCGCTCACCGCCACCTCGGGCGGTACCCCGTAGCGCTCGCTCATCTGGGCCCATGCCTGATTGACCACCTCCTCGGTGATCGCCTCCGCCAGCCAGGTGAGGTGGTCGCTCACCTTCATCAGCGGCAGGGCGCCGGCGATGTCGGCCGCCACGATGCGCAGCAGCTGCACCTGCTTGAACTGGCGCAGTGCCTCCATCTGCTGCTCCACATCCTCTTCGGGGATGCGCAGCAGGAACTGGCGCAGCTGGGGTTTGTACTGATCGAGCGGGGTGGGGTGATAGAGGTGCTGGGGATCGAGCAGCTCGTCCAGCAGGATGGGGTAGCGGGCCAGCTGCTCGCTCACCAGATGGCTGGCGTCGCACAGCCGCACCAGCTGGCGCAGGGCGCCCGGGTTCTCCGCCAGCAGCTGCAGATAGGCGCTGCGGGTGAAGATGCGGGTCAGCAGCTCGCACACCCGTTCGAACAGGCGGGCAGGTTGCTCGCTGGCGACCACCAGTCGCAGCAGCTCCGGCATCAGCCAGTCCAGCGCGATGCGCCCCTGCGGCCCTACCTGACGTCGCTTGTACTCCTCCTTGAAGCGCAGCAGGGCACCGCAGAGCGGAACGGGCTCGGCCACCCCCTGCGCGGTCAGCAGCTGCTCCAACTCGGCGGCGTCGAGCTCGGTGCGCCACAGATCGAGCCAGAGTTGCTCCAGATGGGCGGGGGCCTCTTTCTCTTCCCCCACCACGGCGGCAAACTCCTGATGGACGGCCGCCATCTCCTCGTCCAGATGAGCCATGAAGGCGCCCCAGTCAGCAAAGCCGAGGGCGGCGACGAGCCGCTGGCGATCCCGCTCCTCGGTGGGCAGGGTCTGGGTCTGCTGATCGCCGATCTCCTGCAAGATGTTCTCGACCCGGCGCAGGAAGCGGTAGGCCGTCAGCAGGCGGTTGCAATGGGTGGATTCGAGGGCGCCGCACTGGGCGATGGCGGCCAGCGCCTCTGGCAGATGGCGCACCCGCAGCGCCGGCTCACGCCCGCCGCGAATAAGTTGCAGCGCCTGGGCGATGAACTCCACCTCGCGAATGCCGCCAGCCCCCAGCTTGATGTTGCCCTCCAGCCCCTTGCGGCGCACCTCGGCGGCGATCATCGCCTTCATCTGGCGCAGGCCGTCGATGACGCCGAAGTCGATATAGCGGCGAAACACGAAGGGGCGCAGCATCTCGGCCAGCTCTACCGCATGTTCGCACTGGGGCCCCAGCACCCGCGCCTTGACCATGGCGTAGCGCTCCCAGTTGCGGCCGTGGTGCTGGTAGTAATCCTCCATGGCGGCAAACGAGATGGCCAGCGGCCCCGCGTCACCAAAGGGGCGTAAGCGCATATCGACCCGAAACACCTGACCGTCGACCGTGCTCTGGTGCAGGGCGTTGATGATGCGCTGGCCCAGCTTGATGAAGAATTGCTGGTTGGCGAGCTCGCGTCGCCCGCCGACCGTGTAGCCGTTCTCGGGGAAGGTGAAGATAAGGTCGATGTCCGAGGAGAAGTTGAGCTCGCCGCCCCCCAGCTTGCCCATGCCGAGAATGAGCAGCGGCTGCGGGTTGCCGTTGCCGTCCATCGGGGTGCCCAGCTCGCCGCACTGCTTGGCGTAGAGCCAGTCGCGGGCGGCGCAGATAAGCGCATCCGCCAGTCTGGTGAGGTGGATAAAGCTCTCTTCCACCGCCGCGTGACCCAGCAGCTCGCGCCAGGCGATCACCAGCATGCGGCTGCGACGGAACTGGCGCAGGATGCGCTTGAGCGCCTCTTCGTCGTCCACCTCGGCGAGCATGGCGGCCAGATCATGCTGGTAGGTGGGCCAGCGTTCGGAGCGCTCCAGCTCTCCGGAGGCGAGCAGCTCGGTCAGCAACTCAGGCTGTTTGAAGAGGGAATCGGCGACAAAATCGGAGAGACCGAGCAGGGTCAGCAGGGTCTGGTGCACCGGCTCGGGCTGCGTGCCGTAGTCGGGGGCCAGTTCAATCAGCCGTTGCCAATGGCGCTGGGCCAGCTCCTGCAGCAGGGGGGAGAAGGCGGAGAAAGAGGGAGAGTGCTGGGCCACGGTTGCCGTCCTTGTGATTAACGAAACTGCCGGATAAAAAGCTGGCTGCCAATCTAGCACTGTCGGGCCCCCGCGTCACAGCGCAGGGGCGAGAAGCATGATCCGGCAAATAAAAATGGGCTCCCTGTCGGGAGCCCATCGGATTGCGCTGGTCATTATCAGTGGCTATCGACCCAGAAGAACTTGAGGACGAACAGCAGGGCAACCACCAGCACGCAGGGGTTGATTTCGCGCCAGCGGCCGGTGCCCGCCTTCATCACGCAGTAGGAGATAAAGCCAACTGCGATCCCCTCGGTGATGGAGAAGCTGAACGGCATCATGACGGCGGTCATAAAGGCCGGTACCGCTTCGGTCAGATCTTCCCACTTCACTCGGGTCAGCTCGGAGCACATCAGCACGCCCACATAGATAAGGGCGCCAGCGGCGGCATAGGCCGGCACCATGGCGGCGACCGGGGAGAAGAAGATCGCCAGCAGGAACAGCAGGCCGACCACGATGGCGGTTAGACCGGTACGGCCGCCGACGGCGACGCCGGAGCTGCTCTCGATAAAGGCGGTAACCGAGGAGGTGCCCATGAAGGCGCCGCCGACGGAGCTCACGCTATCAACCATCAGCGCCTGTTTCATGCGCGGGAAGTGGCCCTTGTCATCGGCCAGCTTGGCGCGGTTGGTGACGCCGATCAGGGTGCCGGAGGAGTCGAACAGGTTGACCAGCATAAAGGAGAAGATGATCCCGGCGAGGCTGATATCGAGCGAGCCCATCAGATCCAGCTTGCCGAACACCGGTTCGATGCTGGGGGGCATGGAGACAAAGCCCTTGAAGGTGACATCGCCAAACAGCCAGCCCAGACCCGTGGTGACCACAATGGCGATCAGCACGGCGGAGTGGACGCCGCGAGCGGAGAAGATGCAGATCAGGAAGAAACCGAGCAGACCCAGCAGGCAGGGCAGGGAGGTGAGGTTGCCCACGGTCACCATAGTCGCAGGGCTGGCCACGACGATCCCTGCGTTGTGCAGGCCGAGCAGGGCGATCAGCAGACCGATACCGGCGGTGATGCCGACCCGCAGGGTGAGCGGGATGTTGCCGATCAGCCAATAACGCACCCGCAGCAGGGTGAGGATCAACAGACCCATGGCACCCCAGAAGATGGTGCCCATGCCCACTTGCCAGGAGTAGCCCATACCCGCGACCACCACGAAGGCGAAGAAGGCGTTGAGGCCCATGGCGGGGGCCAGCGCGATCGGCAGGTTGGCCAACAGGCCCATCAGGATGCTGCCGATACCGGCGATGAGGCAGGTGGTGACGAACACGGCCTGGGTGTCCATGCCCGCCGCAGAGAGGATCTGCGGGTTGACGAACACGATATAGACCATGGTCAGGAAGGTGGTGATACCGGCAATCACTTCGGTACGGGCGGTAGTGCCATGGCCTTGCAGGGCAAACAGGCGCTCAAGCAATCCTTGCCCGGCGGCCTGATTGGCAGCTTGGTGTTGTTGATTCATGTTGGATTCCAATAGGTGACGTGAAATAAGCAGCAGGGGAACGGGCTATCCCATCCATGCGGGGTAAATTGCCCTGTTTCTGGCGGTTAAGTAACCAGACTCGTCCTGATACCGTGACAGCGCGCACATTTTTACACAGGCGGCGCCGTTTACAAACCCCGGATCTGCGAAGCAGATCAATGAATAGAGCAAAAATTCAAACGTTTGCTTTTTGAGCATGAAAAAAGGTTCTCAGCAGAGAACCTTTTATCGAAAATTGGGGGCTTACAGGGTTTTGAAGTAGCGCTCGACCAGCTGGGCCAGCACCGAGTCGAGTCGGTCTTGTACCTCACCCAGTTCGCGGCCGAAGCGGCGCAGAAAGAGGATGGCCTGCTCTTCGGTCAGCTTGCGCCCCTCGATAAAGAACTCCTGCTCCGGCAGTTGCTTGTCGTAGCGGGGGATCAGCACCCAGCTCACCAGCTCGGGATCCACAGCGGCAAAAATCTTGGCGGCAGCGGCACAGAAGGTCTCTATGTGCTCCTTGCCATCCGGCCCGAGGCAACCCGGTTCAACCCGGATCTGGATGGTGAGTTTTTTCTCTATGGGGGTCGTCATCGTGCTACATCCATGCAAAGGCATCCGTCTAGGATTGTAAGCCAAAAGACAACAGAAAGGGGAGCCGGAGCTCCCCTTGTGACGTTGGTCGCAGCTGCGATGGTACGGCTTGTACCGACTGACAGCTTACTTGGCGATGCGCTTGTACTTGGCGCGGTGCGGCTGGATGGCCTCGGCGCCGTAGGTCTTCTTCTTCCACTCTTCGTATTCGGTGAAGTTGCCTTCGAAGAATTCGATCTTGCCCTCGTCCTGATAGTCCAGGATGTGGGTGGCGATGCGGTCGAGGAACCAGCGGTCGTGGGAGATGACCATGGCGCAACCCGGGAACTCCAGCAGGGCGTTCTCGAGGGCGCGCAGTGTTTCGATATCCAGATCGTTGGTCGGTTCATCCAGCAGCAGCACGTTGCCGCCGGTCTGCAGCAGCTTGGCCAGATGCAGACGACCGCGCTCACCACCGGAGAGTTCGCCAACCCGCTTCTGCTGGTCGGAACCCTTGAAGTTGAAGCGGCCGATATAAGCCCGGCTCGGGAACTCGTAGTTGCCGATGCGCAGGATATCCTGACCGTCAGCGACCTCTTCGAATACCGTCTTCTTGTCATCCATGCTGTCGCGGAACTGATCCACAGAGGCCAGCACCACGGTGTCACCCAGGGTGATGGTGCCGGAATCCGGCTGCTCCTGACCCGACATCATGCGGAACAGGGTCGACTTACCGGCACCGTTCGGGCCGATGATGCCGACGATGGCACCCTTCGGAATGGAGAAGGAGAGATCGTCGATCAGCACCCGATCACCGTAAGATTTGCGCAGGTTGGCCACTTCCACCACCTTGTCGCCGAGGCGCGGTCCGGGCGGAATGAACAGCTCGTTGGTCTCGTTGCGCTTCTGGTAGTCGTTGGTGTTGAGCTCTTCGAAGCGAGCCATACGGGCCTTTGACTTGGCCTGACGCCCTTTCGGGTTTTGACGAACCCACTCCAGCTCTTTCTCGATGGACTTGCGACGGGCAGCTTCGGAACTTGCTTCCTGCGCCAGACGGGCGTCCTTCTGCTCCAGCCAGGAGGAGTAGTTGCCTTCCCACGGGATACCTTCGCCGCGGTCCAGTTCCAGGATCCAGCCCGCCACGTTGTCGAGGAAGTAACGGTCGTGGGTGATGGCCACTACAGTGCCTTCGTAGTCGTGCAGGAAGCGCTCCAGCCAGGCCACGGATTCCGCATCCAGGTGGTTGGTCGGTTCGTCCAGCAGCAGCATGTCCGGCTTTTCCAGCAGCAGACGGCACAGTGCCACACGGCGGCGCTCACCACCGGAGAGGTGCTTGATCTTGGCATCCCATGCCGGCAGGCGCAGGGCATCGGCCGCCCGCTCCAGCTGGTTTTCCATGTTGTGGCCGCCCTGAGCCTGGATGATGGCTTCCAGCTCGCCCTGTTCGCGGGCCAGCTTGTCAAAGTCGGCATCCGGGTCGGCGTAGGCCGCATAGACCTCGTCCAGCCGGGCCATGGCGCGCTTCACTTCGCCAACGGCCTCTTCGACCGCTTCGCGTACTGTCTGCTCCGGATCCAGCTTCGGCTCCTGCGGCAGGTAGCCAATCTTGATGCCGGGTTGCGGGCGGGCTTCCCCTTCGATCTCGGTGTCGATGCCCGCCATGATGCGCAGCAGGGTCGATTTACCGGCGCCGTTCAGACCCAGCACGCCGATCTTGGCGCCCGGGAAGAAGCTCAAGGAGATGTTCTTGAGAATATGACGCTTGGGCGGCACTACCTTGCCGACCCGGTTCATGGTGTAAATAAATTGAGCCATTGGCTAATTCTCTTCCTTTTCAGCAGGTTAATGTCTTGGCATTAACAGACTGATGTCGTGGTGGGGCCAGGTCGACACGCCGTCAACCGGGTTCCAAAAAACCCGTCGATTGTAAACCAACGGACGAGGGGGGGCAAAGGCGGCACCCGGCTATGTCCTCCCTTTGCCAACAGGGTCACGCCTTGCTGCATCAGCCGTGCAATTTGGGCATGATGTGGGCTGCTGTTTTGTCCAGGAGCCGTCATGATCCCATCTCCTCAAGTTCCCTCACTGGCCACCTTTCTCTGCTCCATGGGATTGGATGCCGCCCTGAGCGAAGCCCTCTGTCAGCGTTTGCCACGGCAGACGCTGCGCGCCGGTCAGGCACTGTTGGCGCAAGGGGCCGAACAGGAGGGGGCCTTCTATATCGAAACGGGCATCGCCCGTGCCTGCCACTACAATCAGGACGGGCAGGAGCGCTGCAAGGAGTTCTACTTCGAAGGGGAGCTCTGCCTGCTCTATGACAGCTGGCTTACGGGGTTGCTCGCCCGCTATCAGCTGGAGGCGCTGACGGAGCTGCAGGTGCCGATCGCCCTGCTGGATGAGCCCATCTGGCAGCCGGTCTGCATGGCCCTGCTGCGCCAGCAGCTCGGTTACAAGGAGCGCAAGGAGGCGTTTTTGCTGCTCCACTCCCCCGAAGAGCGTTATCGGGAGCTCTGCCACACCTTCCCCCACTGGCCTGCACGACTGACCCAAGTACAGCTCGCCAACTACATCGGCATCAGCCCGGTCACCTTGTCACGGATCCGCAGGCGCATTAACACGGGTTAATGCCGCTCTCCGGCCATCCCCTCATGCTGCGCCATCCAAATGACGGACGAGGGGTGGATGATGTCGCTGTTTCTGTGGTCGCAACTGGTGGTGAGCCTGGCCTTGTTGCTCGATCTGTTGTCGTTTCAGTTGCGGGATCGTCGCAGGATCCTGGCCTGTCTGGCCCTCTCCTGCACCCTCAATGCCGGTCACTTTGCCCTGCTCGGGCAGTGGTCGGCCGCCAGCCTGTTGCTGCTGGCCAGCGTGCGCTTTCTGGTGAGTATCTGGCTGGTTCGCCGCATCTTGATGTGGTTTTTCATGGGGTTGGCCTTTGCGGCTGCGCTGGCGACCTATCAGGGCGTACTCTCACTGATCGGGCTGCTGGCCAGCCTGCTGCAAACCCGGGCCGCATTTTGCCCGGATGATCGCCAACTGCGGCGCTGGATGCTGCTCGGCACCCTCTGCTGGCTGGTCAACAACCTGCTGGTGGGCTCTCCGGTCGCCGCGCTGATGGAGGGGCTGTTTCTGGTCAGCAATCTGGTGGGCTACTACCGCCACTATGGGCGCAGGGCATGTCCGGGGGGTTGATATCGGCTGTGGAAGAGAGCGCGGGGTAAGTCCTGTCTGATAGAGCTTACAAAGCAGAGAGGCCGCCATAGTGGCGGCCTCTCTGGCTCATCAGGCTTTGTTGAAGCTGTTGATGAGTGCTTTTGCGTAATCAATGACGAGCTGCTGGCAGTGGATGGCGGTCTGCGGATCGAACTCCTCGCCATGCAGATCGGTATTGGAGAGCACCCGGATGCCGACAAAGGGCACCTTGTAGGCCTCGGCGACCAGCGCTGCGGAGGAGGTCTCCATCTCTTCTGCTGCAGTGTTGTAGGTCTGATGCAGCCAGTTGATGCGGGCCACCTGGCGGTTCCACTCATCGGCAGTGCCTATGATGCCGGCAACTACGCGGCCGTGGCGATAACGGTCGGCCATGCCAAGGGCGCGGCCAACCAGCTCGGGATCGCCGCCAAAGGAGGAGTGCTCTACCAGCTTGCCTTTGTCACGCAGGCGCATGGTGACCTCGAAGTTGTGCCATTTGCTTGGGTCGACACCCTGCTCGGCCGACGTCAGATCACTGCGATAGGCCCCCATGTTGAAGCTTTTGGTACCGATAACGATATCGCCCCGGTGTAGCGCCGGATCATGGCCGCCTGCCGTGCCCTGATTGATGACGAGGCGCGGATGAAAGCGCTCCATGGCGAGAGTGGTGGCAGCAGCGGCATTGGCCAGTCCCACCTCGGTGCGAGAGACAACTACCGGATAACCCGAGAGGGTACCCTGCCAGTAGGTCCAGGCGCCGACGGTCAGCTCCTGCTTGTCCTTGAGGGCGGCCACCAGCGTCTCGACTTCGACGTCCATCGCTCCCTGGATCAGGATGGGTGCTGGCGCCGGAGTGGCCGCCATGATGGAGGAGGAAAAGAGTGCAAACAGCGTGAGCAGGCGCGAGCAACGTTTGATGAAATTCATGGGATACCTGTTGGTCTGGCAAGAAAGCGCCGGATCCTACCGAAAGGAAAACGATTGCGCAAATGGTGGTACGTTTTTTGTCAATAGCGTGCAGCTAGTCGAACAGGTTCAGGGCTGTTTATGGCCAGCGAAGTAGAGCACCCGTTTGACATACTCCCGGGTCTCGTCATAGGGGGGGATCCCGCCATAGCGTTCCACCGCTTTTTCCCCGGCATTGTAGGCCGCCGAGATCCGCACCCAGTCGCCATTGAAGCGGCGATCCAGCCACTTGAGATAACTGACGCCACCCTTGATGTTCTGTGCCGGATCAAATGGACGAGTTACCCCGAATCGCTGCTGGGTCTCGGGAATAAGCTGCATCAGCCCCTGGGCATTCTTGGGTGAAACTGCGCGGCTTTCGAGATTGGATTCGGCAATGGCGATGGCCAGTACCAGCCTGGCATCCACCTTATGGTGTTTGGCTGCGTGGCGCAGCATGATGACCAGTTTTTGCTTTGCGGGTGGCTGGTGGGCAATCCAGGTGTCGACATTGAAGGGGGTGGAGGGGAATTGTGCCAGATAGCCACCCTGTCCGCCACGGATCCCGACACCGCACTGATCCCCCATGGGGGCATTGCCGATACGGGCGTTGTAGTAACGGGCAGCCTGTCGGTTACCAAGGCGCATCGCCATGGCGAGGTAGCTGTTGGCCAGCTTGGCGCTGCGCACCGAGGCGGGGCCGATGGCAAGCAGACGACCGATCCGGAAGTAACCTTCGGGGTTGCCGGTGCTGGCCGCGACACAGTAGAGGGCGATGGCCTGTTGCAGATTGCCGTGTTGCTGGGCCAGTTGACCCTGCTTGATCGCCGTCAGTGCCTTGGGGGCCTGTCTGAAATCCCTGCCTTGTGCCATCGCCTGCGGCGTACCTGCCAGTAACAACGACAAAAAAAGCAGCAAAAACAGACCGTTTTCACTGATGTTCCCCATGGGTGATCTCCTGCTTGAGTACAGAAGATATAGAGGAACATGGTAGCTATCGCCACGAACCCAGTGGATCCTGTTGTTATAGCCGGTTTATTTCAGAGAGCAAAACGGTATGGAACTAACGGTCTGTCGACAGTTTCACACCATTTTCATCGGGTTAGAAGTCGTGGTGATACTCATGCTCATCCAGCATGGCGGGAGGAAGCGCGCGATAGAAGCTGCCAATTTCGCAGGCGACCCAGAGCGAAAGCAGGATCAGCATGCTGATAAGGGGAAGCTGGGTGTGGTTCTGGGTCAGGGCATAGGCTGCGATGGCTGCGCCAAGCAGGAGAAGGGTTCGGATCATGAGGTAGCTCCTTGTCGTCATGGGGGGGCGTGGCCACGGACAGAGCGCCTGGGGTCGGGAGTGTCTCCCGGGTGGCACGAAGCGAGATGATTATATCGCGTCATGCCGCTGCCGGTCCGTGGTGTCATCACACTTTCCATCGTCATGGGTTTCGTATCGAGTTGGGCCCCGCCATATGCGGGGCCTGTGGTTGTGTAACGGTTAGAAGAGACCGCCGTTGCTATCGTCACTGTCGGCCCAGCCGCCACTCTGGCTATCGTCGTCGAGAAAACGGCTGCCAATATCGGGAGGTGAATCCCAGCCATTCCAGCTGACCGGTTCGGCATCGACCGGATTGGCGATGGGCGCTGGCGCTACGATGTCGATGATCTCCTCGGGCCGGTTGTGGTGAAACAGTCCACCGATCATGTCGGCCAGCATCACACCACCGGCCACACCTGCGGCGGTTTGCAGGGCGCCACCCAAAAAGGAGCTGGCACGGGACGCAGGTTGGGCAGGAGCGGTTACCGGTGGCGGAGTGAAGCGTGGGGGCGGGTTGTTTTCGCTACCAAACAGGCCGGAGAGGAAACTGCCGCCGCTCGGGGCGCTCTGGCTGGACTCCAGCTCCTTGATCCGCTCGTTGAGGCGAGTAAGGGCTGCCTGCTGTATCAGTAGCGCCTGGGTCATGTAGTAGGGGGCATCCGGCTGCTGGGCCAGATGTTGCCGGATCAGCTGATCCGCTTGTTGGTCTCGCTCGCTATCCCTGGCTTGCGCTTGCTTGAGGCGGTCGAACAGTCCATCGATCAGACCCTGTTCCTGTTGTTGCATCTCAAATCCTCGCTATGGTGCGCAGACAGTGCGTTCAGCCATCCTAAAACCCGCTGGACATCAGTGGTATCTGATTAACTCATCAATGACCGAGGGGTTGCCTCGATGTAGTCAGGAGGAAGCCCGGTAGTAATCGAGATACCAGCGCACGAACGCGGTAACCCCTTCCTTGATGGAGGTGGCTGGGCGCAGGCCGGTGAGGGTGTGGAGGGGCTCGTTGTCGGCCCAGGTGGCGTGCATGTCGCCCGCTTGCATCGGCAGCATCCGCTTGATGGCGGGCTTGTCCAGCGCCTGTTCCAGCGCCTCGATAAAGTCGAGCAGCCGCACCGGCTGACCATGACCGATGTTGAGGATGCGGTAGGGGGCGGCGCTCTCGGCAGGGCTCTGCTCGCCGGCATGCCAGTGAGGGTTGGGGCGAGGCGGTAGCTCGGCGACGGCGAGGATCCCCTCGACGATGTCGTCTATGTAGGTGAAGTCGCGGCTGAGATCGCCCTGGTTGTAGACGTCGATGGGCTCGCCTGCCAGGATGGCGCGGGTGAACTTGGTGATAGCCATGTCGGGCCGGCCCCAGGGGCCGTAGACGGTGAAAAAGCGCAGCCCTGTAGTGGGCAGACCGTAGAGCGCCGAGTAGGCGTGGGCCATCAGCTCGCTGCTCTTCTTGGTGGCGGCATAGAGGGAGACCGGGTGGTCCACCTGTTGATCGGCACTAAACGGCAGTTGTTCGTCCATGCCGTAGACCGAGCTGGAAGAGGCGTAGATGAGGTGCTGGATCCCGTGCTGGCGACACCCCTCCAGCACCGTCAGCATGCCGGTGAGGTTGCTGTCGGCGTAGGCAAACGGATTCTCCAGCGAGTAGCGTACCCCCGCCTGAGCCCCCAGATGGATCACGCGCTCGAAACCATGACGGGCAAAGAGAGTAGCCATCGCTTCGCGATCCGCCAGATCGACCCGTTCGAAGTGGAAATGGGGATAACTGGCCAATTGTGCCAGCCGCGCCTCTTTCAGACTCACCTCGTAGTAGTCGTTAAGGTTGTCGATGCCCACCACCTGATGACCCGCCGCGCAGAGCCGGCTGGCCACATGAAAACCGATAAAGCCGGCAACACCGGTGACCAGATAGGTCATGGTTGGGGTCCTGTGCAGATCATGGGGCTCCTGACAGTGATGAGAAAAGGGGGTTGCGCGCTTTGTAGCAGAGCCGGCGCGTTTGCGCCATGGCAAACCGCCTCTGTCGGCGCGGCATGCTGCATCTTGGTGCAGCAGGTGTCAATGCCAGATGACAGGCACCAGAATGGGGCGTTCAGCCTGACTGTTGTGATCCTTTTCACAAAAAATAGACTGGACCCCATAACGAAGCCCTGTGGACAGGGCTCGCAGCCCGCCCGCAACGGCAGGCGACAGACACTCTCTCTTTACTTCGCTTGGATACAGGTTATGGACAACACCTCGATTCGCACTGCTCATCCTATTTATGAGGATGTGCTGGCCCTGCTGACGGCGGCCGGCTTTGTTTCCCTCGGCATCTTTCTGTTTCATCAGGTTGGCCTGCTCACCGGCGGGACTGCCGGGCTGGCGCTGCTGCTGCAAAAGGTGACCGGCATCAGCTTCGGCCTGCTGTTTTTCGGCATCAACCTGCCCTTCTATGCGCTGGCATGGCTGCGGATGGGGCCACGTTTTACCTTCAACACCTTTGTCTCGGTGGCGGCGGTCTCCTACATGACCGATCACCTCAACGGGGTGTTGCAGATCGGCAAGATAGAGCCTCTCTATGCGGCGCTGATCGGCGGCACCCTGATTGGCATGGGGCTGCTCATCATGTTCCGTCACAAGTCGAGTCTGGGGGGCTTCAACATTCTGGCGCTCTTTATTCAGGATCGTTTTGGCATCCGGGCGGGCAAGCTGCAGATGGGGCTTGATTGCGCCATTGTTGTCGCCTCGTTTTTCGTGGTGCAGCCCTGGATCCTGGCGCTCTCCATCGTGGCGGCGGTTATCTGTAATCTGGTGTTGACACTCAACCACAAGCCCGGCCGTTACCAGATTGCCTGACAAGCTGCGGCAGTGGCTCGATAAGACAAGCGTGACCCGATAGCACGAGGCGGCCTGATGGCCGCCTCGTCTGTTTCTACCCTGGGGTTTGTTCGCTGCGCCTAGCTCGCCTGCTCCAGCCTGCTGTCGCCGCTCATGGCGTTGCCGCTGATAGCGTGACCACCGACGGCGAGCGGGGTGTGGCAGGCCACCTGATGATGGGCCTCATCACACACCTCAAGCTTGGGCGCCTTGCTTTTGCACAACTCGGTCGCATGGGGGCAGCGCTGGTGGAAGTGGCAGCCGCTTGGCGGCGAGATGGGGGAGGGCACATCGCCGGTCAGCAAAATGCGCTGGCTGCGCCTGCGCGGGTCCGGTACCGGAATGGCGGAGATCAGCGCCTGGGTGTAAGGGTGGCGCGGCGCCAGATAGAGCGACTGGGCATCCGCCAGTTCGACGATCCGTCCCAGATACATCACTGCAATCCGATCCGAGATGTGTTTGACCACCGACAGATCGTGGGCGATGAAGATGATGGAGAGGTTCATCTCCCGCTGCAGGCTGAGCAGCAGGTTGACGATCTGCGACTGCACCGAGACATCGAGGGCCGAGACCGCCTCGTCGCATACCAGCAGCTTGGGCTTGAGGGCGATGGCGCGGGCGATGCCGATCCGCTGGCGCTGACCGCCGGAAAACTCGTGGGGGTAGCGATCCACCGCGCTGCCCGGCAGGCCCACTTTCGCCAGCAACTCCTGCACCCAGCCGCGGCGCTGCTCAGTGTTGCCTTTACCGTGGATGATAAAGGGCTCCTCCAGGATCTGGCCCACGGTGTGGCGGCTGTTGAGGGATTCTGCAGGATCCTGAAACACCATCTGCATCTCCTGACGCAGGGAGCGCATCTCCTTCGGGCTGAGGGCGGTGATATCGCGCCCCTCGAAAGTGATGATGCCCGCGGTCGGCTCGAACAGCTTGAGCAGGCTGCGCCCGAGGGTGGACTTGCCGCAGCCCGACTCACCCACCAGCCCCAGCGTCTCCCCCTGTTTCAGGTCGAAGCTGATGCCATCCACCGCGTGAACCGTATATTGCTTGCGCAGGAACCCGCCTCCCAGCCGGAAGTGCTGTTTCAGATCCCTGACCGATAACAGAGTGCTCATGGGGTCAACTCCTTCCAGTAGTGACAGGCGACATGGTGGCGCGGATTGAGTTGCTCCACCGCCGGAATGGCGCTGATGCAGAGATCGGTCGCATGGGGGCAGCGGTTGGAGAAGCGGCAGCCAGCGGGCATCTCGTGCAGGGCTGGCACCTGTCCCTTGATGGTCTTGAGCAGGCTCTTGGGCTCATCCTCGAGTCGCGGGATCGAGCTCATCAAGCCGTGGGTATAGGGGTGACGGGGGTGGTCAAACAGCTCGAACACGTCGGCCTGCTCTACCGCCCGCCCGGCGTACATCACCACCACTTCGTCGCACAGCTCCGCCACTACCCCCAGATCGTGAGTGATAAAGATGATGGCCATCCCGGTCTGGGCCTGCAGCTCTTTCATCAGTTCGAGGATTTGGGCCTGAATGGTGACATCCAGCGCCGTGGTCGGTTCGTCGCAGATGAGCAGGTCTGGCTCGCAGGAGAGCGCCATGGCGATCATCACCCGCTGGCGCATACCGCCGGAGAGGTTGTGAGGGTAAACGGCAAAGCGCTGGGCCGGTTCCGGGATCCCCACCTTCTGCAGCATGGCAATGGCCGCGGCTTTGCGCTGGGCCTTGTCATACTCGGGGCGGTGGAGGCGAAACACCTCCATCAGCTGCTCCCCCACCGTCTGCACCGGGTTGAGGGCCGTCATCGGCTCCTGAAAGATCATCGAGATGCGGTTGCCGCGCACCTTGTACATCTGATCCGGCGCAAGCGACAGCAGCTCTTCCCCCTGAAAGCGGATGGAGCCGGCTACCACCTGACCATGGGGTTTGGGCAAGAGCCCCATGATGGCGAGTGAAGTGACACTCTTGCCACAGCCGGACTCGCCGACGATCCCCAGAGTCTGACCCGGGGCCACCTTGAAGCTGACCCCGTCGAGCACCTTGATCTTGCCGTCGTCGACGGCGAACTCCACTTCGAGATCGCGTACTTCGAGGATTGGGGCTGGGTGCTGGCCGCTATCAACGGCGAACTCCCCCCCGTTATCCGGTACGTCAAGAATGGAGGCCTGGGTGTTGGGCATAACGGCTGCTCCCTTCGCAATGGCCTGAATATCAATGACGTGCATAGGTCTTGTCGAGCAGGTTGATGGGCGCCAGCGCCTCCCCTGCCTCCTTGGCGTTGCGGGTCTCTTCCTTCACCTTGGGATCGAGCCAGAGCAAACCGCCACTACTATGAGGATAACCGTCCATCGGCCAGTAGAGCAGATCCGGCGTGTTCTTGGTGGCAGGCACCTCCGGCAGCATCACATAACGCCAGCTGCTGGCCCGTACATAGTTGAGCTGCACCCCGGGCACGAAGATGGCGAGATCATAGATGCGCTGCTGGATCTGCTGGGAGAGCTTGGCCCGCTTGGCCATGTCGAATTCGACGTTGTAGGCGTCGATCTGCGCGTCGAGCTCCTTGTCAGCCACGTTGAACAGGTTGTTGGTCTGCGGTTTGTTGGCGTTGGCGGAGTGGAAAAACTCCCAATATTGCGGATAGAGACCGCCGCCGCCCCAGCCAAGCCAGGCCGCTTCGTGTTTCTTCTCCAGCATCACCTTGAAGCCGGTGGCGCCATCCACTAGGTTAAGCTCCAGATCCAGACCCGCTTTCTTGGCCTCTTCTTTCAGCACGGTCAGTCGCTTGGAGTGCTCCTGACTGGTGTAGGTGAGCGCCAGCGTCAGCCGCTCACCCTTCTCATTTTGCAGGATGCCGTCCGGCCCCGGCTTGTTGTAGCCGCCCTTGGCAAAGTACTCCCGCGCCTTGCCGATGTCATAAGCCCGCTCCGGCAGCGTGATGTCAGTGAACTCGCCAAAGCCCGAGTCGAAGGTGGTGGCTCTGTCGTAATCGCCGCGCAGCACGGTCTCGATCATCTTGTCGATGTTGAAGGCGTGCTGGATGCCGAGGCGCACGTTCACGTCCGCCAGCTTGGGGTTGGCCACATTGAGGTGCACCCCCTGACCGCCCTGTTTGGTGTCGGTCATGGCCATTACCTTCTGCACGTAGCCTTTTTTGTACTCCGGGGTGACCGCTTTTTCATGCCACCAGTTGGGCAGGATCATCTCGAAGGTATCGATCTCCCCTTTCAGGAAGTGGCGAAAGGCGATGTTGTGGTCGCGGATCACCTGCACCTTGATGGTGTCGATGTTGAATCTGTGCTGGTTGTAGCGATCGTCTTTTGCCCACCAATCCTTCTGTTTGCTGAAGGTGACCGACTTGCCCTTCTTGACGTCGCTGATCACGTAGGGGCCGGTGGTGGGCACCACGGCCCAGTTGTACTGCTTCACCCAGTTGGGGGTCAGCTTGTAGTAGTGCTTGGGCTGGGGCCACAGCTCGGTGGTGTTGAGCAGGTCCATCTTGGCCTTGCGGTTGCCCGCTTTGACCATAATGGTGTGATCATCGATCTTCTCTACCGCTACCACTTCAGTGGTGTAGTAGTTGTTGAACCAGGGCCCCTTGATGTGTTTGGAGCGCATCATCTCGTAGCCGAAGGTGTAGTCGTCGGCATTGACCGGCTTGCCATCCGACCATTTGGCGCGGGGATCCAGCTTGAAGTAGACGGTCTGGCTGTCTGGCGCGATGGCCCAGTGGGTCGCGAGCGACGGAATGGGGTTGCCGGTATTGGGGTGGAAGCTGATGAGTCGCAACTGGTTATCGAGAATAAAGGAGCGGAACGATCCGTTGGAGTCAGGCCCCACGGTGCGGAACGTCAGCGGAAAGCTCTCCACAAACATATTGAGACTGCCGCCCGGCAGTGCCTTGGGGGAGGCGAACACAGGATCCGTCTCATTGGTCTCCCATTTGAGATCCGCGGGCAGGCTGGCCGCCCAGACCCAGGATCCGTTTACCAGCACAAAGAGAGCACCTATCCATTTGATTTTATTTTTCATGTTTGACTTCCAGGTCTGGCCCCTGCACTGGGGGTCTTGATTGATAACGGGATTATCCCTTGCTCCCGGGACCGCCGATGGCTGCGGCCCGTCCTTCATTAATCACTGTTCGTTACCCGACGCCTGCCGATGCGCTGGCATCGGCTGGCTTATTGGTAACGGGTAAATTTGCGCGGATCGAACGCCTCGCGGATCGCCTCGCCGATAAAGGAGACCATGATCAGCACCAGACTCACCGCGGCCACCACCGAGCTGACGATCCAGATGGCATCCAGATTGTTGATGCCCTGGGAGAGCAGCTCCCCCCAGCTCGGGGTCGGCGGTGCCAGCCCGAAGCCAAGATAGTCGAGCGCCGTCAGGGTGGAGATATTGCCCACCACGGCGAACGGCGCCAGGGTGACGATCATCATCAGGGTGTTGGGCAGGATGTGGTTGAAGATGATCCGCCCGGTGGTCGCCCCTTGCGCCCGCGCTGCCATCACATAGTCCCGTGCCCGCTCCTTGTAGGTGAGGGTGCGCATATACCAGGTGATCCCCATCCAGCCGAACAGCACGTTGATGGCGACAAACAGGCCGAAGTTGGGCTTGGCCAGCGACACCAGGATCATGATGACGTAGAGAAACGGCACCTGGGACCAGATCTCGATAAAGCGTTGCAGGATGAGGTCGAAGCGGCCGCCGAGAAAGCCCATCAGACAGCCGATGGTGACTCCGATGGCGTAACTGGCCGCCAGCGCGATAAAGGCAAAGCCGATGGCGATGCGAAAGCCGTAAACCAGTCGCGCCAGCACATCGCGGCCGCTGGTGTCGGTGCCGAGGAAGTGGCGCTCGGCCACGCTGGGGGCGTAGGGCGGGTAGGCATCCTCCTTGAAATCCTGCTCGTAGGGGTTCCAGGGCACCGGCGGCAGCAGTACCCAGTCTCCCTGGCCCTCTGCGGCAAATTTGGCCTTGAGCTGGCGGTAGTTGGTTTCGTACTCGTAATCGAGCCCGAACTGCTGACCGGGGATCACATCGCCATAGGTGGGGAAGTGCAGCTGGCCCTGATAGCTCACCATCAGTGCCCGGCTGTTGACCAGCAGCTCCGCCAACAGGGAGAGCAGCACCAGGGTGGTGAAGATAATGAAGGAGTAGTAACCGCGCTTGATCGACTTGAAGCGCTTGAGTTTTTTCAAGGTAACCGGATTGAGCTTCATGGTCAGTCTCCAAACCGCACGCGGGGATCAACGAGGGCAACACAGATATCGGAGACGATATGGCGTGATATCAGCATCGGCATGGCAATAGAGGTCTGGTTCATGGTCAGTCTCCAAACCGCACGCGCGGATCAACAGGAGGTGCAACGCAGATATCGGAGACGATATGGCGTGATATCAGCATCGGCATGGCAATAGAGGTCTGGTTCATGGTCAGTCTCCAAACCGCACTCGGGGATCAACAGGAGGCGCAACGCAGATATCGGAGACGATATGGCGTGATATCAGCATCGGCATGGCAATAGAGGTCTGGTTCATGGTCAGTCTCCAAACCGCACTCGGGGATCAACAGGAGGCGCAACGCAGATATCGGAGACGATATGGCGTGATATCAGCATCGGCATGGCAATAGAGGTCTGGTTCATGGTCAGTCTCCAAACCGTACGCGCGGATCAACCAGGGCCACGCAGATATCGGAGACGATATTGCCTATCAGCATCAGCATGGAGGTGATGGCCAGAATGCCCATGACGGTGGGGTAATCCCGCTCGACGATAGCCTCGTAACCGAGCAGGCCGATGCCGTCGATGTTGAAGATGGTCTCGATGAGGAAGGAGCCGCCAAAGAAAACGGTGAGCACAGACCCCAGGTGACTGGCGATGGGGATCAGGCTGTTGCGCATGGCGTGGTCGGTGACCGCCTTGCGAAACGGCAGTCCCTTGGCTACGGCGGTACGCACATAATCGGCCGACAGGTTCTCCATCAGGCTGTTTTTCATAGTCATGGTGAGGATGGCGAAATCGCCGATGGCGTAGGCGATAAGCGGCAGCAGGGCATGGGCAAAGACAGTGCGGATCTGATCCCAGCTGCTCTCCATGTACTCAAAGTCGTCCCCCGGAAAACCGCCCATTGGCAGCCACTCCAGATGGAAGGCGAAGACGGTGATGAGGAAGATCCCCACCACGTAGGCGGGCAGGGCATAGGCCATGTAGATAAGCATGGAGCTTAACGAGTCGAAGCGACTGTTGTGCCTGAGCGCCTTGGCCACCCCCAGCGGAATGGAGACCGCATAGCTCAGCAGAAAGGTCGCCAGTCCAAAGAAGGCGGTGACCGGGAGCCGCTCCTTGATGAGACCCCACACCGGCTCGTAGTAGCGGGTCGATTCGCCCAGATCCAGCACCGCCAGCTTCTGCAGCCACTCCCAGTAGGCGACCAGCATCGGCTTGTCGAGACCATAGAAGGCCTTGAGCTCCTCGATCTGCTCATCTGAGAGGGCCTGCGCCCCCTTACTGCCGCTGGAACGGCCGGATTCATTCTGGGAAACCTGGGCTTGCAGCAGCATGCGTTCGACCGGTCCGCCCGGCACGAAACGGGTGATGGTGAAGACGAGCAGGGTGATACCGAGAAACGTCGGGATGATCAAAAGCATCCGGCGTAGGAAATACGACAGCATGGTGGAACCTCGTCCTTGTTGTTCTTTTTTGCGGCCAGTCAAATCCGGTGACGGGCCTGTCCTTCCTGGCATTACGCGCTGGATTGGTTGCCAAACAGCAGACAATCCGCTTGGCCACTGTAAAAGCTCTGCAACAAAAATCAAGTACAAGGAAATGGAAAACTGGGACAAATGACCCGCTGAGACCAAAAGCACCGAAAAATGACGTTTTTTATCTGAAAAGTGAAAATCAAAACAAAACGCTACTGCTCAACATTATTTTAAAAAATATAAACAGCTGTTTGTTTGAATCTTGTGTTTATTTATGCGATTGAATTTTAAGTGCTTTTCTTTCTGCTGCCAAAGAAGGGAAAACGATATCATCTCGACAAATTTATCTATCTCCCCCATCGGAGTGGTCAGTCACAATAATAATTAAAATAGAGTTTTATTCTTATTTTTGCCAATAAATCGAAATAAGATATAAAGAGACAGCACGTAAACAAATAAGTTCATCAACTTTTAATTCAGCGTCTTTTACATGTTTTAACAACGATTTCACATTGCGCGGGATGTTTTTGGCAGAATTATTCACTAATTATGCCGGTCAAAATTAATACACTCCGCTTATTCCACATCTCACCCTCCCGATCCCCCCACTCCATTGACGTCGCCAGTCAAAGATTGATAAGCCTTACGCATCGCTCCAAAGAGGGCGGTATCAGGAAGCAAACAATAAACAACCAGGAAGGATATAAGCGATGCTTAGGAAGAGCAGAATCTCTGCTGCGATTGCGTTCGCCTTGGCGAGCCTTGCGGCGGCCCCATCCGTATCTGCCGAAGAAGGGCAGAACGTCGAAAAACTGCAGAAAATCAAAGTCACTGGCTCCCGTATCTCTCGTGTTGATGTTGAGGGGGCGACTCCGGTTGTCTCTGTCAGCAAGGCCCAAATTGAACAGTCTGGCCAGCAGACTGTGGCTGATTATCTGAAACAGGCCTCCTACAACTCCTTTGGTGGTTTCTCCCCATCCTCCGGTAGCTCTGCCCAGTCACAAGCCACCGTAGGGCTGCGTGGCCTTGGTGAAGATCGCACACTGGTGCTGCTCAATGGCAAGCGTATCGCCGGTTCTCCCTCCATGGGGGGCACCGCCATCAACCTCAACACCATCCCCATGGCGGCCGTTGAGCGGGTGGAAGTCAACCTGGACGGTGGCTCTGCCCTGTATGGTTCTGATGCCATCGGTGGCGTTATCAACGTGATCCTCAAAGAGGGTTTTGAAGGCTTGTCATTCCAGGGGCGCGTCGGTTCACCGACCGAGGAAGGTGGTGACGAACAGAGTGGTTCCATCGTCAGCGGCATTTCGGGTGAGAAAGGTTCCCTGATGATGGTCTACGAGCATGATGTCAAAGACGAAATCTATTACAAGGATCGTGATTATCTGGCCAAGCAGGGGGCTGAGTCTCCTAGCCTCTATGGTCGCAATATCAAGGGAGTAGACGCGGCAACTGGCAAGACCGTAACCCATACTCTGAATGGGGTCGACTGTGAAAGCACCGGCGCCGGTTTTGTCACCAAGGGTACGGCTTGCCGCTTCGACTTTGCCCAGGTCGCAGCCAAGACCGCCTCGCGTACTCGCGACACCGTCTATGTCAACGGCCGTTACCATATCAACGACAATGTAGATTTCGTGCCACAGATGATTGGTTCCCGGGTCACCAGTTTTGGTCGTTTCGCCCCTGCTGCCGGTGCCTTCACCGTGGATGGCTCCACCCCTGAAAGTGCTGCAGTCCTGTCTGCCAACAACTTCAGCACCGCCAAGGCTGCGACGGTTTACTACCGCTTCAACAACGTCGGTCCCCGTGACAACGAAGTGACCGACTTGACCGGTACCCTGAACCTGGGTTTTGAAGGGGTGGTTCCGACCGAGGCGGTTGGCGATCTGGAGTGGAATGCCGGTTACATGTACTCCAAAACAGATAACCAGAGTATTGGTAATGGCTATGTATTGGAGCCGGCAGTTCAGACTCAGGTAAACAGTGGAAACTTCGTCAACGGCAGCTTCTCCGCTGATGCCACCAAGGATCTCTCTTATACCACCAGCCGCAACTCCAAGATGGATTTCTTCCAGTGGTATGGCGGTCTGGGTTGGGAGATGGGCGAACTGCCTGCTGGCCCGGTCAGCTGGTATCTGGGTGCCGAGTATAACGATTGGGTTTACTCCGACACCTACGACAGCCAGTCCGAAGCGGGTAACGTACTGGGTTCATCCGGCAACTCTGGTAGCGGTGTGCGCGATGTGTTTGCCACCTACATCGAGAGCCTGATCCCCATCACCGAGCAGATCGAGCTGAACCTGGCGGGTCGTTACGACAAGTACAGCGACTTTGGCAGCGCCTTCTCGCCCAAAGCGAGTCTGCGTTATCAGCCGCTCGACCAGCTGATGTTCCGTACCTCCTGGTCCCAGTCTTTCCGTGCGCCGGGTCTGAATGATCTCTATGCGGCGGATGCCCAGTCAGCGGACTTTGCCAAGGACTATGTCTACTGCCAGGCCAATGGTATTGCCAACTGTTCCGAAGAGCAGTACGAGACAACGCGCCAATCCAACAAGAACCTGAAGGAAGAGACCGCCAATACCTTCACTATCGGGGCGGCCTACAATCCGCTGGACAATCTGAACCTGTCGCTCGATTACTACTACATCAAGATTGATGACGTGATCCAGCTGGCTACCACCCAGACCCAGTTCTATCAGGAGCTCAATACCGGCAGCAACCCGAACGTCATTCGTGACGCCAACGGCGATGTCGAGAAGGTCTATGCCGGCATGGTCAACCTGGGGCAACTCAAGACCAGTGGTATCGACTTCAAGGCGGACTACAAGTACGACTTCAACTCCTTCACCCTGCGTTACGACTTTGGCAGCAGCTACATCCTGAAATATGAGGAAGGTCTGTTTGCTGGTGGCCCAATGGTTGACAAGAAGGGCTGGAATGGCAAACCCGACTTCCGTTTCAACTCCGGGATCGGTGCCAACTTCCCGCAGCTGTGGAATCTGGATACCTACCTAAGCACCAACTATATCGACTCCCAGAGCCAGGACTATGTGGATGGCAAGGAAGAGGGCCATATCGCTTCCAACACCATCTGGAACCTGAACGTCGCGGTCGATACCAGCTGGAATGCCAAGATCCAGACCGGCGTGAAGAACATGTTCAACCGCGGACCTTCCCTGTCAAATGATGGTTACACCTACGATGAATACCTCTACAGCATTGACGGACGGGTCTACTACATCGACTACACCCAGAAGTTCTAATCAACCCCGTTGATATACAACCTCAGCCGGCCCGGTCGGGCCGGCTGTGCCCAACGTCCAAGGAAGTTACGGAGATAGGGTAATCCTATGAAGACAAGGACCATTACAATGAAGAAAGCGCTCCTTGGCAGCCTGGTTTCGGCCGCCTTGTTGACCAGCTTCAATCTGAGTGCCGCCACTGCCGGTCAGGCCGTGGACGCTCAAGCCGCCACCGACAACGCATCCAAAGTTTCCCAGCAGAAGATCGACAGCTATGCCGAATCTGCCGAATCCGCACTGGCCCAGTACAAGGCTGCCCTGCGTCAGGTCGACAGTCTGCGCACCTACAACGAGCAGGTGAGCAAGATGGTCGAGTCCCAGAGCGCCGAGCTGGCGTCGATGCAAAAGCAGATCGCCCAGATTGATCAGACCAGCACCGAAGTGGTGCCCTTGATGCTCAAGATGATCGACTCCCTTGAGCTGTTTGTGTCACTGGATCTGCCGTTCCAGAAGGTCGAGCGCGAGGACCGCGTGGCGGCTCTGACCGACCTGATGAACCGGGCCGATGTCACCATCTCCGAGAAATACCGCAAGATCCTGGAGGCCTACCAGATCGAGGAGGGCTTCAGCCGCACCATTGAGGCCTACAAGGCGAGCCTGGACAAGGATGGCAGCGAGAAGACCTACGAGTTCCTGCGCGTTGGCCGCATCGCGCTGCTTTATCAATCCCCGGATGGCAATGAAACCGGGATGTGGAACAAGAAGACTCGCCAGTGGGAAGAGTTGCCCCAGGAGTATCGCAGTGCGGTTGAACAGGGCCTTCGCATCGCCAAGAAGCAGGCGCCTCCCGCGCTGATCAAGCTGCCGGTTCAAACTGCGGAGAAAGCATCATGAAAGGAATCAAACTTGCTATTGCCTCCCTGATTGCGGGAGCAACCCTGGTCACCCTGCCGGTGACCGCCGCCGAAAAACCGGTGGATCTCAATGCGCTGCTGAACCAGGTCAAGGCCTCCAGCCTGAGCGAATCCCAACTCAACAAGGAGCGGGAAGCCCGCTTCCTGGCTGACAAGAACGAGCAGGGGGCGCTGCTGGCCAAGGCCAAGGCCGAGCTGGCTGCCGAAACAGCCAAGGGCGAGCAGCTCAAGGCGACCTTTGATGCCAACGACAAGCAGCTGACCGAACTGACCGAAACCCTGCGCCAGCGTTCCGGCAACATGGGCGAAATGTTTGGTGTGCTGCGTCAGTTTGCCGGGGAGTTCAAGGGGATCTTCAACGCCTCCGCTCGTCGGGTCGAGCATCCGGAGCAATCCGCCCTGCTAACCCGTCTGGCCGAGAGTAAAGAGCTCCCCTCCAGCGATGATCTGGAAGCGTTCTGGACCACCACCCTCAGCCGCATGGTGGACGGTGGCAAGGTGAGCCAGATCCCGGTGACCGTGGTCTATGGCGAAGGCAACCAGGCCGAGAAGACCGTCACCCAGATCGGCGAGTTCAATACCGTCTCCGAAGGCAAGTACCTCACCTTCGTGCCGGAGACCGGCAAGTTCGAGCAGCTCTCCCGGCAACCGGAGAAGAGTGTGCTCGCTCCCATCGCCGAGTTTGAACAGGGCGGTGGCGGGGTCAAGCCCATCTTTATCGACCCGTCTCGCGGCGTGATCCTCTCCCTGCTGGTGCAGTCACCGACCCTCAAGGAGCGTATCGATCAGGGTGGTTCCGTGGGTTATGTGATCCTGGCATTGGGGGTCATCGGTACCCTGCTGGCCATCTTCTGCGGTATCCGCCTGTCGCTGATCGGCTCGTCCATGCGCAAGCAGCTGAAATCCGATCAGATCATCAAGGGCAACCCCATTGGTGACATGCTGGGGGCTTACCAGAACCATCGCGGTGACAATATCGAGGATCTGGAGTCCAAGCTCGACGAGATCATCCTGCGCAACGTGCCCAAGTTCGAGAAGGGCATCAGCCTCATCAAGCTGATCGCCTCCGTCGCGCCGCTGCTGGGCCTGCTCGGTACCGTAGTGGGGATGATTGCCACCTTCCAGGCCATCACCCTGTTCGGTACCGGCGATCCCAAGCTGATGGCGGGCGGTATCTCCGAGGCGCTGGTGACCACCATGCAGGGTCTGGTCGTCGCGGTGCCCATGCTGTTCCTCTACACCATTGTGCAGACCCAGAGCCGTCGTCTGATCCAGGTGCTGGAAGAGCAGAGCGCCGGTTTCGTTGCCCGTTATCAGGAACGTCTGCACGCCTCCAAAGCCGCAGCGTAAGGAGTCACCCATGTGGTTCTGGTTGATTGAAGAAGTCGAGTCGGTCCGCCGGTTTTTGGGATTGGGGGGCGATGTACTGGTCGCCCTGTTCTTCCTGACCCTGATGATGTGGGCCCTGTTGCTGGAGCGCTGGTTCTATTTCATGGCGGTCTACCCCAAGCAGGTGAAGCAGACCAAGGCGACCTGGCTGGCCCGCACCGATCATCTCTCCTGGTCTGCCAAGCAGATCCGGCGCGAGCTGGTCTCTCGGGTTGCCATGGCGGTGGACAAGGGGATGCCGGTCATCAAGGTACTGATCGCTCTCTGCCCGTTGATGGGATTGCTCGGTACCGTGGTCGGGATGGTGCAGGTGTTTGACACCCTGGCCATCACTGGCACCGGTTCGCCGCGGGCGATGGCATCGGGGATCTCCAAAGCAACGGTACCGACCATGGCGGGCATGATCGCCGCCCTTTCCGGCCTGTTTTTTGTCAACCAGCTCGATCACAAGGCCAAACTGGCGGTGCAAAAGCTGGAAGACAACCTGAAACACGGTTGATGCAGGATGCATACCCCCGGCGAGGCATGGCCTGCCGGGGGCACAGAACAAGCAAGGAGTTTCTGCTATGAGAAAACGTTACAGCGACAGCGGTGCTGACGAGGCGGCTATCGATTTGACCCCCATGCTGGACATAGTGTTCATCATGCTGATCTTCTTCATCGTCACCACCTCCTTCGTCAAGGAGTCCGGTGTCGAGATCAACCGTCCCAGTGCCAGCACGGCCGAGACGGTGAAGAAGGGCAATATCATGGTCGCGGTGCGCGAAAACGGTCAGGTCTGGGTCGACAAGCGGGTGGTCGAGGTGGGGGCGGTGCGCGCCAACATCGAGCGGCTGCGGGCCGAGAACCCGGAGAGCGCCGTGGTGATCCAGGCCGATAACGAATCCCGTTCCGGTCTGGTGGTGCAGGTCATGGATCAGATCCGCATGGCCGGTGTCCAGAACATCTCCATCGCGGCAGACAAGAGCAGCTGATGCCGGAGAGAGACCTATGAGATACCTGATATCGTTGGCGGTCTCCTGTGTGGTGGTGTTCTTTCTGTTTCTGGGAATGAACAAGCTGATCACACCGGATCACCGGGAGCTGGTGGAGAAGGATGACGTCACCATGACCGATTTCATCCGCCTCAAGCCCCAGGAGACCCTGCAAGAGAAACAGCGGGAGCTGCCCAAACCGCCGCCGCCCAAGCGTCCGCCACCGCCTCCCGAGATGGAGGTGGCCAGCACGGATAGGCCGAAGATGGAGAGCGCGCCGATGGACATGCCCAAGCTCGACATCCCGGTCAATATCGGTGGTGGCAACGCGCTGGGTGCCTACAGCACCGGCGGCGGTGGTGGCGGCGTCGGTGGCAACAACGGCGCCATTCCGCTGGCAACCTTCGAGCCCATGATGCCCCGCAAGGCGGCACTGGCGGGGTTGGCCTCCGGCAAAGTGCTGGTGGAGTTCACCGTCACCGAGCGTGGCACCGTCAGCAACGTGCGGATCGTCAAGGAAGAGCCGCGCAGTTATGACCTCGGCAAAGAGGCGCGCAAAACCATCGCCAAGTGGACGTTCAAACCGGCCATGGTGGATGGCAAGCCGCAGGCGAGCCGTATGCAACAAGAGATCGAGTTTGCGGTCAACTAAGGAAGGTGGCGATGAACAAGTTACACAAGATGATCCTCGCCCCGGTCGCCATGGCGGTGCTGCTCAGCACCGCCAGTTGGGCCGCCGAGCAGCCGGCACTGTCGGATCGGGCCTATCGGGCGGTCAACAAGGCGCAGGAGCTGATCACCGAGAAGAAATACGGCGAGGCCAATGCCAAGCTGCAAGACGCGCTCTCCGGCGCGGGCGAGAGGGTCTACGACAAGGGGGTCATATTGCAGACTCTCGGTTTCGTGGCCGCTCAGCAGGAGAAATACGGTCAGGCGACCAAGTACTTTGCCGATGCCATCGCGACAGGCGGCCTGCCGCCACCGGTGGCCCAGCAGGTGCGCTACAACCTGGCCCAGCTATATATGGCGGAGGGTAATTATCAAGGCTCGATCAAGACCATGAAGGAGTGGTTTGCCAACCAGGGCAAAGATGACAAGCCCAACTCCCATGCCTATATCACGCTAGCCAACGCCCACGTGCAGCTCAAGCAGTACCGTGACGCGATCCCGGCGGTGGATCAGGCGATCAAGCTGTCGGCAGGTAAAGCGCCGGAGTCCTGGTATTTGCTGAAGATGGGCGCTCACTACGAGCTGAAACAGTACAAACCGGCGACCGAGGTGCTGACCTCTCTGGTCAACATGTTCCCGGAGAAGAAGAAGTACTGGACCCAGCTGTCGGCCATGCATATGCAGGCAGGCAACGATGCCAAGGCGCTGGCGGCGCTGGAGTCGGCCTACAACCTCGGCATGTTGACCGAGGCCGCCGAGCTGCAGCGCCTCGCCAACTACCTCGCCTTCACCGGTATTCCCCATCGCGCCGCCCGGGTGATGGAGAAGGGGATGAAGGACGGGGTGATTGAGCCGAGTGCCAGCAACTACAAGACCCTGGCCAACTACTGGCATCAGGCCAAGGAGCTGGATCCGGCCATCGACACCCTGGCCAAGTCCTACCAGCTGGCCCCGAGCGCCGATCTGCAGCTGAAAATGGCGCGCATGATGATCCAGAGCAAACGCTATCAGGATCTGGTGGCGCTGGCCGCCAAACCGGCAGCCAATGCCAATGGTGAACAACGTGCGGATCTCAAGTTCCTGACCGGTGTCGCCTATTTTGAGCAACAAAAGCCGAAGGAGGCCCTCAACGCCTTCACCCAGGCGGCTCAGAATGGCAACGTCAGCGGTCGGGCATCTCCGTGGATCAGCTTCCTCAAAGAGCAGAGTGGCACCGGAGAGGCAGCCGTCCAGTAATTCCAATGACAACTACCTGTAGTCCCTTTTATGGTTGCCTGGTGGCTCCATTAACCGCTCTTCGGAGCGGTTTTTTTATGGTGGCTGCCAGCACCGGCGGGTGGCCGACGCACGGTTTTATCCCTCTTCATACCAATAAAGAGCCTCCCTCGACATTGGTCTATCTCCCCGGATGTGACAAACGTTTCGGCTAGGGCTGCAACCGTGACACCAGGTGGCGCTGCGCTGTGGTTGACGGGGGCTCGGGTGGCTCGCTGACAGGCGGGCAGTGCCATTCATCTTTCTCTTTGCTGCGACTTGCCAGTGTGGCTTTTGCCCTGTTGATAAGCGTCACACCGAAAACGGCTACTTTTAACAAGAAAAGCAACATATGGAAGTTGAAATTTTGGCCGACTCAGGAAAGAATGCGCGCTCGGTTATTGGCGTCGTGGGGCAGGTTGACCCGCCACCGGCAGACCGAGGATGAGACGGCCCCCGGCCCATTTGGTACAGGAAACCACACAGGAATTTTATGAATCCCCTTCGCACTGCCGCTTCGGCCCTTTTATGCACATTTGCGCTGGTCAGCCAGCAGGCTGCCGCCGTCGAGTACCGTCTGCCTGCGGCCAACAGCCGCCTGATCGGTGAAAACCAGGAATACGTGGTGCCTGCGGACAACCGTCCGCTGGAGCAGATCGCTGCTGACTTCCAGCTGGGTCTGACCAACATTATGGAAGCCAACCCGGGCGTTGATCCCTATCTGCCGAAGGCGGGTAGCACCCTGATCATCCCCCACCAGCTGATCCTGCCCAACGCGCCTCGCGAAGGGATCGTCATCAACGTTGCCGAGATGCGTCTCTACTACTACCCGAAAGGGAAGAACGTGGTGGAAGTACTGCCCATCGGCATCGGTCAGCTGGGGGTAAACACCCCGGAGAACTGGATCACCAAGGTAGAGCGCAAGCGCGCCAACCCGACCTGGACCCCGACCGAGAACATCCGTCGCCGCTATGCCGCCCAGGGCAAGACCCTGCCGGCAGTCTGGCCAGCGGGTCCGGATAACCCCATGGGTCTGCACGCCCTCTACATCGGCAACCTCTATGCCATCCACGGCACCAATGCCACCTTCGGTATCGGTCTGCGGGTAAGCAGCGGTTGCGTGCGTCTGCGCGCTGACGACATCAAGTATCTGTTCGACAACGTGCCGGTCGGCACCCGCGTCCAGTTCGTCAACCAGCCGGTCAAGACCACGGTCGAGCCGGATGGCGGTCGCTACATGGAAGTACACGAGCCGCTGTCGCGCACCGAGGAGGAGTTCAACTCCACCGCCTCCGTGCCGCTCCCGATGACACCGGCTATCACCCGCTTCATCGCTCACGCCGAGTCTGACTCCAACGTGGTCAAGCAGGTGCTTGAACAGCGTACCGGTATGCCGACCCGTCTCAATCCCTGATTGAGCAAGTTGGCGGTGCCGCGCGCACTGGCTGAATAAAGAAAACGGCGACCATCTGGTCGCCGTTTTTTATGGGGGAGTCACCGCTTGCTTACTGCACGCAGACCGGGCAGAAGGCGTAGGTGCCTTGCGGATCGTTGAAGCGGGTGAGCGGGTCGAGACTGCGGTTCACTTCCACCAATGCCTTGCCAAATCCAGCCGGCAGCCAGCTTTGCAACTGGGGAGCTAACATTTGGGCACTGCTGTCAAACAGCTGGCGCAGGAACTTGTCCTTGGTGGACTCCTCCTGCTCGATGGGGGTCACCTGCCACTCCTTTAGGTTGGCCAGTTCGGCGGCGGCCTTGATGGCGTCATCCAGATTGCCGAACTCGTCCACCAGACCCAGGGCCTTGGCATCTTCGCCGGTCCAGACCCGACCTTCGGCCGCTTTTTCGGCCTCTTCCGGGCTCAGACCACGGCCCTTGCTGACCAGACCGATGAAGCGCTGGTAGGTATCTTCCACGCTCAGCTGGATTGCCTGACCGACGTGATCCGGCAGGGCGCGGGTCGGGCCGACGCCGACGTAATCTGTGGTGCCAACCCCGTCGGTATGCACCCCGAACTGGGCCAACGCCTTGTCGATGGTGGCGAACATGCCGAATACCCCGATGGAGCCGGTGAGGGTGGTGGGGGAGGCGAAGATCTTGTCCGCATCGGCGGAGATCCAGTAGCCACCGGATGCGGCATAGCTGCCCATGGAGACCACTACCGGTTTGCCTGCCTGTTTCAGGGCCAGCAGCTCGGCGCGGATCTGCTCGGCGGCGAAGGCGCTGCCGCCCGGGCTGTCGACCCGCAGGACTACGGCTTTGACCTTGTCATCGCGGCGGGCATCGGCCAGCAGGTCGGAGAGGCTATCACCGCCTATGGTACCGGCAGGCTGTACGCCATCCATGATGGCGCCGCTGGCGACCACCAGACCCACCTCATCCTTGCCGCTCTGGGGATATTGTTCCGGAATGGCAGCCAGATACTCTTTCAGGCCGACCCCTTTCCAGCCGTGGTCGTCCGCTTCACCCACCTCTTTAATGACCGCCTGGGTCATCTCGTCGCGGGTGGCCAGCTGATCCACCAGACCGTTGTCGAGGGCGTAGTTGGCGGCATTGCCACCGGCCTTGCGCAGCAGCTCGAGGAAGCGCTCCTTGCCCGGCGCGACCGCATCGGGTTCGATCTCCCGCTGCTCGGCTACGTCAGTCACATAGGATTGCCACAGCTGATCCAGCCAGCGCTGGTTCGCCTCTTTGCTCTCGGGGGACATCTCGTCACGGGTATAGGGCTCGACGAAGGATTTGTAGGTGCCGACCTTGAATACATGCGGGGTGATGTTGAGCTTCTCCAGCGCCGACTTGAAGTAGGTCTGGTAGACCCCAAGCCCCTCTATTACCACGGCTCCACTCTGGTTGAGCAGCACGTGATCGGCGTGGGCCGCCAGCAGGTACTGGCCTTGAGTGTAGAAGTCGGCCATGGCGATCACCGGTTTGCCGCTCTCCCGGAAGGAGTCGATGGCACTCGCCACCTCCTGCAGTTTGGTGAAGTTGGCTCCCTGCAGCCCTTGTGGCTTGATCACCAGCGCCTTGATGCGCTCGTCATCCTTGGCACTCTTGATGGCCCACAGCAGGTCGGAAAGAACGATCTCGCTCGGCTGCTCGTCGCTGCTGTCCATCTGGCGCAGCAGTTGTACGGTGGGATCTGTCTGGGAGCGTTGCTCCACCAGCACGCCGTTGAGATTGAGGGTCAGCGCCCCTTCGATGGGCGCCTTGGGAGCCTCTTTCTGGCTGACGCTGAAGACGATGACCAGCACTACGATGAGAAACAGCAGATTGACCAGCATCAGCCGGGTGAAATTGAGCAGGCGCCACAGGCTGCGGAACAACCAACCCAGACCTTTGAAAATAGACATAGTCGCGTTATCGCCCTGTTAATGGGTAGAGAAGAGCCATTATTAACCAGTTGCGGGCGAAATTGCCATTTCCGACTGGCGGATCCCGCCTATCTTCGTTCAGGGCACGGCTGTTCGCTGAAAAATTGTCCAAACATTTGTTTGAAAAAGAATTTTCGATTCTTTACTCTAGCCTCAGTTTGATAACAAAAAATTAACTGGAGGCATCGTGAGCCGCTATCCGACCCTGCTGACCCCGCTCGACCTTGGCTTTACCCAGCTGCGCAACCGGGTGTTGAGCGTTGTTCCATGCACCCTGGCCTTAAAGAGGAAGGCATCATGAGTCGCTATCCCCATCTGCTGACGCCCCTTGACCTCGGTTTTACCCAGCTGCGCAACCGTGTGTTGATGGGCTCCATGCATACCGGCCTCGAAGAGGAGAAGGGCGGTTTTGACAAGCTGGCTGCCTTTTATGCCGAGCGCGCCCGTGGTGGAGTAGGCCTTATCGTCACCGGCGGCATTGCCCCCAATCTGCGCGGTCGGTTGGTGCCTCACGGTTCCCAGCTGAGCTTCCCCTGGCAGGTGAGCAAGCACAAGAAGGTGACCAGCGCCGTGCATCAGGAGGGGGGCAAGATAGCGCTGCAGATCCTCCATGCCGGTCGTTACGCCTATCATCCGTTCAGTCTGGCACCGAGCGCCCTCAAAGCCCCCATCTCCCCGTTCAAGCCACGCGCCATGAGCGAGCGACAGATCCGCGGTACCATTCGCGACTTCGCGGCTACAGCCGCGTTGGCCAAGGCGGCCGGTTATGACGGCGTCGAGGTGATGGGCTCGGAAGGCTATCTCATCAACCAGTTCATCTGCGAGCGTACCAACAAACGCACCGATGGCTGGGGCGGCAGCAGCGAAAACCGGATGCGCTTTCCGGTGGAGATTGTCCGCGCCATTCGCGAGCGGGTCGGCACCGACTTCATCATTATCTTCCGCCTCTCCATGCTGGATCTGGTGGAGCAGGGCTCGACCCTGGAAGAGGTGATTGCCCTTGGCAAAGCGCTGGAAGCGGTGGGGGTGACCCTCATCAACACCGGTATCGGTTGGCACGAAGCGCGTATTCCCACCATCGCCACCAGCGTGCCGCGCGGCGCCTTCAGCTGGGTGACAGCCGAGCTGAAAAAGCATCTCAAGGTGCCGCTTATCACTACCAACCGGATTAACACCCCAGAGGTGGCCGAGCGGATTCTGGCGGGTGGCGAGGCGGATATGGTCTCCATGGCGCGCCCCTTCCTAGCTGATCCCGAATTTGTCATCAAGGCGGCCGAGAACCGGGCGGACGAGATCAACACCTGCATCGCCTGCAACCAGGCTTGCCTCGACCATGTCTTCAAGCAGAAGCGCGCCTCCTGTCTGGTCAATCCCCGTGCCTGTTTCGAGACCGAGCTGACCTTTGGCCGCGTGCCCCAGCCCAAAAAGCTGGCGGTGGTGGGAGCTGGCCCGGCCGGGCTGGCGTTTGCCTGCTACGCTGCCGAGCGCGGTCATCAGGTGAGCCTGTTCGATCAGGCCAGCGAAATCGGCGGCCAGTTCAACTTCGCCAAGCAGATCCCGGGCAAGGAGGAGTTTCACGAGACTCTGCGCTATTTCGCCAAACGGCTGGAGAAGTGCGGCGTCGAGCTCTATCTGGGCCAGCGCCAGAGTGCCGAGAGCCTGCTCAGCGGCGGTTTTGACGAGGTGATCCTCGCCACCGGTATCCGTCCGCGTACCCCCAATATCCCGGGGATCGAGCATCCCAAGGTGATGAGTTATCTCGATGTATTGCGGGATCACAAACCGGTCGGCCAGAAGGTGGCGGTGATCGGCGCTGGCGGCATCGGCTTCGATGTGGCCGAATTCCTTGTGGAGAAAAGGGTCGAGAAGAAGGTGGAGATGGATGCCGATGGGCACCGTGATCACTGGCTCAAGGAGTGGGGCATCGACAAACAGCTTGGCGAGCGCGGTGGCCTCACGGCTCCTGAAATCGACGCCCCCGAGCGCCAGATCTGGCTGCTCCAGCGCAAGGAGAGCAAGGTGGGTGATGGACTTGGCAAGACCACTGGCTGGATCCACCGTACCGTACTTAAGAACCGCAAGGTGCAGATGCTCTCCGGGGTGCAATATCTGGGGATCGATGACGAGGGCTTGCACATTCAGGTGGGCGAGACCAAGCAGTGTCTGCCGGTGGATCAGGTGATCGTCTGCGCCGGGCAGGAGCCCCTCAAGGAGCTTCAGGCGGGTTTGCAGGCAGCAGGCAAGCCGGTGCATATCATCGGCGGAGCTGACGTGGCTGCCGAGCTGGACGCCAAGCGCGCCATCCGGCAAGGGGCCGAGCTGGCTGCGGTCATCTAGCCAACTGTGCCCTCTTGTCCTTTTTAGTGCGATAAACCCCTGAGCCTCAGGGGTTTTCTTCATTCGGTGCTGTGCTAAGGTAGCGCCATCATTGCCCCAGAGAAGGAATTGCCCATGGATGCCCTCACCCTGTTGCTCAACCGCCACTCCTGTGGCCGTCTCGCCGATCCCGCCCCGAGCGGTGAGGTACTCGACAATATCCTCAAGGCGGGTCTGCGCGCGCCGGATCACGGCACCCTGACCCCCTGGCAGTTCATTCTGTTTGAAGGGGAGGGGCGCGAGCGGCTGGGCAAGCTGCTGGCCGAGGCGGCCCGTGTCCGTGGCGAAGATGAAGAGAGCATCAAGAAGTGCAGCGAAGCGCCGCTGCGGGCGCCCTTGGTCATCGCCGTGGCAACCCGTTATCAGAAGCACCCCAAGGTGCCGAAACTGGAGCAGGAGCTCTCTGCCGGGTGTGCCCTGATGGCGATGCAGATGGCGGCGCAGGCGCAGGGCTTCAACGGTATCTGGCGCTCCGGCTGGTTTATCTTCGACGAGCAGATCAACAAGGGATTGGGACTGGCGGCAGAGGATCAGCTGGTGGGTTTCCTCTATCTAGGTACTCCCATGCTGGAAGCACGCAAACTGCGTGAGCTGCCGCTCGATGAGTTTGTCCGCCGTTTCTGACTTTTCGGCCACGTTGCGGTTGAGAGAAGCAAAGCCTCGAGAAATCGGGGCTTTTTTGTTTAACCGTGAATAGTAACCAGAGAAATTGGAGAAAATAAATGGCTCAAAGAGGCTTCGCACGCCATAGCAGGTAATTATTTAAATAGTGCGATGTAACTCGCAATCCTGTTGTATTTCACTATGTAAAACGTTTGCGTGTTCGCTAATATCTCCCTGCCAGTTTAGAAGGGCACTCCTTCTAATTTTTCTGCGATGAGAGTCGCAATTCCGTAGCACCTTTTTAAACAGCCCAACGTCTTCGTGACATTGGGCTTTATTTTTTATGGGGTGTCGGGGCTGTTGTGAGCTGATGGCGATATCGGCATACAACCCGGTTGGCAGCCTTATGCCCTGTTTTTGGCTGGCAGGATCCGGGCCGGGCTGCCGACTACCCGAGCTCCGGCCGGTACATCTTTGGTGACTACGGCACCCGCGCCGACGATCGCCTCTCGCCCTATGGTTACACCGGGCAGCAAGATGGCGCCGCCCCCAATCCAGACCTTGTCTTCAATGGTGACCGGCAGCGCCGTCTCTGTTCCCTGAATCCGTTCGTCGGCCTCCAGCGCATGGGCTGCGGTATAGATCTGCACGTTTGGCCCAATCATCACATGGGCGCCGATGCGAATGGGGGCATTGTCCAGCAGGGTAGCCCCCATATTGATGTAGGAGTCCTTGCCCAGGTGGATGTGGCGGCCATAGGTGCAGTAGAGGGGCGGGCAGATAAAGGCATTCTCTGCCAGTTCGCCAATCAGCTCCGCCAGTAGTGCCCGCTGCTCAGCCTCATCTTCCGTCTGATTGAAACGGCGATAGCGCCGTGCCGCCTCCCGGCGCAACTGGGCCAGCTCGGGTGCCATGCAGTTGTACGGTTGGCTGCTAATCATCTTCTGGTATTCGGTCATGGCAGGGCCTCAATGATGTGGAGGAACGATGTTAATCCCTCATTGGCCAGAGAAGCGTGAACCTTCCCCCAGAGTGAGAAAAGGGAGAAACAACAAGAGCACCCGCGGGTGCTCTTGTTTAATAAAGGTGTTGACTTGCCGCCTTGAGAGCGGGAGCTATGTTTAGCAGTGTTTGCGGCCGGAGAGGCGGCACCACTCCTCCTTGACGGCGGTCGGGTCCATCTCGAACCACTGGCCGTAGATGGTTTCCAGCTCCGGAGCCTGACTTTCCAGCACGCCGGAGAGGGCCATCAGGCTGCCCGCTTTGCCGTGGCCGGCGATCAGCGGCGCCAGTTCGCGCAGCGGGCCGGCCAGAATGTTGGCGACTACCACGTCCGCTTCGACGTCTTGTGGCTGGTCGGCCGGCAGATAGAGTTCAATCTGGTCGGCGACGCCGTTGCGTGCAGCGTTGTCGCGGCTGGCCTGAATCGCCTGCGGGTCGATGTCGATGCCGATGACGCGGGCGGCACCCAGTTTCAGGGCGGCGATGCCGAGGATGCCGGAGCCGCAGCCAAAGTCGACCACGGTTTTACCGGCCAGATCCAGCCCGTCCAGCCACTGCAGGCAAAGCGCGGTGGTGGGGTGGGTACCGGTACCGAAGGCCAGACCCGGATCCAGCATGACGTTGACCGCATCGGGGTTTGGCACGTCGCGCCAGCTCGGGCAGATCCAGAGCCGCTCGCCGAACTGCATGGGGTGGAAGTGATCCATCCACTCGCGCACCCAGTCCTTGTCCTCCAGCTGCTCCACCTTGTAGCCCACGTCTTCACCGAAGATCTGCTGGAAGAAGGCGATGGTGGGGGCCGGATCGGTTTCGGCGTCAAACAGCCCCATCACTTCGGTCTCGCCCCACAGCGGGGTTTCGCCCGGCATGGGTTCATAGACGGGCACATCCTTGGCATCCATAAAGGTCACCGCCTGGGCACCACGCCCCAGCAGCATGTTGCTCACCTTGTCTGCGGTCTTGGCAGTGGCGTTGATTCGAATTTGTATCCAGGGCATGGCGTCGACTCTTCATAAATGTGAAACCGCGAGATTCTACCATCATGGGGCAGTGCTGTCGTGGTTTGCCCATGACGTGGAGGGATACGGGGGCTTTTGCCGGATTGGCACGGTTCCTGTATTGCTCTATGCAGGCGAAGACGACCGGTTTTCGCTGAACGCTTTGCTCAAGTTCCGTCATCTTTCACTGCCACCCTCGGGTGGCATTTTTTTATCTGCACTCCTTTGCCTGGTAAACAGTCTGCCAGACAAAAAAAGAGCAAGGTCGGCACCTTGCTCAAGGATGTACTGACGCCGTTTTGGCGCATTCATGCTGCTGTTGGCACGCCAGATGCAAAGACTAATATGTCCTGCATAAGGATATGTGTGTGATTGTTACCCCAATGTTCAGGTATTCAGGCCATTTCTCGCGAAATGGCCTCTTTTTTGGCTGATTGTTGGACGTTGGCCTGCTACTGGCTGTCATGAGTGCCGCTGGTTGTGCCCGTTTGGGGCATCTCCTTGGTGAACTTATCCCATCATGGTGCGTTGGAGGGCTTAGTTGGCAAAGCCGCTCATGTCGATCACCAGCTTGCCTACCATGCGGCCTGCTTCCACCTCGGCATGGGCCTGAGCCAGCGTGATCGGGGTCAGCGAGGGGATGGTTCTGGTCAGGGTGGTCTGCAGTACTCCTTCATCGACCAGTGCCGCCACCCGGCCGAGCAGGTGGTGCTGTTCGATCATGTCCGGCGTCTGGAACAGGGAGCGGGTGAACATGAACTCCTGGCTGAAGGTGACGCTCTTGCTCTTGAGCAGGGAGAGATCCCACGGCTCGCTCGATTCGGCGATGGTGCAGATATGGCCAAACGGGCGGATCAACCCCGCCATGGTGGCCCAGTGTTCGGCGGTGGCGTTGGTGCAGAAGATAGCATCGACCTGAGTGATGCCAAGGGCGGTCAGCTCCTCCTGCAACTTGTGGTGGTTCACAACCTGATGGGCGCCCATTTCGAGGCACCACTCGCGGCTCTCGGGGCGGGAGGCGGTAGCAATTACCTCCATGCCTGTGAGTTGGCGGGCCAGCTGGATGGCGATGGAGCCCACGCCACCGGCGCCGCCGATGATCAGCAGTTTGCCACGGCTCTCGCGGGTGAGGGCAAAGCGCTCGAACAGGGTCTCCCAGGCGGTGATGGCGGTGAGCGGCAGGGCGGCGGCCTCCACATCGCTCAAGGTGGTGGGGGCGATCGCGGCTATGCGCTCATCCACCAGTTGCAGGGCGCTGTTGCTGCCCGGGCGGCTGATATCACCGGCATACCAGACTCGGTCGCCCGCCTTGAACAGAGTAACTTCACTGCCGGTGGCGATCACTTCCCCCACCGCATCCCAACCCAGTACCCGGGGCGAGCTTTCAATTTTGGCCTTGGGGGAGCGCACCTTGGTATCTACCGGATTGACGGAGGTGGCGGTGACCCGCACCAGCAGATCCCGCGGGCCTGGAACCGGATCGGGCAGGTTGGCGGCGATAAAGCAGTCGGGGTGGTCGCTTGGCAGATAGTGAGTCAGGGCAATGGCTTTCATGGTTTTTCCTTTCAAATCGCGGTGTTCGGGATTGCCACTCACTCTAGTCTGGTTGATTATCAAGATTAAGATGGGTAATCGGTAAAGACTGTTTGAATATATGAACAATGTCGATCTGGAGTTGATGGGACTGTTTGCCACCGTGGTGGAGCAGGGGAGCTTTACCCGGGCCGCCGAGCTGCTTGGTATGCCCAAGTCATCGGTGAGCCAGAAGATCTCACGGCTCGAATCCCAGCTCGGGGTGCGGCTGTTGCAGCGCACCACCCGCAGGTTGAGCTTGACCCCGCAGGGGGAGCTCTATGTGGAGCACTGTCAGGGGCTGCTGGCACTGGCCCGCAGCGCCAATCTGGCGATGGCACGGCTGCGCTCGGCCCCGGCGGGGCGGGTGCGGATCACTGCCCCCGAGGCGACCGGTACTCTATTGCTTGGCCGGATCCTCGCCGAGTTTCGCGCCCTCTATCCCGAGGTGGTGCTGGAACTGACCCTGAGTGACGAACAGCTCGATCTGGTGGGGGAAGGTTATGATTTGGCGCTGCGGGCGGCACCGCTGAAAGACTCCAGCCTCATCTGTCGGCGTATCGGTCAGGTGGCGCGCCATCTGGTGGCGGCTCCCGCCTATCTGGCGGCCCACGGCATGCCGCAACAGTTGAGCGAGCTGGGCCGTTATGCCTGTCTGGTGCACTCGGCCATGCCGGTGTGGCCATTGCAGGAGGGTGGCTGGCGGCCGCAGGGGGCCTGTGTCAGCAACAGCTTGCTGGCGCTGCGGGAGATGGCGCTTCATGACGGGGGGATTGCCCTGTTGCCCCACCATGTCTGTGAAGGGGATTTGGCGGCGGGGCGGTTGCAGAAGGTGTTGCCGGATCAGCCGATTCCGGCCAACCCGTTTTACCTTATCTATCCGAGTCGGGAGCATCTGGCTCCCGCCCTGCGCACCCTGATGGATTTCGTGGCCGAGCGGTTGCCGTTCGCCTGAGTTACCAGCTGCTCTGGCTGGCCGACTCCTGATTGGGTTTGAGGCCGAGGGGGACCGACTGGCGCTCCGCCAGCATGCGGATCTGCCCTTCAATCAGGCTGGCGCTGGGGCCCAGCACCAGCACCAGCTGGTGGTCGTTGAGCTGGATCCAGGAGAGGCAGCCCAGGCCCAGCAGGCGAGATTCATCCACCAGTGAAATATCGCGCACCCGCAGGCTGAGGCGGGTGATACAGACACTCATCGCCACCAGATTGTCCATCCCGCCCAGCACCTTGAGGTACTGGATCGCCAGCATCTGCGGGTCGGAGGGGGCAACGCTGGCAAGGCGCGGATGCTCCACCGCGATGGGCTTGCTCGGCATGCTGAGGGGGGCACGCTCCAGTAGTTGATAGAAGAGCAGGCTATAAGCGACGAAGAACAGGATACCGACCGGAATGAGCCAGAAGCTGTGCTCCCCTGCCTGATAGCTCAGCACCAGATCCAGCAGACCGGCGGAGAAGTAACTGCCCACCTTGATGCCGAGCGCACTGCAAACGGCGAGCGAGAGCCCCGTCATCAGGGCGTGGGCGAGAAACAGCCAGGGGGCGGTAAAGGCGAACAGAAACTCGATGGGCTCGGTGATACCCACCAGTGCCGAGGTGAGCGCCAGGGTGAGCAGCAGCCCGCCCTGCGGCAGCCGCTGCATCCGCTGGCGGTGCAGCCAGATGGCAAAACAGGCGCCCGGCAGGCCGAACATGATGATGGGGTAGAGACCGGCCACATACCCTTCATGAAGTGGCTGTGCGGTGGCCAGCGCCTGCAGGTTGCTCTCGCCAAGGCCGATGACGCTGCCCAATACCTGATGCAGGCCGAGCGGGATCAGCAGCCGGTTGAGGGTGCCGTAGCAGAAGGCGCCAAACGGCGTGGTAAGCAGCTCGGAGGTGAGCAGGGTCAGCCCGCGCTCCAGTGGCGGCCACAGCAGCGAGAGGGGAATGGCGATCAGCAGGCAGGCCAAGGCAGACACCAGCAGGCTGGGAAACTCCCCCCTAGCGATCAGCAGCCAGCGGGGCAGGGTTTGCTGGTGAACCCAAGGGTAGATGATGGCAGTGGTGAGCCCTGCCAGCAGGCCGCAGATCATGTCGGCGTGCAGGTTGGGGGCTAGCGTATTGAAAGCGGTACTGAGCAGCAGGAAGTTGACCGCACCCGCCAGCGTCTGTCCGCCCAGCTCCTGCCGACTCAGGCCAAAGGCGATCGCCACCGCATAGATGAGCGGCATCTGGCTGAAGATCGCCTGACCGGTGAGGGAGAGCACCGCCAAATCGAGCACGTCGGGTTGCCCAAGCCGGTAGATCAACGCCGCCATCGGCAGGATGGAGACGGGCAGCAGCAGGGCATAACCGAGCCGCTGCAGGGCTTGAGTAACGACTTGTCGAGTGGCTTTAACGGGCATACAGCGGCTGCGTTCTGTGACTTGGCGCACAGTTTAACCGGAAAACACCTATTTGGGGATAGTTTTGGAACCCCTAATTTATATTTTTATTATTTCTGCCCGAAAAGCTCGCGCACTTCCCGCGAGGGCGGTGCCGTTAAAAGGCTCACCGTGATAAAGACCATCAGCGCCAGCGTGAGGCTTGGCACGATGGCATGCAGGCCAGCCAGCTTGATCCCCCACTGACTCAGTACCCCATAGCAGACGATGCCGCTGACCATGCTGGCCAGTGCGCCCGGGCCGTTGGCCCGTGACCAGTAGAGACCGAGCACCAGCGGCCAGAGGAACACCGCCTGCAGGCCGCCAAAGGCGAGCAGGTTGAGCCAGATGAGCATCTCGGGGGGCTGCAACGCCGCCAGCAGCACCAGAGTGCCGAGGATCAGGGTGCAGAGCAGGGAGAGGCGGGGGATGCGCACCTCCAGCTTCTCCTGCTTTGGACTCAGATAGTTGAGGTAGAGATCTTTCACTAGAGTGGCGGAAGCCTGGATCAGCTGGGAGTCGATGGTGGACATGATGGCCGCCATCGGCGCCGCCAGAAAGACCCCGGCCAGCCAGGGGGGCAGCACTTCCATCATCAGGGAGGGCATGATCTTGTCCGGGCTGTCCATGCCCGGCAGGATGGCGCGACCCAGAGCGCCCGCCAGATGCATGCCAAACATCAGCAGGGCGCTGACCACGGTGCCGATCAGAATGCCACGATGGAGCGCCTTGCTGTCGCGATAACCAAAGCAGCGCAGCGCCGAGTGGGGCAGCCCCACCACCCCGACACAGACCAGGATCCAGAAGCTCAGCATAAAGGGCTGGGTCAGCATGTCGCCGGCCCCTTGCGGGCTCACCAGCTTGGGGTCGATCTCCCTGAGCTGGTGGATGAGGTTTGGCAAGCCGTCACCGGCGACCAGAATCCCCGCCAGCAGGGCGCCGGTGCCGATCAGCATGATGATCCCTTGAAGGGCATCGGTCATCACCACGGCGCGAAAACCGCCGATGATGGTGTAGAGCAGCACGCAGCTGGCAAACAGCATCAGCCCCTGCTGGTAGGAGAGGCCGGTGGCGGTCTCCAGCAGGCGGGCGCCGCCGATGAATTGCACCACCATGGTCGCGATAAAGGCGAGGATGATAGTAACGGAGCCGAGGATCACCACCGCCTTGCTCTGGTAGCGGGCCCACAGCATGTCGTTGATGGTCACCGCATTGACCCGGCGGGCGATGATGGCGAACTTCTTGCCAAGCACCCCCAGAGTGAGCCAGACGGTGGGCAGCTGGATCATCGCCAGCAACACCCAGCCCAGACCGATCTTGTAGGCCGCGCCCGGCCCGCCGATGAAAGAGGAGGCCGAGGTGTAGGTGGCCACCAGGGTCATCGCCAGCACCAGCCCGCCCATGCTGCGGTTGCCGATGAAGTACTCCTGGACGAAGTTGCCTTCAGCTCTATGACGGCTGGCCCAGAAACCCACCCCCAGCACCAGCACCAGATAGATGAAGAGCGGAAGCATCAGCTCAAGATTCATGGGATGACTCCTTGCCGGAAGGGGCTGGGGTATCGAGGGGGATCTCCACAAACAGTCGATCCACCATCAGGGCACATAGTGCGATGAACAGCAGTGGCATCGCCACGCAACTGAGCAGGAACCAAAGGGGAATGTCCCAGCATTCGATCTCTTCCGGGATCAGATAAGCCGTGCCATACCAGGCAAGAAAATAGAGTAGGGTCAGCAGCAGGCAGAAAGCTGCTTCCCGGCGGGCGAGAGCAAAACGGTTCACCTTGGCCTCCGACAATTTTGAGGGGCGCAAGGATAACAAAAAAGGGCCATGTCGCCATGGCCCTTTTTCAGCAGAGGCTCCTTGCGGAGCAGACTTCCACCGGAAGTCCGGTCTCTATCAGAGATCCTTACAGACCCAACTTCTTGTGCAGATAGTGGGCGTTGGTACTGCCACCGTGCAATGTCATCGGGTCTCTATCAGCGATCCTTACAGACCTAACTTCTTGTGCAGGTAGTGGATATTGGTGCCACCGTGCTGGAAGTTTTCGTCTTTCATGATCTCTTTTTGCAGCGGTACGTTGGTCTTGATCCCTTCCACTACCAGCTCGTCCAGCGCATGGCGCATGCGGGCGATGGCAATGTCACGATTCTCGCCGTAGCAGATCAGCTTGCCGATCATCGAATCATAGTGGGGCGGTACCTTGTAACCGGCATAGATGTGGGAGTCCCAACGCACGCCCAGACCACCCGGCGCGTGGAAGCGCTGCACCAGACCCGGAGAGGGCATGAAGGTGGCCGGATCTTCCGCGTTGATCCGGCACTCGATGGCATGACCACGGATGCGGATATCCTGCTGGGTGATCGACAGGGGCTGACCGGCGGCGATGCGCAGCTGCTCCTTGATCAGATCGATACCGGTGACCATCTCGGTGACCGGATGCTCAACCTGGATACGGGTGTTCATTTCGATGAAATAGAACTCGCCGTTCTCGTACAGGAACTCGAAAGTACCCGCACCGCGGTAGCCGATCTCGATACAGGCGCGCACACAGCGCTCGCCGATGAACTTGCGCATTTCGGCGGTGATGCCGGGTGCCGGCGCCTCTTCCACCACCTTCTGGTGGCGACGCTGCATGGAGCAGTCGCGCTCGCCCAGATAGAGGGCGTTGCCCTGGCCGTCTGCCAACACCTGAATTTCGATGTGGCGCGGGTTTTCCAGGTACTTCTCCATGTAGACCATGTCGTTCTTGAAGAACTGGCCTGCTTCGGATTTGGTTAGGGCAATGGCGGAGGCTAGCTCGGCCTCGCTGCGTACCACGCGCATGCCACGACCACCGCCGCCACCGGCAGCCTTGATGATCACCGGATAGCCGATGCGCTTGGCAATAGCGGCATTGCGCTTGGTGTCGTTGTCCACCGGACCGTCAGAGCCCGGTACACACGGTACGCCTGCCTTCTTCATCGCTTCGATGGCGGAGACTTTGTCACCCATCAGGCGGATGGTCTCGGCGCGCGGGCCGATGAAGATGAAGCCGGATTTTTCGACCACTTCGGCAAAATCGGCGTTCTCGGAGAGGAAGCCGTAACCCGGGTGGATGGCCACGGCACCGGTCACCTCGGCGGCGGCGATGATAGCCGGAACGTTGAGGTAGGAGTCGGTACTGGCTGGTTTGCCGATACAGATGGATTCGTCGGCCAGCAGCACATGTTTGAGCTCCCGGTCGGCGGTGGAGTGAACGGCCACTGTCTTGATCCCGAGCTCTTTGCAGGCGCGCAGGATCCGCAGGGCAATTTCACCGCGGTTGGCGATGACTACTTTGTCCAACATGGGTGGCGATTTCCCTTATTCGATGATGAACAGCGGCTCGTCAAATTCGACGGCCTGACCATTTTCAACCAGGATCGCTTTGATCACACCGGCCTTGTCAGACTCGATTTGGTTCATCATTTTCATGGCTTCGACGATGCACAGGGTATCGCCGACATTGACTTGCTGACCCACTTCCACGAACGGCTTGGCTTCCGGGCTGGAGGAGCGGTAGAAGGAGCCAACCATGGGAGAGCGCATCAGGTGACCGCTCGGTGCGGCATCTGCGGCCGGCGCAGCGGAAACCGGGGCGGCGGCTGGAGCGGCAACCGGAGCGGCTGCTTGCTGCATGATCATCTGCGGTGCGGCAGTGACCTGGCCTGCGAAGTTGCGGCTGATGCGAACGGACTCTTCACCTTCGGAGATCTCCAGTTCGGCGATGCCGGACTCTTCAACCAGTTCAATCAGCTTCTTGATTTTGCGGATATCCATTAGCATTCTCTTTCTTCTTTATCTGATCAGTGATTATCAAGCCGCGTGCAGATGGCGCACGGCCGCGGTTAAAGCGAATTGATAGCCATCGGCCCCCAGACCACAAATGACCCCTTTGGCGACATCAGACAGATAGGAGTGATGACGAAACGGCTCCCTGGCATGAACGTTTGACAGGTGAACCTCGATAAAGGGTATGGCGACACCCAGCAGCGCATCGCGGATGGCGACGCTGGTGTGGGTGAAGGCGGCTGGATTGATGATGATGAAATCCACCTGACCCATGGCCTGATGGATGCGGCTGACCAACTCATGTTCGGCGTTGGATTGCAGATGTTCCAGAGTGACACCGAGTTCGCTGGCGTTGAGCTTCAGATCGGCGACGATCTCATCAAGCGTCTTGCTGCCGTAGATGCCCGGTTCCCGTTTGCCCAGCAGATTCAGGTTTGGTCCGTTGAGCAGGAGAATACGGTGATTTTGCGACATATTGAGTGCATCCTCGATGATAATGCTGCTATCTGTCAGCTATCTTGTGGACTACCAGAAATCTAGCCATTTTCTGCGCAAATCGGTGTGCCCTGGCACACAGATTTCGCAATTATATTGATTTCGTGAAAATTAGCAGCATTTTACTGGTCTAATCTCTACATCTGACTATTTATTGAACGCTCCTCCCTGTGCGTCCAGTTTCAGCGGCTCAGGCTGTTTGTACCGCTGTAGAAGCAACAAAGCCGGCACAAGGCCGGCTTTGAACAAGAGTTGGCAGGAGATCAGGCTGCTTCCGACTTCTCGCGGATCAGCTTGTCCACCACACCCGGATCCGCCAGGGTGGAGATATCCCCCAAACTGTCGGTTTCGCCGGTGGCGATCTTGCGCAAGATCCGGCGCATGATCTTGCCGGAGCGGGTCTTCGGCAGCCCCTCCGCCCAGTGAATGACATCTGGCGTGGCGATGGCGCCAATCTCCTTGCGCACCCACTCCTTCACCTCTTTGTGCAGCTCGCGGCTCGGCTCTTCCCCGGCGATCAGGGTGACATAGGCGTAGATGCCCTGACCCTTGATCTCGTGAGGAACCCCTACCACCGCCGCTTCGGCGATCTTGGGATGGGCCACCAGCGCCGATTCAATTTCGGCGGTACCCATGCGGTGGCCGGAGACGTTCAGTACATCATCCACCCGACCGGTGATCCAGTAGTAGCCGTCCTCGTCGCGACGGGCACCATCGCCGGTGAAGTAGCGGCCCGGGAAGGTGGAGAAGTAGGTCTGCTCGAAGCGTTCGTGATCCCCGAACACGGTGCGCATCTGACCCGGCCAGGAGTCGGTGATCACCAGGTTGCCCTCGGTGGCTCCCTCCAGCGGTTCGCCCATGTTGTCGACCAGCGCAGGCTGTACGCCGAAGAACGGTTTGGTAGCCGAACCCGGTTTCAGGTCGGTGACGCCGGGCAGCGGGGTGATGAGGATGCCGCCAGTCTCGGTCTGCCACCAGGTATCGACGATGGGGCAGCGCTCGTCGCCAATGGTGCGGTAGTACCACTCCCAGGCTTCCGGGTTGATGGGTTCACCCACTGACCCCATGATGCGCAGGCTCTGGCGGGAGGTGCCGGTGACCGCTTCGTTGCCCTTGGCCATCAGGGCACGGATGGCGGTCGGTGCGGTATAGAGGATGGTGACCTGATGCTTGTCCACCACCTGACTCATGCGGTTGGTGGCCGGGTAGTTGGGCACCCCTTCGAACATGATGGTGGTGGCGCCGTTGGCGAGCGGCCCGTAGACCAGATAGGAGTGACCGGTGACCCAGCCCACGTCGGCGGTACACCAGTAGATATCCTCTTCGTGGTAGTCGAACACATATTTGAAGGTGAGGGTGGCATAGACCAGATAACCGCCGGTGGTGTGCAGCACCCCTTTGGGTTTGCCGGTGGAGCCGGAGGTATAGAGGATAAAGAGCGGATCTTCGGCATTCATCGCTTCGGGTGGGCAGTCGCTGCTGACGGCTGCGGTTGCTTCGTGCCACCAGATGTCGCGGTGGCTGTGCCAGGCGATATTGCCACCGGTGCGCTTGAGCACGATCACCTTGTTGACCTGGGTATCCGGGTTGGTGAGCGCTTCATCCACATTCTTCTTGAGTGGTACCGGGCGGCCACCACGCAGCCCTTCGTCGGCGGTGATCACGATGCGGGAGCCCGAGTCGATGATGCGACCAGCCAGCGCTTCCGGCGAGAAGCCGCCGAATACTATGCTGTGTACCGCGCCGATGCGGGTACAGGCCAGCATGGCGATAGCTGCTTCCGGTACCATGGGCATGTAGAGGCAGACCACATCGCCGCGGTGTACCCCCTGAGCTTTCAATACGTTGGCAAATTTGCACACTTCGGCGTGCAGCTCGCGGTAAGTGAGTTTGCGATCTTCGGCGGGGTTGTCCCCTTCCCAGATGATGGCAACCTTGTCGCCCCGTTCGGCGAGATGGCGATCGAGGCAGTTGGCGGAGACGTTGAGCTGGCCATCTTCAAACCATTTGATGGAGACATGGCCCGGATCGTAGGAGGTGTTTTTGACCTTGCTATAGGGTTTCATCCAGTCGAGGATTTTTCCCTGCTCTCCCCAGAAGGTCTCGGGATCCTCGACGGAGGCCTGATACATGGCGGCGTAGTCGCCCTTGTCTAGCAGTGCATTGCTGCTGATGTGGGGTTTGACCGGGTAGACCTTGCTCTCGCTCATCTGTCACTCCTTTGAATACATACTTTTAATAATTAAGTAACAACTTATACCTTTGGTCGAGGGGGGCAATTAGACTTTTGGATAGACAGCAACATTTGGTTACAGGGTAATGGGTGACACTCACGCGGTGAGTGGGTAAAAAGGTGTTTTTGATTGATAGAGGTTGTTATGTTCTCTCTGTTGCTCTGTGCATCCCTGTGGCAGTTTGATGCGCCTGTTCTTGCAGACAAGCCTCCCAAAGAGTTTGCTATTACACACCAGGAGCCGTCACAGACTGTACGGGATCGGGTTGCTGAGCAGCTTGGTCATGCATGGCAGGACAAAAAGCCGGGAGCCAGGTTTTCCCTCAGTGAGCCAGGCTCCCGTTACTCGGGTGACTCACCGCTCACTCGCATGGCCAATGACCGGGATAACGGTGGTGTTCCTACCCTGACGTTTGGAAAATAGTTTGATTGTCCAGTCGTTGGCCGTTCGTTTCCCTGATATCGCTACTGCTGAACGCTTTGGCAATGCAAGCGTTCGTGCATCTGTTCTACATGCAGCGGTTTACTGAACAGGTAGCCCTGCCCCTCACCACAGTTAAGTGACTGCAAGAAGGTATATTGTGCTCGAGTTTCAATACCCTCTGCCGTAACCTCCATCTCCAGACTGTCTGCCAGACTGATGATGGTGCGGCAGAGCTCCCTGCTATTCTTGTCCTCCGGTAAAGCCTGCACGAATGCCCGGTCGATCTTGATGCGATCAATCGGCAGAGTCTTGAGCAGGCTCAGCGACGAAAATCCGGTGCCAAAGTCGTCGATGGCAATTTGAACCCCCAGATTTTTCAGCCGGGTAAAGAGATCTAGGCTCTGATCAACCCGTTGTATGATGCTTTCCGTTACTTCAATCTCCAGTCGCTCAGGCGGAAACCCTGTTTCGGCAAGAATAGTTGCGACCTGTTCCACATAGCCGGGTGAGCGCATCTCTCGCACCGATACATTAACTGACAAGCGGGGCACCGGCAGGCCGGCGGCCAGCCAGTTTCTTCCCTGTGCACAGGCATTGCGCATTACCCATTCGCCAATTTTTTCGATGAGGCCGCACTCTTCTGCAACCGGAATAAAACGGGCTGGATTGATCAGTCCCTCATTGGGGTGCTTCCAGCGCAAGAGTGCCTCCAGCCCACTCAGATGACCGCCGGCAAGATGAGTCATGGGCTGATAGAGAATACAAAGCTGTTCAAGCTCGAGAGCTTTGAGTAATCCCTGTTCAATTTGCATTCGTTCTCGAGCCTGTTCCGCCATATATGGGGTGTAGAACTGGAAGCCGTTACGACCCTGGCTCTTTGCTTCATACATGGCGTTGTCGGCGGCACTGATCAGTGTCTCAGGGGTGGTTGCGTGGTCCGGATAGATAGCGATGCCGATGCTCGCCGAGATAGCAACCTGCTCATGGGACAGTTCGACCGGTTCACGCAGCGCAGTCAGCAAAGTATTGGCGAGTGTTATCAGCTCGTCAGGTGCTTCCAGATAGGGGATGAGCACCAGAAATTCGTCCCCACCCAAGCGGGTAGCCAGCTCATTCGGTTGCAGGCAATTTCGGATCCGTTCTGCCAGTCGCTTGAGCAGTTCATCGCCCACCCCGTGCCCCAGACTGTCGTTGATCAGTTTGAAACCATCCAGATCGATAAAGAGTAGTCCCAACCGCTTGTTGTTGAGTTGTGCGGTTTTCAGTTCAAGAGTCAGTCGCTCCTGCAGCAGATGGCGATTGCCGAGTTCGGTCAGGGGATCGTGATAAGCGAGATGATTCAGCTCGGCTTCCACCTTGCGAATGGCGCTGATGTCGGAGAGGGCAATTACATAGTGAGTGGTGTTGTTGAAGTTGTCGTAGACGGCACTAATCTGCTGCCATGAAGAGAAGTAGCTGCCATCTTTGCGTAAACAGGCCATTTCGCCATGCCAGGCATTATTGTCCGGATGCAGTTGATGCCATGGTGAGTCGAGGTCGGTATAGCGTCTCGGATGTATAACGATTCCAGGATCTTGGCCTATTACCTCCTCGGCATCATATTGCGTCAGCATGGTGAAAGCCGGGTTGACCGAAATGATACGGTGATTGTTGTCCAGAATAATAATTCCCTCGGCCGTAGTATCGAAAACCACGTTGGCCTGATGGAGTCGCTCCTCCTGACGCCGCCGGGCCGTCGCGTTGTGGATCACGCCCATCACTCTGTGGCCGATGGATTCCGTGGCTGCAACATGATCGGCATGAATATCAACCCAGTGACGTTCATTTAAGGGAGTGATGAAGCTCAGGGTGAGATGGATGGGCTCTTTCCTTTGCAGAACTGTCCTGAGCTGCTGGCCTGATTCAGGTTCAAAGCAGTCAATGAAAGCCTGCAGCCCTCCCTTGAACTGGTGAGCTGGTATGCCAAGCAGTGGTTCAATTTCGCCATTAAACAGCAATCTATCCTCTGCAACATACCACTCCCACACGCCAATTTGTGCCGCTCTCATAGCCAGTTGCAGCCGCTGCTCTGTTTCGTACTGTTCGGTAATATCGCGCACTATGGCGAGGATACCGCTCGGCTTGCCACTGTCGTTCCACATCGGACTATAGGTTGCCTGCCACCGTCTTGCGCTGCTGCCATGTGCCGCTGTTTGCCCCGTGATGGCGATATTCACGTAGGGCCTACCGTGGCGCAGGATTTGCCGGAACATGGGCTCCAGTACTGGAGCCAGCTTGGGCACAATCTCTCTCAGATGTTTGCCCTTGTGTTCCTCTATGGTCTTGCCATTGATATCAGCCAGTACCTGATTGACTTTGCAATAACGGAAATGGCAGTCAAAGACACCTATACCCAAGGGGGCTGTATTCAGTAGTTGTTCGAGTATGCTCTGATCTGACAGCGTGGGCAGAATTGTTTCGGTATCGGCCTTGAAAAGCATTCCATCCATGATGGCTCCCGGCATTGATTTATTTGTCATTTAACGGTTTTAAGTATGGCACGAACCTTTTTTTGGGGGGGAGGAATAACCTTATCTCATTGTTATATATGGTAAGTCTTGGTGATGAAATCCATTTGGAGGCGGTGAGGTGTGAAAGGCAATCACAGCGGCGCGATTTCCGCTCAAGATGTATTAAAGGCTTAATTGATAGCGCAGGGTCAGGCTGATGGTGGGTTGCCAGTCACTCTCTTTCATCAGCCACTGTTTCGCGCCCGCTTCCAAGCCAAGCTTCCACTGATTCCATGTCCAGCTACGTTCCAGCGTCATTCCCCATTCGCGCCATCCCTCTTCGCTCTCATATGCGGACATGTATGCCTGGTCGCCTCTTGTCAGCCATAGATTGAAGGATACGTTGGCAGGCAGCGGAAGCGAATGTTCCATATACCACAGCTGGCCATAGCGACCGGTTACATCATAAAGCTGGCCAATGCTGAGCTGGTGTTCGTCATCCAGTTGCCAGCCCATGCGCCATAACGCACCAAAGCGGGAGTGATCCGCCACCACCATCGGACTGATCCCTAAGGCGATAAAGCTCTGTTTATAAAGGGATAACGCAACGCCTGCGCTTTGGCCATCAATAAAGACAAGGCCCATCTGTGTTTCCCGTTCATAGCCGAGCCAGAGCTGTACCGTGGAGTCGGCCCCCGCTCCCGCGTTGCTGCTGTCGAGTTGCCATTGGCTACCCACAACCAGCGCCCTGGCCGAGAAAGGCAGCATCAGGGGAATGAGCAGCAGTAACCCGCTCTTATTTGCCATACAGTCTCTGCCAGTCCCGATCCTGATGCATTCCCATCAGATGACAGATGATGCCGGAGCGCTGGAAAGCATAAATAAGCAGTACGCTGGCAGTGCAGAGCAACATGATAAGGCCAAAACTGTTGGGCAGTATGGTGCCCTGACGGGCAGTCCACCACAGTAGCAAGGGGCCCCACAGATGGACGAAGATGCTCTTGTGGAAGATGAATACGGTCAGCGAGTACATACCGATTCAGTTGAGTGGTCGCCAGCAGAGACGGATATTGTGTTGGTGTAGCCAGAGCACGGTACCGATCACCAGAAACTCCATACCCCAGATCCCGGCTCGGCCGATCATGTCCAGCGCCAGTTCGTGTTCATTGGCGTAGATGTCGTTGAGCTCGACCGTGCTTGTCTCGCCGAACATGAGATAGATGGCCAGCGCCACCAGTGACAGCGTCAGCACCAGACGGTTGAGGCGATCTCGCCATTGTGGGCGCTGATGCCAGCACCAGCCATAGAGAAAGCCGAAGCAGCCACTGGCCATGAAGAGGTCGAGACGGGCATCCAGCTCATAGTCGGGGTGAACGTGCAGCTTCATCCAGCTGTCGATATGGCCGAGCAACTCCTGTACGCCGAGTTGATCCAGCAGCAGGCTTAGAAGGGTCAGCAGGAGCATGCCGCGGATGCCGAACCAGGCATACACCATGGAGAAGAGCGCCAGCAGGCACATCCAGAGCATGACCGGGTAGAACGAGATGGCCTCGCCGAAATTGGGGGCGATGACCAACCCTTCGACATAGAGCATCAGTATGATGCTGGCAAACAGGGCCAGCTTGCTGCCCAGCTGCGGCTTGAAGTTGGCCTGATCGCGGCGGCTCAGGTTGAATGCGGCCAAGGCCAGGTAGATCTGGCTTACCCAGGGGATTAACCAGGCTGATGCGTGTGCTGTCAGCTGATCCATGGGTAGCAGGTGTCCCGCCATTGCCTTGTGTGACACATAGAAGCTGTCCCACAAGGCATGCTCCCGATTGAAGAAATCGATGTACCAGTAGTTGAGATAACCGGTGTAGTGCTCAAACACTGCCATGAAGATGACCAGCCCGCGCAACAGATCGAGGCCTGTGATGCGCGCATCCTGTGGAGGCATACTATTGCTCCTGTGTAGTGTGGCGAAAGGAGCGGCACTATATCGGCTTTTGTGAAACTGAACGGGAGCTGAATGTAAGCAAATGTTACGGGGGGCTGTACCGATGTGCTTGTAATGACTGGGAAGAGCCTGACCTGGCTGTCATGATTTGCAATATTATTGGCTGTTTTTTAGCCTTTCTCTCGGCCAAATGCCTGAATACCGCGCACAAATACCAGCCAGCCGAGCAGGTGGAACGGGAGGGCGAGTAGGTAGAGCAGCAGGAAGTGCGACTCGCTGCCGCTGCTGTTGATGAAGTCGATCCAGGCGGCCAGCAGCGCCAGCATGCCGGCAATCTGGAAGCGGCGGCGCAACACCACCTCGACGCCGAGATTGGCAAGGTAGAGGGTGAGCAGGATGCCGGCAAAGCCGGTAAGCTGGGCGGTGCCGTAGAGCTCGCGATCCGGGTTGAACAGCAGCGCGATCAGGGGAGTAATGCCCTGATCCAGCGGGATCAGGGCCAGCAGCCAGCATGCAATCAGAAGCAGGGCTGTCTTCATCGCGGCCTCAGTCGGCGGACGGTGCCGGTTTGACCAGAGAGAGGTAGTTAGCATCCATCTTGAGGAAGACCCCCAGCAGACGGGCACTGGCGCCGTAGAAACCAAATCGGTCGGCGGCGCGACAGGCGCTTTCGAACTTGTCAAACCAGCCCAGCAGATGACCGTGCAGCAGTGCTTCCTGCTCGTCGAGCCAGCGTTCCCGCTCGGCTGCGCTCTTGGCTTCCGCCGCGCGGATGATGAGATTGCCCATCAGATCCAGCTCGATGGCCAGATGATCCGCAGGCTCCTTGTATTTGTCGCTGACATTGATACCAAGGCGATCGAGGCGGGCCTGCATCCCGGCCATCGGGGCCTGCATCAGCAGCTTGGCATCGCCACGATAGAGCGATTCGTAGGGCAGGGCGCCCTGTTTGGGATCCACCAGAAACAGGCCGGCGAAGTCGGCAGCGAGTTCGAGTTGGCGATCCGGGCGCACCAGCAGGCGGGCGATGGCATCGTTGAGCTCGGCCACGGCTTCGCGCATCGGATCCAGGGTGGAGAGGCTTTTCAGGAAGCTTCGCACGTCATAGGTGTCATATTCGGCGATCTGCTCATCACTGAGTTCGGCGGCGAACAGGGTGGAGAACCACCAGTAGAGTTCGGCCCGGCGTTCGCTGGTAGCCATAAATTCCTGCATTTTTCCTCCGTGGATGGCAATCGGGAGCCTTGATGGCTCCCGATTCTAACGACTTTAAAAATAAAGGAAACTCAAGGGGGCGCTTTCGTCCCCCCGGGGTCAGAGTGCCGGGAACATGGGGTCGATGCCCTTGGCCGATTCCGGCGCGCCGAAGGCAGTGACGGCGGGCGCCTGTCCGCGGAACTTCTCGATCTCCACCAGCGCGGTGTGGGCCGTGGTGGCCTGCGCCAGGCTGGAGGAGCCTATGTCGGCGGTCAGCACGTTGGGATCGCCGTAGGTACAGAGAGTCCCTACCTTGCCGCCCTCTTGCGGGCCATACCAGGCTCCTTCCTGTATCCGGACTACGCCGGGGGCGTAGTCATCGCTCACCACCAGCCCAGCCAATACCTGACCGCGGCCGTTGAACACCCGCACCAGATCGCCGTCCTTGAGGCCGCGGGATTTGGCATCCTGCGGATTCATGTAGACAGGCTCGCGACCCTGCACTGTGTAGGTGGCGCGATAGTTGTCGGAGGAGCAGAGCTGGCTGTGCAGCCGTTTGTCCGGGTGGCAGGATTGCAGGTGCAGCGGGTACTGCTTGCTGCCCGGCCCGCCGTGTGAGCGCTCGTAGGGCTCGATCCAGACCGGATGGCCCGGGCAATCCCCATAGCCGTAGTCGGCAATGGTCTTGGAGTAGATCTCGATAAGGCCAGACGGGGTACCGAGGGGTTCCAGATCCGGCTCCTGACGGAACGACTCGTGACGCACCCAGGGCTGGCCTGCCGGGAAGGTGACGAAGCCTTCCCCGTGCCAGAACTGGCTGAAACGGGGCAGACGGATGCCGATGCCGCGGCCCTGCAGGCGGGCATCGTCATAGATGCTCTGGATCCACTCCAGCTTGCTCTTGCCGCCGGTGAATTCGACCTCGCGACCGAAGCGACGGCAGAGATCGGCGAAGATGTCATAGTCATCGCGCGCCTCGAACAGCGGCTCCACCACCTTGTACATGGCCAGAATGCCCGCGTTGGAGTGAGAACCCCACTGCTCGATGTCGTCCCGCTCATAGGTGGTGGTGGCGGGCAGCACGATATCGGCGAAACGGCAGCTGGCCGTCCACTGGTGATCGATGCTGACCACGGTTTCCAGCTTGCGCCAGGCGGCGACCATCTTGTTGCGATCCTGCTGGTGGTGGAACGGGTTGTTGCCGCAGAACACCGCCATCTTCATGTGGGGGTAGGTGATGGTCTGGCCGTTGAAGGCGATCTGCTTGCCCGGATTGAGGATGCAGTCGACGAAGCGGGCCACCGGAATGTATTTGGAGTAGCCCTTCCAGTCGCCGTCATGGAGTGGTTTAACGCCGGGAATGACCGAGCTGAAACCTGACATGATAGGGCCGCTGGAGGTGATGGTGCCCGCCCCGTTGTAGTGCCAGCCAAAGCCGTAACCGCCCCCCGGCAGGCCGATCTGGCCAATCATCGAGGCCAGTACCACCAGCATCCAGGCGTACTGTTCGCCGTGGTGCATACGCTGCACGCACCAGCCGCCGATAAGCTGGGTACGGCCGCTGCTCATGGTGCGGGCCAGCTCGCGGATGGTTTCGGCTGGTACGCCACAGATGGCGGCGGCCCACTCTGCGTCCTTCACCTGACCATCGCTGGTGCCCAGCAGGTAGGGCAGGAACTTGTCAAAACCGGTGGTGTAGTCTTTCAGGAACTTCTCGTCGTGGCGCTTCTCGCTGTAGAGGGTGTGGGCGATACCCAGCATTAGCGGCACGTCGGTCTGCGGATTCAGGGTCACCTGATCGCAATTGAGGTACTTCTGGGTCTTGGATTTGACCGGATCGACACTGATCACCCGGATCTCGCCCTTGGCCACCTTCTCTTTCAGCTGCGCCCAGTAGTCGTAGACGCTGTGATCCGGCACCAGCCAGCCCACCTGCAGGTTCTTGATGGGATCTGAGCCCCAGATAACGATGGTCTTGCTGTGTTCCAGCACCAGCGGCCAGGAGGTCTGCTGCTCGTACACCTCCATGGCGCCCGCCACGTGGGGCAGGATCACCTGGGCGGCACCGGTGGAGTAGTCACCGGCCTTGGCCAGATAGGTGCCGTGCAGGTTCATGGCACGCCCCAACATGGCGCCAGCAGAGTGCAGCTTGCCCACTGACTGCCAGCCGGAGTGGCCGGCATAGAGGGCGCTCGGGCCATAGGTTTTCTGCACCCGCTCCAGCTCGTGATAGAAAAAATCGAGCGCCTGAGACCAGGTGACCCGCACGAAGCGGTTCTGGCCGCGTTCGCTGGTGTTGGACTGGTGCCCCTTGCGCAGCCAGTCCAGCCGCACCATGGGGTAGCGGATGCGGGAGGGGTTGTAGACCACTTCACTCAAGGCCTTGAGCATGTCGGTGGGGTGCTTGTCGTGCTCGAACGGCAGGGTCTCGACCCAGCGGCCATCGACCACCCGGGCACGGAAGGCGCCCCAGTGGGAGCCGGACTGCACCAGTTTTTCGCCGGACTCGGCGGCCATCACGGCGCGACCGAGCAGGGAGGGGCCGATCAGGGCAGAGGCACCGCTGGCCAGCAAGCCACCCAGAAAACCACGACGGGAAATATTGATCATCTTGTTATTCCTCTTTCGAATCCGGACTTAGTGGCTGCCCTGACCACCGGTATCGGCGGCATGGTTTTGCAGGTATTTGAGCAGGGTGCGCTCCTCTTCCTTGCTCAGGCGATAGTAGGCAGACATCGCCTTGAGTCCCGAAATCCAGCCGTTGGCAGTGAAGTGAGCGGGATCCGGCGCGCCGTGGCAGGAGTTGCAGGTGGATTTGTACATCTCGCCGGCGTAATCCCAGATCGGCTTGAGCGAGGACTCAAAGCCCTTGCCATCGACCCAGGCCTGCACCTGAACCTGTTCCCACTTGATATGGGTGGCGCTGTCGGTCTCCTGTTTGAGCACTTTCTCGCTCGCTTTCAGTTCGTCACGGATGGTGGCGACGAAGACCCGCTTGCCCATGTATTCGCTCAGCACCCGGCCCTTGCCATCGCTCTCGCGCCACCCTTCGATGGTCACCTTGAGGCGATCGCCGCTGCGGTCTACGACGTCGATGCGGGAGGCGGGCAGCAGTTTGCCGACCGGGTCGGTACTCTGTTCGCTGGCGTAGAGATCTTTTTCACCCAGGTTGTAGAGGGTCTCGGTGGCTGGCGCCTCTTGCGCGTCGTTGACCAGGGTGGCGTAAGTGGCCCGGAAGCCGCCCGCCATGTTGGGCAGTTCGTGGGCGATGCCCTTGTGGCACTCGATGCAGTTCATGTTCTTCGCCGCCGCATCTTTCATCGCCAGCGCGGCCGCCGGGGACTGCTTGGCGTGATCCATGTTGTCGTAGCTGTGGCAGGACTTGCAGGTCTTGGAGTTCTGGCGGCTCATCCGTGCCCACACCTTCTCCGCCAGATGCAGGCGCCGGTCCTCGAACTTCTCCCGGGTGTCGATGCTGTGGCCTATGTACTCCTGATAGAGGTCGTTGGCCGCCTCCATCTTGCGGGCCACCTTGCCGACAAAATCCTTCGGCTGATGACAGTCGGTACAGACCGCCTGTACCCCGGAGGCATTCTTGAAGTGGATGGACTCCTTGTACTCCGGATAGACGGTGTCTTTCATGGAGTGGCAGGAGATACAGAATTCGAGGCTGCTGGTTTTCTCAAAGCCATAGTGCAGGCCGACGGTGCCCGCGAGGGTGACGCCGACGCCCACCAGAAGCAGCGCCAGTACCGACCAGCGACGGCTGGGGGTGCGCAGGAAGTGCCACAGTTTTTTCATCATGCTCTCTCACATCACTTTTTTGATGGGAGCCATGATAGGGAGGCGTTGTGAACAGGGCTGCCGCCACAAATTAATGAAATAGGGGTATTTATGACAAAATGTGAATAGAATAATCCTCCCTTGTCGACCATCGTGAACCCTGCCCATGAGCTACCACATTCTGGTTGTTGAAGATGATGCGGTTACCCGCGAGAAGCTGACCGGCTATTTCGAGCGGGAGGGCTATCGGGTGACGGCGGTCGAAAACGGCCAGGAGATGCGCGCCATGCTGGCAGAACAAACGGTCGATCTGGTGATGCTGGATATCAACCTGCCGGGGGAAGATGGTCTGCTGCTGACCCGTGAACTGCGGGCGCGCAGCACGGTGGGGATCATTCTGGTCACCGGCCGCAGCGATGCGGTGGACCGGATTGTCGGCCTCGAGATGGGAGCCGATGACTATGTTACCAAGCCATTTGAGCTGCGGGAGTTGCTGGTGCGGGTCAAGAATCTGCTGTGGCGGATCTCGCTGGCGGCCGCCGCACCGAGCGAGCCTGCGGTGGCTGACGATGCGGTGCGCTTCGGCCCCTGGCGTTTTGACATTCCCCGCCGTCAGCTCAGCAAGGACGGGGTGCCGGTTCGTCTGACCAAGGCCGAATATGAAGTGCTGGTGGCCTTTGTCGCCCATGCCGGGCGGGTGCTCAGTCGGGAGCGGATCCTGACCCTCATCAGCCATCGCGGCGATGGCCCGAGCGATCGCACCATAGACGTGTTGATCCGGCGGCTGCGCGGCAAGATGGAGCCGGATCCGCGGGATCCCCAGCTGTTTGTCACCGTTCATGGTGAAGGCTATCTGTTTGCCGGTGAGATAGCCTCCTGAGCCCGTTACGGTGGCCTTGACCTGTTTGACCGGGTATCAGACCGGCGGGCGGGTATCAAATTGCGGGCAGTCATCGTCAATCTGGTGCCAGGGCGCCTTGGAGCCGACAAAGATGTGAAACGCGGGCCGCTGGCTCGGCACGTCGTCCAGTACCCCGAGGCGCAGGTTGATCTTGCCGCTGCTGCTCTTCTGGCTGAACAGGCTGGAGCCGCAGTGACGACAGAAGGCCAGGGTGGTCTCTGCCGATTTCCGGTAGCGGCCGATGGCCTCTTCCCCCTTCACTATGGTGACCTTGTTGCCATCCAGTCCGCCGACCGAGGCGTAATCTCCCCCCGAAAACTTGCGGCATTCGCTGCAGTGGCAGTTCCCCATATAGTCGAACTGATCCGGCAGGGTCAGGGCGACGGCGCCGCACAGGCAGCTGGCATGTAACTCTTTCATCTCTTCTCCTTGAGTGGGCTAATCGGATTTGGAACGGCTATTCGACCCGATAGACGGGACGAAAAGCGCCATCCGAGAGGGAATCTGCGGGGGCGGCCAGCGGTGCAGAGAGCGTCAGAATGGGTGGCCCCATCACCCGCGGGCACTGCTCGGTATTGGCATCAGGGTGTTGTAGCAGGCAGACAGCCTGAGCGACCGCAAGGCGCCCCTGCAGCCGCATCTGATCGCTGTTGGCGGCCAGGATCTTGCCCCGGCGCAGGCCTCGCTGTACTCCGTGGCTGAAGTAGGTGCTCAGCACCTGGGGTCTGTCGAGATGGCGCTGCGCCAGCTCGTTGACCGCCACTTCGGCGGCGATGGCGCCTCCCACCAGATAGTCGAGGTCGGGATAGCGAGCCAGCGTCTGCTGCACCAGCGTGCGCTGGATTTCCCGGCTGTTGTCGCCGCGCTCGGTGGTGACCAGCTTGATGGCGCTCCCCTTGATGGCGTCGGCAAAGCCCGGCTCGACGAAGTTGTTGCCGCCGCTTGCCTGCGGGCCGGGGAAGAGGGCGACCGAGACCGGCTTGCTGCCGGCGGGGTGACGCTGCGCCAGCCAGTGGCCGATTTGCCAGCCCATCTGGTACCAGGAGACCCCCACCTTCGCCTGCACCAGACCGCTGGGCAGATCGTTGACCAGTCCAAAGACCGGCAGCGGCGTGACCTTGATTGCCTCGCGCAAGCCCTGATAGCTCACCGCGCCGAGCAAGATGGCATCGCTCCCTTCCTGCACGCAGCGCAGCAACTGCTGGCGCTGCTCGGCGAGGGCTCCATAGCCCCCCGCTTCGTGGATCTGCAACTTGACTCCCAGCCGCTTCGCCTCGTCCACCATGCCCTGATTGACCGAAAGCCAGTAGGCGTCGCGCAGATGGGGGTAGAGGGCACAGAGGGTCAGCGGTTTGGTTGCGGCGGCGGGTTCCGGCCACTGCTGGCGCACCGGCTGGCCGCTGAATTCGCCGCCGGGCCAGATATCGACCGCAAAGGCGAGGGCGGCGCGAGGCAGCGTGAGCAACCACATGAGCAACAACGGGGAGAGATAGACGCTTCGCATGGCCAGGGGTTTTGTTAAAGTGTTGGGCCATATTATCCGGTCAAAGCCGACCACAACCAAGGGACTTCCCGTGAGAATCTTTTCCGGCCTGGGTGGCAAGTTGCTGCTGGCCTTCTCCTTGATGGCATTACTCACACTGAGTGCCTCCCTGCTGGGTTGGGTGGGGCTTAGCCATCTGCGCCAGCTGGAGCAAGGGGTGCAGCAGACTCTGGCCGATCAGGAGCTGGCCCGCACGCTCTCTCGCCTCAGCGGCGAGATCCAGAGCGCGTCACGGCTGCTGGCCACCGCAACCAGCGAGCAGGAGCGGGAGCATCAGGGACGCCTGCTCACCCTGCAGGGGCAACAGCTGCAACAGGTACTGGCGCAACTTGGTCGTGGGCAGGGTTCAACAAGCCTCGATCAGCTCAGTCAGAGCATCATCGGCAATCTGGGCCAGCAGGGCTGGCTGGTGGGGGAAAGATTGACCCTGATGGCGCAAGGGGAGGCGCAGCGGGCCCGTCTGGTGGCGGCGGCCGGGCAGATCGCCGAGCTGGCGCGCAGCCAGATGGAGAACGCCGAAACCGTGATGGTGGCGGGGTTGGGTTCCCTCTACCAACAACAAGGTGCGCAGGCGACTCGGACGCTGGACCGCCTGCTGGAGCAGGATCTCGACTGGCTGGAGCAGATGACCGAGCTGCGTCATCGCACCCTGATGCAGCAGCAGCGCATCGAGGAGATGTGGCGCAGCGAACGACAGGAACAGTTGCAAACGCTATTGCAAGAGGGGCAGCGGGAGCTGGCCATCTTGCAACTGCGGGCCGGGGCGGTGACCGACCCGGCACGCCGTCAGGCGGTGGAGCAGGCGCTGACCGTGCTTTCGCAGAGCGACAAGCTGGTGCAACTGCGCAGCGACTGGCTCGGCAAGGGGGAGGCGCTGCGGGTGCTGGCCAATGCCAATGAGGCCCTGATGAGCAGCCTCAACCAGCAGGTCGGAGAGCTGGTCAGCCGTGCCCGCGATTCGCTGGGGCGGAGCCAGCAGGCGCTAAGCCAGCGCCTCAGGCTGCTGGAGCAGGCGCTGATGGCCATTGGCCTGCTCACCCTGCTACTACTGATGCTGCTGATGTGGCGCATGGTCTATGGCCGGATCGTCTGGCCACTGCAACGGGCGGTGGCGGGGATGAGCCGGTTGGCGCGCGGGGATCTGGCCCCCCTTGAGCCGATCGCCAGTACCGGGCGCGATGAGCTGGCGGAGCTGGGGCGGGCCCTGCAGGTGTTTCGTGACAATGCGGTGGAGCTGGGCCGCTATCAGCGCGAGCTGGAGTCGCGGGTCGAGGAGCGCACTGGCCAGCTCAGCCACGCCAACGAGCGGCTCAATGAGGAGGTGGAGAAGCAGCGGCAGGCCCGCGCCGAGGCAGAGCAGGCCAACCGCGCCAAGTCTGTGTTTCTCGCCACCATGAGCCACGAGATCCGCACCCCCATGAACGGCATTCTGGGTGGCCTGACACTGCTGGAAGATACCCACCTGAGCGATACCCAGCAGCGCTATCTGGCCGCCATCGAACACAGTGGCGAATCCCTGCTGGAGATCCTCAACGACATTCTCGACTACTCCAAGATAGAAGCGGGCCATGTGGAGGCGCGCCGCGAACCCTTCCCCCTGTTCCAGCTGGTGGATGAGCTCAGCGCGTTGTTCCGGCCAAAGGCAGAGGCCAAGGGGGTCACTCTGGCGCTGGAATATGCGCCCGAGCTGGCGCCTGTGGTCGAGGGGGATCTGGGCAAACTGCGCCAGGTGCTCGGCAACTTGCTCGGCAATGCGGTCAAGTTTACCGCCCGTGGCCAGATTACCCTGACGGTAGCGCCTCTTGCCTGCCAAGGCCCTTGCGCCGAGCCCTGCATCCGCTTCGTGGTGCGCGATACCGGCCCCGGCATTCCGGCCGATGAGCAGGAGGCGGTGTTCGAGGCGTTTCGCCAGCGCAAGCGTGATATAGGCCATCAGGGCGGCACCGGGCTGGGTCTGGCGATTAGCCGCAAGCTGGTGGCCGCCATGGGGGGCGAGCTTATCCTTGCCAGCGAACCGGGCAAGGGGTGTGAATTCAGCTTCAGTTTGCCGTTGCAGCGTTCGAGCGCCCAGTTGCCTGCCGAGGCGCAACCGCTGCACCTTGGCCAGTCCCGTGACATCCTGCTGGTGGAGGATAACGAGATCAACCGGCTGGTGGCGCAAGGCATGCTGACCCGCCTCGGCCATCGCGTCACCCTGGCGGAGGATGGTCGCAGTGCGCTGGCGCTGGTGACTGAGCGCCCCTTCGAGCTGGCGCTGCTCGATATCAATCTGCCCGATATGGACGGGATGACCCTGCGCGAGGATCTGGCCGCCATCAGCGAGGAGATGCATGAGCGGCCGCTGCCCGCCATCGCCATCTCGGCCCAGATGTATCCGGAGGATATCCGCCACTGCCTTGCCGCCGGGTTTGTCGATTTTGTCGGCAAGCCGGTACGGCTGGCGGTGCTGGCGAACGCCATAGATCAACTATTTCGGCAAGAGGGCGCCGCTATCGAGCCACAGGTGCAGTTATCAGTAGCCGTGCCCCCAACTAACCACCCCGAGTGTGCCAATCCGGTGCTGGATGCCGATCTGCCCCTGCTCGGCATGGCGCGGATCCGTCAGCTGGTCGCGCTGTTTGAGTCGCAAGGGCGGGTGTTGCTGGATAAGTTGGCTCAGGGTGAGGGAAGTGAGCAACGTCAGCTGGCGCACAAGCTCAAGGGGAGTGCGCTGGCGCTGGGGTTGACCGAATTTGCCAGCCACTGTGCGGCTCTTGAGGCGGGAGGCGGGGAGCCTGCGGCAATCGGGGCGCAATTTGACGCGGCGGTGAGCGGGTTGCAGCAGTGGCTGGCGGCCAACAGGGATGCGCCGTTCTGATCCCTGCTGGCGATGCACAACGTTCAGAGGGGGCCAGCCCCTGCGCCGTTATTCGCTCTCGCGAAACAGCACCTGCTTGCACTTGGCACAGACCCATTCCCGGCGAAAATCGGTCAGGTGCACCATGCCCACCTCCAGCAACTCGTGGTGGCCGCAGTGATAACAGAAGATGATGTCGCCATCGACTGATTCAGGGTGGGCCGCCAGATAGTCGGCTTTGGTGGGGAGCTGTTCCCACGAGGTGGTGGGGACATGCTTGCGTTGGCTGGTGTAGTAGACCCAGTAGAACAGAAAAAAGACAGCCAGGATCACGAATGTCAGCAGATGGTCCATCTTGAACTCCTCCGGTTAGGTGCAGCCCCTCGGATGCATGGCTGCAATCAGCTTCATCATCATTAAATTTGTTTCGAATGAATATGTTACAAGATGGATAAAGAGGGCGTTGTGATCCCCTTCGGGTTTTGCCCGCCCGCAGCGGGATGAAAAATGTGTCGTTTGGCGGAGCGGCCAGGGTATTGAACGGGGAGGGAATCTTGCTTTTTACAACATAAATTCAACATTTTTTTAGGTGGTTGGACTGTCTCTTTGATCCAGCTCACGTTACAATGCCCGCGCCCACTTCACCTAACGCGCAAACGATTTTCAGGAGAGAAACGGATGTTGAAACGTGACATGACCATCGCCAATTATGATCCGCAATTGTGGCAGGCCATCACAGACGAAACCCGTCGTCAGGAAGAGCATATCGAGCTGATTGCGTCTGAGAACTACACCAGCCCCCGTGTCATGGAAGCCCAGGGCTCCCAGCTGACCAACAAGTACGCCGAAGGTTACCCCTCCAAGCGTTACTATGGTGGTTGCGAGTATGTGGATGTGGTCGAAACCCTGGCCATCGAGCGTGCCAAAGAGCTGTTCGGTGCCACTTACGCCAACGTGCAGCCGCACTCCGGCTCCCAGGCCAACAGCGCCGTTTACATGGCTCTGCTGCAGCCGGGCGACACCGTACTGGGCATGAACCTGGCCCACGGAGGTCACCTGACCCACGGCTCTCCGGTCAACTTCTCCGGCAAGCTTTACAACATCATTCCCTACGGTATCGATGAGTCCGGCAAGATCGACTACGACGACATGGAACGTCAGGCTGTCGAGCACAAGCCGAAGATGATGATCGGTGGCTTCTCTGCCTACTCCGGCATCGTTGACTGGGCCCGCATGCGCGAAATCGCCGACAAGGTCGGTGCCTACCTGTTCGTCGACATGGCCCATGTGGCTGGTCTGATTGCCGCTGGCGTCTACCCGAACCCGGTTCCCCACGCTCACGTGGTCACCTCCACCACCCACAAGACCCTGGCCGGCCCGCGCGGTGGTCTGATCCTCTCCGCCGCTGACGACGAGGAGCTCTACAAGAAGCTCAACTCTGCCGTCTTCCCGGGTGGCCAGGGTGGCCCGCTGATGCACGTCATCGCCGGTAAAGCCGTTGCCTTCAAAGAGGCGCTGGAGCCGGAGTTCAAGACCTATCAGGCTCAGGTCGTCAAAAACGCCAAGGCGATGGCTGCCACCTTTATCGAGCGCGGTTACAAGATCGTCTCCGGTGGTACCGACAACCACCTGATGCTGGTTGACCTGATCGGCCGCGAGCTGACCGGTAAGGATGCTGACGCTGCACTGGGCAAAGCCAACATCACCGTCAACAAGAACTCCGTGCCCAACGACCCGCGCTCCCCGTTCGTCACCTCCGGTGTGCGGATCGGTACCCCGGCCATCACCCGCCGCGGTTTCAAGGAGGCCGAGTCCATCGAGCTGACCCACTGGATCTGCGACGTACTGGACAACCACGACAACGATGCCGTGCTGGCCACCGTGCGCGAGAAGGTGCTGGATATCTGCCGCCGCTTCCCGGTTTATGGCTGATAAGTCAGACCATCCAGTTTGAGACCAATGCCACCTTCGGGTGGCATTGTTTTTTCTGGCGTTGGGCAACACGAGATGGATGAGATTGAACCACGAAGAGAAGTTACCGAGCGAAGAGGCACACTCCTGCGCAGAGCGGGACAAGGTGCTGGAGGCGGAGCTTCGGCTGGCAATCCGCGCCCAGTATCACTTTCGTGCCAGTGAGCAGGGGCTGCTGGCATGGGATGTACGGCGGTTGGTGCGACTGAGCCGTGATCTGCCGCGGCAGGCGGTGGCATTGAGCGACATTGCCGAGCTTGACCGTGATCACTGGTATGGCCATGGCAGCGCCACTCCTACGGTGCGCAGCGTAGTCGAGCACTGCCAGCTCATCATGGCGGCGGATCTCGCCTACCCGATCATTCTCGACAGCGCCGGTCGGGTGATGGATGGCATGCACCGGATAGGCAAGGCATTGATGCTGGGTCATGACTATATCGATGCGGTGCAGTTTACGGTCGACCCAGCCCCCGATTATCTGGGTTGTGATCCTGATACTCTGCCTTACGACGAGTGAGTTGCCCATTAGTGATAACGAACAGAAAAATCACGCTTTTCCGCTTTTTACCACGGTTGGATGGCCGTGTTACACTGGCCGACCTAGATCCTGGCCCGCCGGGCCGGTCCCTGTTCCATTAACGCCGGAGGTCCGATGCATTGCCCATTCTGTAGTGCGGTTGATACCAAGGTGATCGATTCCCGTCTGGTGGCAGAAGGCCATCAGGTGCGCCGCCGTCGTGAGTGTCTGCTCTGTCACGAGCGTTTTACCACCTTCGAGATGGCCGAGCTGGTGATGCCCCGCGTCATCAAGTCCAACGGCTCCCGCGAGCCGTTCAACGAAGACAAGCTGCGCGCCGGCATCCTGCGGGCGCTGGAGAAGCGGCCGGTGAGCATGGAGGCCATCGAAAAAGCGGTCAACCATATCAAATCCCGCCTGCGTGCCACCGGCGAGCGCGAAGTCGCCTCCGAGCTGGTGGGCAATCTGGTGATGGATGAGCTCAAGAGTCTGGACAAGGTGGCCTATATCCGCTTTGCCTCCGTCTATCGCAGCTTCGAAGATATTCGCGAGTTCGGTGAAGAGATCGCCAAATTGGAGAAATGATGGTATCGGATGGGCAAGTGGATATCCACTTCGCCCCTCTCTACCTCAGGACACGAAGATATTCGCGAGTTTGGCGAAGAGATCGCCAAGCTGGAGAAGTAAACCGCCATTCTCACCCATGTTGCCGCGTCCGATCACGCTGCGCTAATCGAACCTACGATACTGCGTAAAGTCGAGATGTGTTGTCAAAGGAGCCCGAATGTTTAGTCAAGATGATTACCAATGGATGAGTCGGGCCCTCGAACTGGCCCGCCGCGGCCGCTACACCACGGCCCCCAACCCCTGCGTCGGCGCCGTGCTGGTCAAAGATGGCGTGGTGGTTGGCGAAGGGTGGCATCAGAAGGCGGGCGAGCCCCATGCCGAGGTCTATGCCCTGCGCGCCGCCGGTGACAACGCCCGTGGCGCCACCGCCTATGTAACCCTCGAACCCTGCTCCCACCACGGTCGTACTCCCCCCTGCGCCGAAGCGCTGATCAACGCCGGCGTGGCCCGGGTGGTAGCAGCCATGGTCGATCCCAATCCCCAGGTGGGCGGACGTGGCCTGCGGATGCTCTCCGAAGCGGGGATCAAGACAGATTTCGGCCTGCTGGCGAGCGAAGCCGAAGCGCTCAACCCGGGCTTTTTCAAGCGGATGCGTACCGCCTTCCCGCGGGTGACCGTCAAGTTGGGAGCCAGCCTCGATGGCCGCACCGCCATGGCGAGCGGTGAGAGCCAGTGGATCACCTCCCCCGATGCGCGCCGCGATGTGCAACGACTGCGGGCCCGCCACGATGCGGTACTCTCCAGCGCTGAAACCGTGCTGGCCGATGGTGCCTCCCTGACCGTGCGCTGGGACGAGCTTCCCCCCTCGGTCAAGGCGAGCTATCCCAAAGAGACCCTGCGCCAGCCGCTGCGGGTCATCGTCGATTCGCAAAACCGCCTTACCCCGGATCTGCCGCTGTTCCAGAGCGAGAGTCCGGTGCTGCTGGCCCGTCACAAGGCGTCCGGCGAGTGGCCCGAGTGGGTGCAGCAGCTGGAGCTGGAGCTGCCGCTGCTGGATGGCAAGCTGGATCTGGTCAGCCTGTTCATGTTGCTGGCCAAACAGAACGTCAACTCGGTGCTGGTCGAGGCGGGCCCGCGGCTCTGCGGCGCTCTGCTGGAAAAAGGGCTGGTGGATGAGCTGGTGCTCTATCAGGCTCCCAAACTGATGGGTGACGAAGGGCGCGGCCTGTTCCATCTGCCGGGTCTGACCCGGCTGTTCCAGGCCCCCAAGCTTGCCATCAAGGATGTGCGCATGGTGGGGCCGGATATTCGCATTACCGCCAAAATAGCCTGATTTATCAATGTTCAAGGGGGCATAATCAGTCCCCGTCATCAGCAAGGTGATCTGCATGTTTACCGGAATTATCGAAGCGGTGGGAACCCTGGCCGAGCTGCGCCGTCAGGGCGATGACATGGCCCTCACCGTCCACGCACCAGGTCTGGATTTTAGCGACGTCAAACTGGGCGACTCCATCGCCACCAACGGCGTCTGCCTCACCGTGGTGGCGCTGGGCGACAAGAGTTATACCGCCGACGTGTCGCTGGAAACCCTCTCCCGTACCGGTTTTGCCGCCGCCAGAGTGGGCGATCGGGTCAACCTCGAGAAGGCGCTGATGCCCACCTCCCGCCTCGGCGGCCATCTGGTCTCCGGCCATGTGGATGGGGTAGGGGAGGTGAAAAGCGTCTCCAGCAGCGGCCGCGCCATCGAGTACTGGATCAAGGCGCCGGGGGAACTCTCCCGCTACATCGCCGAGAAAGGCTCCATTGCGGTGGATGGCATCAGCCTCACCGTCAACGCGGTGCAGGGGGACCTTTTCCGCCTGACTATCGTGCCCCACACCGCGCAGGAGACCACCATCGCCAGCTGGAAGCCGGGTCACAAGGTCAACCTCGAGGTCGATCAGATCGCCCGTTATCTGGAGCGGCTGATGATGGGCAAGAGTCAGGAGAGCAGCGCCTCCACCCTGACTCTGGACAAGCTGGCCAAGGCCGGTTTTCTCTGATGGTCGGGGTGTTGGCCCCGACCAAAACGATTTTCTGTGATCCCGCTCCGATTGAAATGGGGCCATGCGCCCCAATCTAGAGCAACATACACACGCATTTGCGTTGAGCCTGCGGGCTCAACCCCCAAGCACACTGATGGAGTAGCCCATGGCGCTGAGCACAACCCAGGAAATCATTGCCGATATCAAGGCTGGCAAGATGGTGATCCTGATGGATGACGAGGACAGGGAGAACGAAGGGGACCTCATCATGGCCGCCTCCTGCGTCCGTCCGGAGGATATCAACTTCATGGCCCGCTACGGCCGTGGCCTCATCTGCCTGACATTGACCCGGGATCGCTGCAAGCAATTGGCGCTGCCGCTGATGGTTGATCGCAACAATGCCCAGTTCTCCACCGCTTTTACCGTCTCCATCGAGGCGGCGGAAGGGGTGACCACTGGTATCTCAGCCGCCGATCGTGCGGTGACCGTGCAGGCGGCAGTGGCGCCCAATGCCAAGGCAGCCGATCTGGTGCAGCCGGGCCACATCTTCCCGCTGATGGCGCAGGATGGCGGCGTGCTGACCCGTGCCGGCCACACCGAAGCGGGCTGCGATCTGGCCCGTCTGGCCGGTTTCGAGCCTGCCGCCGTCATCGTCGAGATCCTCAACGAAGATGGCACCATGGCGCGCCGTCCGGATCTGGAGCTGTTCGCCGAGGAGCACGGCATCAAGCTTGGCACCATCGCCGACCTTATCGAGTACCGCAACCAGCACGAGACCACGGTCGAGAAGGTGGCCGAGTGCAAGCTGCCCACCGAGTTTGGCGAGTTTGACCTCATCACCTTCCGCGACACCATCGACAATCAGGTTCACTTCGCCCTGAAAAAGGGTGAGGTGCAGGCTGATCAGCCGACCCTGGTGCGCGTCCACCTGCACGATGTGCTGAGCGATCTGCTGCTGACCGACCGCCATGCAGCACGCAGCTGGCCGCTGCCTAAATCCATGGCCCGCATCGCTGACGAAGGCGGCGTGCTGGTGATCTTGGGAGCGGAAGCACACGGCGCCGAGCTGCTGGCCCGGGTCAAGGGCTTTGAAGCCGCTGACAAGGGACTGGCACCGGAAGGGGCCAAGTGGCAGGGCACCTCGCGCCGGGTTGGCGTGGGTTCCCAGATCCTCAAGGCGCTCGGCGTGAGCAAGATGCGCCTGTTGAGCTCGCCGAAGAAGTACCATGCCCTCGGCGGTTTCGGTCTGGAAGTGGTTGAGTACGTCGGCGAGTAAAGCTCTACCAGAGAAGTACCACCCCCTTCCGGGTGGTTTCGGTCTGGAAGTCGTGGAATTCACCGGTGAGTAAGCGCGCCGGACTGGTTAAATCGCGATCATGGCCGTCTATTGCGGCCATGGTTTTTGTCGTGGGTCTGTTGTGCTAGAATGTGCGCACTTTTGACTCCGGCCCTTTTGATTGCACAGATACAGGATTTCCAATGAAGGTTATCGAAGGAAATATCGCCGCTCCTGAGGCGCGCGTTGCTATTGTTGTTGCCCGTTTCAACAGCTTCATCAACGACAGTCTGGTGAACGGCGCGGTGGACGTACTGAAGCGTCAAGGTCAAGTGCAGGACAGCAACCTGACACTGGTAAAAGTGCCGGGCGCGGTTGAAATGCCATTGGTCATCAAGAAGCTGGCCAAGAGTGGTCAATACGACGCCATCGTGGCGGTCGGTACTGTCATCCGTGGCGGCACCTACCACTTCGACCTGGTGGCAAACGAGAACAGCAAGGGCATGGCCCAGGTAATGATGGAATATGAAATTCCCGTTGCCTTCGGTGTGCTGACCACTGAAAACATTGAACAAGCCATCGAGCGTGCAGGTACCAAGGCGGGTAACAAGGGTGCAGAGGCTGCACTGGCAGCGCTCGAAATGATCAACGTCCTGAAAGAACTGGACGTGTAACGAGGAGAAGTACATTGAAACCGTCTGAGCGCCGTAAAGCCCGCCATTGCGCCACCCAGGCCATCTACCAGTGGCAGATGACCAAGGCTAACGTGGGTGACATCGAAGAGCAGTTCAAGATCGATCAGGACACCAAGGGTGTAGACCTGAACTATTTCCGCGATCTGCTGTTTGGGGTAGCCCTCCACTGCAGCGAGCTGGACAAGGTGTTTGCACCTTTCCTCTCCCGTCCGCTGGAAGAAGTGGACATGGTGGACAAGGCGATCCTGCGTCTGGCGACCTACGAGCTGACCCGTCGTGATGATGTACCGCCGCGCGTGGTCATCAACGAAGCGATCGAGCTGGCCAAAGCTTTTGCTGCCGATGACAGCCACAAGTTTGTCAACGGTGTACTGGACAAGGTGATCAAATCACTGAACAAGCGTTGATCCTGCTGTCCGTCAGCATCTAAGAGAGGAGCCAGCTTATTGCTGGCTTTTTACTGTATGGGTGAATTTGAGCTGATTGATAAGTACTTCAAGGTCCCCCACGCCCGCAAGGACGTGGTGATGGGCCCTGGAGATGACTGTGCCCTGCTGACCCTGCCCCCCGATACCCAGCTGGCGGTAAGCACCGACACTCTGGTGAGCGGCGTACACTTCTTTCCCGACATGGATCCGGTGGATCTCGGCTACAAGGCGCTGGCGGTCAATCTCTCCGATCTCGCCGCCATGGGTGCCGAGCCACGCTGGGTGTCGCTGGCGCTGACCCTGCCTGCCATCAACGAAGGTTGGGTTGCCGGTTTTGCCGAAGGGTTTCTGGAGCTGGCCGAGTACTACAACGTGGCGCTGGTGGGCGGAGACATGACCCGCGGGCCGCTCTCCATCACCATCTCGGTGAAGGGGTCGGTGCCTGCCGGTCGCGCCCTGATGCGCAGCGGCGCCAAAGCCGGTGACGGCATCTATGTGACCGGCACTTTGGGAGATGCCGCGCTGGCGCTTTCCCACCTGCTGGGCAAACGCACCCTCAACGAGAACCAGCTGGCAGCTGTGCTGCCACGGCTCGACCACCCCCATCCCCGCATTCTGGCCGGTCAGGCGCTGCGCGGGCTGGCGGGTAGTGCGCTGGATCTCTCCGACGGTCTGGCATCAGATCTCGGCCATATCCTCAAGGCCTCCGGCGTGCGTGCCCAGATCGATCTCGATCTGCTGCCGCTCTCGCCGGTGTTGCAGGATGCGGTGAGCGAGCAGGAGGCGTGGCAACTGGCGCTGGCCGGTGGCGATGACTACGAGCTCTGCTTCACCGTACCGGAGGAGCACCGCGGCGCGCTCGATACGGCGCTGGCCCACAGCGGGGTCAAGTTCAGCCGCATCGGCCGCATCGTGGCGGGCGAGCCGGGCATCGACTATCTGCGTGGCGACCAAGCGGTCGAGCTGCAACTGAAAGGGTGGGATCACTTCGCATGAGTTTGTTCAGGATAAAGCCCGAGCTGACACGACTGGATCTGAAAAATCCGCTTCACTTTTTGGCGGTGGGATTTGGTTCCGGTCTTAGTCCCAAGGCGCCGGGCACCATGGGCACCCTGGCGGCCATTCCGCTCTATCTGCTGGTGAGCGGGCTGCCGACCTATTGGTTTATCGCCTTGCTGGCGGCGGGTTTTGTTGTGGGGATCCGTATCTGCCAGAGCGCCACCGATGCCATCGGTATGCCGGATCACGGCGCCATCGTCTGGGACGAGGTGATCGGCTTTGGCGTCACCATGATCGCCGCGCCAGCCGGTTGGGAGTGGGTGGTGGCGGGCTTCGCGCTGTTCCGGTTGTTTGATGTGCTCAAGCCCTGGCCCATCTCCTGGTTTGATCACCGGATCCACGGTGGCCTGGGCATCATGCTGGACGATCTGATCGCCGGCCTGTTCGCCCTGTTTTGTATGCAATTACTGGCATTTTGGCTCGGCTGAGAGCCACCTTCCGGGGGATGACCGTTCTGGCATCCCCCGATTTATATCTGCTTAATTTTCATTCATCGGCATATGCTGCCGTTTATCATCCATTTCACATAAATATTCACTACTCATTCGGGGCTGGTGATTGTTTTGGAAATAGTGATAAATGCTGCTTGTTGCGTTGTTGTTGAAATTAAAGTAATGATACCCATAGATGTACGGACGCACCGGCCATTTTTGTGATGAAAATCATCATTTATCTCTGCAGAATTGGTGGTTATCTGCACAAAACATTGCGGAATTGTATAACTCAATCATTTACACCCGTGGTCAAACCGTCTAAGTTACTCGCGGGTTATTCCAAAAAAATGCAAAAAACCCGCCCGGATCGCTGGTTTCGCTGCCTCATGGATTGAGCAAATATTGCCCAAGGTAACAACCGGCATCTGCGGCTGATTTACGGACGAATTATTTGGGACGGATGTCCCCCGCAGAGGTAAACATGTCCTTGCTCGAAGTAAAGAACTTGCGGATCGAGTACCCCTCCCGCTACGGGGTGCTGACCGCGGTGAAGGATCTCTCTTTCTCTATCGAAAAGGGTGAGATTGTCGGAGTGGTTGGTGAATCCGGCGCCGGCAAGTCCACCATCGGCAACGCCGTTATCGATCTCCTGAGCCCGCCGGGTCGCATCGCCCGTGGCGATATCTATCTCAATGGCGAGCTTATCTCCGGCAAGAGCCAGAACGAGATGCGGGCCATCCGTGGCTCCCGTATCGGGTTCATCTTCCAGGACCCCATGACCTCCCTCAACCCGTTGTTCACCGTTGAGCATCAGCTGGTGGAGACCATTCTGGCCAATACCGACCTCTCTCGCGAAGCCGCTTTTGCCAAGGCATTGGAGCTGATGGGGGCGGTGGGTATTCCGCAGCCGGAGCTGCGCATCAAACAGTATCCGCACCAGTTCTCCGGAGGCATGCGTCAGCGGGTGGTTATCGCCATCGCGCTCTCCTGCGATCCGGAGCTGATCATCGCCGACGAGCCGACCACGGCGCTGGACGTCTCCATTCAGGATCAGATCCTCCAGCTTATCCGCGCCCTCTGCAAAGAGCGTCAGGTGGGCTGCATGCTGGTGACCCACGACATGGGCGTTGTCTCCAACGTTACCGACAAGGTGGCGGTGATGTATCGCGGCGATCTGGTGGAGTTCGGCCTGACCGAACAGGTACTGGGCAGCCCCAATCACCCCTATACCCGCAGCCTCATCTCGGCGGTACCCCGCTCCGATGTGAAGCTGGTGCGTTTCCCGCTGGTCTCCTATATCGAGGATGCCAGTGCGCCGGATACCAATATCGACCTCAAGACCCACTGGCTCGGCCAGAGTCAGGACGAGCGTGCCTATGAAGGGGCGCTGCTGCGGGTGGAGAACGTCGATCTGAAGTTCGTCACCAAGGACTCCATCTTCCCGAGCCGCCGCCAGTATGTGCGCGCCTGCAACAACATCAGCTTCGAGATCTTCGAAGGGGAGACCTTCGGTCTGGTGGGGGAGTCGGGCTCCGGCAAATCGACCATTGCCCGCGCCATCACCGGTCTCTATCCGCCTGATACCGGCAAGATTTTCTTCGAGGGGATCGATTTGACCGCCCTCAAGAGCGAGCGCGAGCGTCGCCCGCTGCGCCGCCAGATGCAGATGGTGTTCCAGAACCCCTATTCGTCGATGAACCCGCGGATGAAGGTGCGCGACATCATTGCCGAGCCGATCCGCTTCCATCAGCTGGCGAGCAGCGAGAGCCAGATTGAGGGGATTGTCGGCGATCTGCTGGATCACGTGGGTCTCGGCCGTGGTGCCGGGGTCAAGTATCCCCACGAGTTCTCCGGCGGTCAGCGCCAGCGCATCTCCATTGCCCGCGCCCTGGCCACTCGCCCGCGCTTTCTCATCTGCGACGAGCCGACTTCGGCGCTGGATGTGTCGGTGCAGGCCCAGATCCTCAACCTGCTCAAGGATCTGCAGCAGGAGCTCAAGCTCACCATGCTGTTTATCAGCCACGATCTGCCGGTGATCCGCCAGATGTGCGACCGCATCGGGGTGATGCAGCACGGTCATCTGGTGGAAGTGGCCGAGACCGAGAAACTCTTTACCAATGCCGAGCATGAGTACAGCCGCAAGCTGATCTCCCTCATGCCGGAGTTCAAGGGAATGTCCCGCGAGGGGCTGGAAATCGCAAGCTAGGAGAGCGCCGGTGCGCCGGTCTGCTTGTCAAAAAAAGTGTCATAAGAAAGCCAAAAGCATGGAGAACAAGATGAAGAAAGGATTGTCCAAGATTGCCCTGGCGCTGTTTGCCGCCGGTTTCGCCTTCAGTGTCTCAGCCGCTGATATCAAGGTGGGTGTCGCTTCTGACGCCACTTCGCTGGATCCGCAGGAGCAGCTCTCCGGTCAGACCCTGGAGATGTCGCACCTGGTATTCGATCCCCTGATGCGTTACACCCAGGACCTGCAGTTCGAGCCCCGTCTGGCCGAGAAGTATGAGCGTATTGACGACAAGACCGTCCGCTTCCACCTGCGCAAAGGGGTCAAGTTCCACTCCGGTAACGACTTCACCGCTGACGACGTGGTGTGGACCGTCAACCGCCTGAAATCCTCCGTCGACTTCAAGGCGATCTTCGATCCCATCAGCGAAGTGAAGAAGGTCGATGACTACACCGTCGATCTGATTACCGCCAAGCCCTTCCCGCTGGTGCTGCAGACCGTCACCTACATCTTCCCGATGGACTCCAAGTTCTACACCGGCAAGACTGAAGCGGGCAAAGACAAGGCCGAGATCGTCAAGAATGGCGACTCCTTTGCCTCTACCCACGTCTCCGGTACTGGCCCGTTCACCGTCAAGTTCCGCGAGCAGGGTGTGAAGCTCGATTATGCCCGCAACGCCAACTACTGGGACAAGGCCTCCAAGGGTAACGTCGAGAACCTGACCGTGGTGCCGATCAAGGAAGATGCGACCCGTGTTGCAGCCCTGCTGGGTGGCGACGTGGACATGATCTATCCGGTTGCGCCGAACGATCTGGAGCGCGTGAAGAATGGCAAGGACTCCCAGCTGGTTACCCTGTCCGGTACCCGTGCCATCATCATCGAGCTGAACCAGAACACCAATCCGGCGCTGAAAGACAAGCGCGTGCGTCAGGCGATCAACTACGCCATCAACCAGGTGGGTATCGTCGAGAAGATCAACAAGGGCTTCGGTACCCCTGCTGGCCAGTTGAGCCCGAAAGGCTATGCCGGTCACAACGAGGCGCTGGTGCCCCAATATGATCTGGCCAAGGCCAAGGAGCTGATGAAAGAGGCCGGTTACGAGAAAGGCTTCAAGATGACCTTCATTGCCCCCGCGGCCCGCTACGTCAACGACGTCAAGATTGCCCAGGCTGTCTCCGCCATGCTGGCCAAGATCAACATCAAGGTGGATCTGAAGACCATGCCGGTAGCCCAGTACTGGCCCGAGTTTGACAAGTGTGCCGCGGACATGCAGATGATCGGTTGGCACTCCGACACCGAAGATACTGCGAACTTCTTCGAGTTCCTGACCTTCACCAAGGATGCCAAGACCGGTATGGGCCAGTACAACTGCGCCGGTTATGCCAACGCCGAAGCTGACAAGCTGGTGATGGATGCCAACGCCGAGACCGATCCGGCCAAGCGTGCCGAGATGCTGAAGAAGGTCGAGGCCATGGTGATCGAAGATGCTGCCTACGTGCCGTTGCACTGGGAAGATCTGGCCTATGGCGCCAAGAAGAACGTCGATATCAAGCCGGTAGTCAACGTGATGAACTTCCCTTACCTGGGTGACCTGGTGGTCAGCAAGTAAGAGAACGTCGCAAGGAAGGACGGGGCGGGGTGGTCTGCTGGCCACTCCGCCCACTAACAGAAGCCTGTGCCACGACACAGGCCACGTAGAAGGACAAGCATGTTTACATTCCTGCTGAAACGGTTCTATCAGGCCGTGATAGTGATGTTCGTCATCAGCCTGGTCGCCTTCTCCATCCAGGATAACCTGGGTGACCCGTTGCGCGAGCTGGTGGGACAATCCGTCTCCGAAGCCCAGCGTCATGAGTTGCGCGAGAAGATGGGCCTCAACGATCCCTTCCTCATCAAATACAGCCGCTTTCTGAAAAATGCGGTGCATGGGGATTTGGGCACCTCCTATTTCTTCAAGCGACCCGCTCTCGAGGTGATCCTCGACAAGCTGGTGGCTACCCTTGAGCTGGTGTTTGCCGCCGCGCTCATCATCGTGGTGGTCTCCATTCCACTCGGTGTCTATTCGGCGATCCGCCCGCGCAGCATACCCACCAAGATCATCATGGCGGGGAGCAGTATCGGTATCTCGATCCCTGTGTTCCTGACCGCCATCATGCTGATGTACCTCTTCTCCATCCAGCTGGGCTGGCTGCCAGCCTATGGCCGTGGCGAGACCCGTAACCTGCTGGGCTGGGAGTCGGGCTTCTTCACCTGGGATGGTATCAAGCACCTGATCCTGCCGGCGGTGTCGCTCTCTTCCATCATGTTGCCGCTGTTTATCCGCTTGGTGCGCTCCGAGATGCTGGAGCAGCTCTCCTCCGAGTACGTCAAATTCGCCCGCGCCAAGGGGCTGGATAACAACAAGGTCTACTATCAGCACGCTCTGAAGAACACCATGCTGCCGGTCATTACCGTCGGCGGGGTGCAGATCGGCACCATGGTGGCCTACACCATCCTGACCGAGAGCGTGTTCCAGTGGCCGGGCACCGGCTTCCTGTTCCTTGAGGCGATCCACCGGGTCGATACCCCGCTGATCACCGCCTACGTCATCTTCGTGGGGCTGATCTTCGTGGTGACCAATACCCTGGTCGACCTGCTCTACGGGTTGATTAACCCGACCGTTAACCTGACCGCCAAGGGGTAACAGATGACTAATGCTGTAACTGCAAGCCCAAGCCGTTGGGCACGATTCAAGAACTCTGACATCGTCTACTACTTCCTGCGGGACAAGGTAGCCATGTTCAGCTTTGCGGTGTTTGTGGTGTTCGTGCTGGCGGCGCTGCTGGCGCCTTGGCTCGCCCCGCACAACGTCTATGACCAGACCAGTTTTGATCTGATGGATGCCGAGTTGCCCCCCTCCTGGCTCGAAGGCGGCGAAGAGCGCTTCTGGCTCGGTACCGACAACCAGGGGCGGGATATCTGGAGCACCATCCTCTATGGCGCCCGTATCTCTCTCACTATCGGTCTGTTTGCTGTGGCCTTGCAACTGGTGCTCGGTATCGTCATTGGTCTGATTGCCGGTTATTTCGGTGGCCGCATCGACAACCTGCTGATGCGCTTTGCCGATGTGCAGCTGTCGTTCTCCACCATGATGGTGGCGATCATCATCTCCGCTATCTTTCAGGCAACCTTTGGCTCCGAGTTCTACTCGAAGTTCGCCATCATGATGCTGGTGGTGATCATCGGTATCGCCGAGTGGCCGCAGTATGCCCGTACCGTGCGCGCCTCTGTGCTGGCGGAGAAGAAGAAGGAGTATGTGGAGGCGGCCAAGGTGATGGGGTTCCGTGCCCCGCGCATCATGTTCCGCCACATTCTGCCCAACTGTTTGTCGCCCATTCTGGTGATCTCCACCGTGCAGGTGGCCAACGCCATCATGAGTGAAGCGGCGCTCTCCTTCCTTGGTCTGGGGATGCCGGTTGATCAGCCCTCGCTCGGTTCGCTTATCAGCGTCGGCTTTAACTACATCTTCTCCGGCTCTTGGTGGATCACCGCCTTCCCGGGCATCTGCCTGGTGGTGTTGGTGCTGGTCATCAACCTGTTGGGTGACTGGCTGCGGGATGTGTTTAACCCCAAGATCTACAAAGGGTAATCTAGGTCAGAAACACAAAATAAAAAGGGCGCCAGTGAGGCGCCCTTCTTTTGCTTGATAGCTTTAAGCGTTATCAGGCTTGCAGCCAGCTTTCGATGCTGCGCTGGATGCCTGCATCGTCCAGACCGAGCAGGGCATAGATCTCCTGCTGGGTGCCCTGTTCGACGAAGCGATCCGGCAGGCCGAGGTTGAGCACCGGCTTGCACTGCTTGCTGCGCATCAGCAGTTCGTTCACAGCCGAACCGGCGCCGCCCATGATGGCGTTGTCTTCCAGAGTGACAAACTGATCGTGGCTGGCTGCCAGCGACAGCACCAGCGCCTCATCTATCGGTTTGACGAAGCGCATGTCCACCAGGGTGGCATCCAGTGCCTCTGCGGCCGCTTTCGCGTGGTGCAGCAGGGTACCAAAGGCCAGAATAGCGGTGCCTTTGCCCTCTCGCAGGATACGTCCCTTGCCAAGCGCCAGTGCCTGCATTTCTGACGAGATAGGGGCGTCGCTCAGGCTGCTGCCGCGTGGGTAACGCACAGCGACAGGGCCCTGATGGAGATAGCCGGTATAGAGCATCTGACGGCACTCATTCTCATCAGATGGCGTCATCACCACCATGTTGGGCACGGTGCGCAGGAAGCTGATGTCGAACGCCCCCTGATGGGTCGGGCCGTCGGCGCCCACCAGACCGGCCCGGTCGATGGCGAACAGCACCGGCAGATCTTGCAGCGCCACATCGTGGATCACCTGATCGTAGGCACGCTGCAGGAAGCTCGAATAGATGGCGACCACCGGCTTCTTGTCGGCGATGGCAAGACCAGCGGCAAAGGTGACCGCGTGTTGCTCGGCAATAGCCACGTCGAAGTAGCGATCCGGATATTGCTGGCTGAATTTCACCAGCCCGGAGCCTTCACGCATAGCGGGGGTGATACCGACCAGCTTCTCGTCTTTGGCTGCCATATCGCACAGCCACTGGCCGAAGATGGCGGAGAAGGTGGGCTTGGCGCCACTTGCCTTGGGCAGGGAGCAATCGTCAGGATTGAACTTGGGCACAGCGTGATAACCGATGGGGTCTTTCTCCGCCGGCTCGTAGCCCTTGCCCTTCTTGGTTTTGACGTGCAGCAGCTGCGGGCCCTTGAGGTTGCGCATGTTGCGCAGGGTCTCGACCAGCGCCTCGATATCGTGACCGTCGATGGGGCCGATATAGTTGAAGCCGAACTCCTCGAACAGGGTGCCGGGCACCACCATCCCCTTGAGGTGCTCTTCGGCCCGCTTGGCCAGCTCCTTGACCGGTGGCAGCCCCGCCAGCACCTTCTTGCCGCCTTCGCGGATGGTGGTGTAGAGCTTGCCGGACATGACCCGGGCCAGATGGTTGTTGAGCGCGCCGACATTCTCGGAGATGGACATCTCGTTGTCGTTGAGGATCACCAGCATGTCCTTGTGAACATCGCCGGCGTGGTTGAGCGCTTCGAAGGCCATCCCTGCGGTAATGGCACCGTCACCGATCACTGCCACCACCTTGCGACCCAGCCCTTCGCTCTCGGCGGCGACCGCCATGCCGAGCGCCGCACCGATGGAGGTGCTGGAGTGGCCGACGGAGAGCACGTCATACTCGCTCTCGCCACGCCAGGGGAAGGGGTGCAGACCATCCTTCTGACGGATGGTGTGGATCTGATCTCGGCGCCCGGTCAGGATCTTGTGGGGATAGGCCTGATGTCCCACATCCCAGATCAGCCGATCGAACGGGGTGTTGTAGACATAGTGCAGGGCCACGGTCAGTTCGACAGTACCGAGACCGGAGGCAAAGTGTCCGCTGGAGCGGCTGACTGAGCGCAGCAGATATTCGCGCAGCTCGTTGCACAGCACCGGCAGCCGATCTTTGGGCAAGGAACGCAGCTCTATCGGGGTGTCCGCGAGAGCTAGGTTGGGGAAATTGCTAATATCAACGCTCATATTGTTACTGTTATCCAGCGTTTAGTGGGTTCGCTCGATGATGTAATCGGCAAACGCTTCCAGAATGTCGGTATTGTAGGGCAAGGATTGCAGGGCTGTTAAGGCTTTACCGTGCAGTTCGCGAGCCAGCTCACGGGCATTTTCGAGTCCGAGCAGGGCCGGATAGGTACTTTTCTCCAGCGCCAAGTCAGAACCTTGTGGCTTGCCCAGGGTGGCGGTATCACCTGTGATGTCGAGGATGTCATCCTGCACCTGGAAGGCCAGCCCGATGGCTGCTGCGTAGGTTTGCAGGGCCGCCAGCGTGGCGTCATCGACATCGGCTTTGCACAGGGCGCCGAGCGCCACGGCACACTCAATCAGCGCACCGGTTTTGTGGCGGTGTACCTGCTCCAGCTCGGCGAGCGAGATCTGGCGCCCTTCGGCCTGCAGATCCAGCGCCTGACCGCCGCACATACCGAGATAGCCGGAGGCGCGGGCGAGGGTACTCAGCATCCGCACCCGGTTGGCCATCAAGGTATCGGGCATGGGGTGATCGGCCAGAATGGAGAATGCCAGGGTCTGCAGCGCATCACCGGCCAGAATCGCGGTTCCTTCGTCAAACGCCTTGTGAACGGTTGGCTGGCCGCGACGCAGGTCGTCGTTATCCATGGCGGGCAGGTCATCGTGTAGCAGGGAGTAGGCGTGGATGCACTCCACGGCAGCCGCGGGGCCATCCAGCAGCTCGCTCTTGACGCCCAGCATCTCGCCGACCGCGTAGACCAGAAACGGGCGAACCCGCTTACCGCCCAGCAGCAGGCCATAACTCATGGCATCGCGCAGGCGCGGTGCCATGGCGGGCAAGGATTCAAGTTGTGCTGACAGACAGTCGTCAATACGCTGACGATGCAGACGGGAAAAATGGTCCAGCGCCACTCACTCCTCTCCTTGTTCTGGCTGGAAGGGGGCGAGCTGGTCACTGCCATCGGCTTGACTGAGCAGGATCTGGATCTTCTGTTCGGCCAGTTCCAGCTTCTGCTGACCGGCCCGAACCAGATGAACGCCCTGCTCGAACTGCTTGAGTGCCTCTTCCAGGGGTAGGGAACCTTGTTCCAGCTGATGAACGATGGTTTCCAGCTCTTCCAGAGTGGCATCAAAACTCAGACGGTCGATTTTTTTACTGGCCATGTCCATCCTCGGGGATTGAAAAAAACGGCTTATATTAACATCGACCGTCCACAGGGGGGAGGCAGAAAAGCATCGCCCCCTCAAACTCTCGCTAAACTGGCCGATAATGAGCCATCATTCTCAGTGGGTGCATGCTTGCCGCATGGGTCGCAATAGCAGAAAATTCAACAGACTATAAATAGACATAAGAACCGGTGACAGGAGTAGGGACGTGGATCTAGGCAGTCTGATAGGGATAGTGCTGGGTTTCGGGGTGGTGGTGTACGGCATGCTGCTGGGTGGCCCCATGAGCATGTATGTGGATATGCCATCGGTCTACATCACTGTATTGGGCTCAATCTTCATCGCCATGATGAAGTTCAACCTTGGCCAGTTCCTGATGGCATTCAAGGTGGCGGGCAAAGCCTTTATGTATAAGGGCGACAAGCTTGAAGACCTGATTACCAAAGCCGTTGAACTGGCTGACGCGGCTCGAAAAGGGGGCTTTCTGGCGCTGGAGGCCGCAGAGATCCCCAATGCATTTATGAAAAAAGGGATCGACATGCTGGTCGATGGCCACGATGCCGATGTGGTGCGTGCCGTGATGGAAAAGGATATCGACCTGACAGCCGAGCGCCATGTCATTGCCATCAAGGTCTTCCGTACACTTGGGGATCTGGGCCCTGCCATGGGGATGATTGGGACCTTGGTGGGGTTGGTGGCCATGTTGGCCAACATGAGTGACCCCAAGTCGATCGGCCCGGCGATGGCGGTGGCCTTGCTTACCACTCTGTACGGTGCGATAGAGGCCAATATGTTGGCGATCCCGATTGCCGATAAGCTGGAGCTGCGCAGCGGAGAAGAAAAGCTCAGTCGTACCCTGATCCTCGATGCCATTATGGGGATTCAGGATGGCCAGAACCCGCGGGTGATCCAGTCCATGCTGCAAAACTATCTGAACCAGTCCAAGCGTAATACCGGCACCGAATAGGAGGGAATATGTCTGATTGCAAATGCCCGCCTCCCGGCTTGCCCGGTTATATGGGTACCTTCGCCGACCTCATGTCCCTGTTGATGTGCTTTTTTGTGCTGCTGCTCTCGTTTGCCGAGATGGATGTGCAGAAGTTCAAGCAGATTGCGGGTTCTATGGAGAAGGCATTTGGGGTACAGAACATCCTCGAGGTGAAAGATATCCCAAAGGGGACCTCGGTAATTGCTCAGGAGTTTCGTCCCGGCCGTCCCGAACCAACCCCGATTGATACCGTGATGCAGCAGACCATCGATCTGACCCAGACTGAGTTGGATTTTTTGCCCGGTGAGGCCGAACAGGCTGGTGGTCAGGACAAGAGTGATGGTAAGCAGACGGGGGGCGATACTGCGCAGGATGCGAAGAAGGCGCAAGAACAGTCCAATACTCTAGCAAAAGCGCTGGCAGAGCAGATGAAAGATCAGATCCAGGATGGCGCTATCGAGATTGAGGCGCTGGGCCAGCAGATCATCATCCGGATCAGGGAAAAAGCGTCGTTCCCGGCCGGTTCGGCATTTCTGCAACCCCAGTTCTGGCCAGTCATTCGCAAGGTCGCGACCCTGCTCAAGGATGTGCCGGGTGAAATCACCATCTCCGGTCACACCGACAACGTGGCGACTGAAGATGAGCTGTTCCAGTCCAACTGGGAGTTGTCATCGCAGCGGGCGGTGGCGGTGGCGCACCAGATGCTGAAGGTCCCCGGTTTTGATCAGGGGCGATTGGTGGTGCAGGGGATGGCGGATTCCCAGCCATTGGTGCCCAATACCACCCCGGAAAATCGTCGGATGAACCGGCGGGTGGAGATCGCCATCATGCAGGGCAAGCCGACCGTTTCGGCGCCAATTTCCGTACCGGAAGGGAAGTAAGCGAGGGGAATGTCGATGATGCAAGTGGGATCTGCATCAGGGAGCTGACATGGATTTTGTGCCGGCTTCATATTAAGATGCCTCATCCGAACCGACTGCTGCGGCTTTCTTGCTGATCGCCGCAGCTTCTATTTTCAAGCAACCCAGGTTTCGACTATGAACCATACTCCGATGACTGTTCGCGGTGCTGAGAAGCTGCGCGAAGAGCTCGAATATCTCAAGACCGAGCTGCGTCCCCAGATTATCGAAGCGATTGCCGATGCCCGTGAGCACGGTGATCTGAAGGAAAACGCCGAATACCATGCTGCCCGCGAGCAGCAGGGGTTCTGTGAAGGCCGCATTCAGGAGATTGAAGCCAAGCTCTCCAATGCCCAGGTGATCGATGTCACCAAGATGACCAACAATGGCCGCATCATTTTTGGCGCGACCGTGACCCTGCTCAAGAGTGAGACAGAGGAAGAGGTTGTCTACCGCATCGTGGGTGATGATGAGGCCGACATCAAACAGAACCTTATCTCCGTCAATTCACCGATTGCCCGTGCCCTGATCGGCAAGGAAGTTGACGATGTGGCCATCGTCAAGACTCCGGCTGGTGACGTGGAGTACGAAGTGCTGGAAGTCGCTTATCTCTAAGCGCTGCAGTATTTGATGGGACAGGGGAGCGGGTGCTCCCCTGTTTCTCTTTACCCAGCCTGATAGGCCTCGGTAAAGGCATCCTGATGACGTTGAAACAACCAGTGGCGCAGGCGTTCTATGTCGCTTTCGCTCATCTGGAAGCTGATCGCCCAGGTGGCGCTGGCCGGGTTGGATTTGATTAACCTGACCAATCGTCCCTGCAGTGGCAGAGGTTCCTCCTCATCGAGACAGAGTTCGCCGTTGAGCTGTGTATCCGCCACCATGCCGAGAGGCATGTGCTCGACGATGAGCCCGTTGAGGGAGAGGCTGAGCACCTGATAGTGCCCCTGCTCGGTACGCAACCGCGCTTTCTGGCTGAGTCGCCAGGCGCGAGGGCGGGCAAACCCCAGCTCCCTGATCACCGGAGCAGATAGACGTGGCTCGATAAAGCCATCTTCTCTTTGGGTAAAGGTGAGGGGAAAGCGTAGCTGGTGTCCTGCGAAGCGGGCTTCGAGAACGAGATTGTCGGCTTTTTGCAGCAAGCCAAGCATGGGGCCGTCGAGGTGACCACTCAGGAGATGACTCTCCTGATTGCTCCCCAAGTCCCGCAGCATGGCCAGCTCATCGTCGGTTAGAATTTGATGGTGAGCCATAGCGCGTGTCCGGAAGTATTCATCGCAGGTTAAGGGGTTGGCGACTACTTTGGCAAGCGACTCGGGAAGAAGTGGAAGAAGGAAAGAGCTGCGCTCTTTCCTTTTATTTGCGGGGCAGCTGGATCTTGGGTTCGTTGGCCTGACGATAAATGGTCAGCACATGGCCCATGCTCTGTACTTTGACTGAACCGGTTTCACGGACGATGGCATCCATAACCAGTTGTTTCATCTCACGATCTTCAGACGCAACCTTAACCTTGATCAGCTCGTGATGGTTCAGTGCCAGATCGATCTCAGCCAGTACGCCTTCGGTCAGACCATGCTGACCCAGCAGGACGACAGGTTTGAGGCTGTGGGCAAGGCCCTTGAGGTACTGTTTCTGTTTGTTGTTGAGAATCATCGCAATTTCTTCATAAGTCAGGGTTGAAAGGGGCGTATTCTACCCCCACTTAGCCCTTAATACTAATAACCCTTGTGGTTTTTTAAAGTCGATTATCATGACCCAGAAAAAACATTCCCCCAGTTCAACCCGCTGGTTAAAAGAGCATTTTGACGATCAATACGTCAAAAAAGCCCAGAAGTTGGGACTGAGATCCCGTGCCGTGTTCAAGATCGACGAGATCCAGGGCAAGGACAAACTGCTCAAGCCGGGCATGACGGTGGTGGATCTGGGGGCGGCCCCCGGTGGCTGGTCCCAGTTCGCCATCGACCAGGTCGGTGACAAGGGGCGGGTGATCGCCTGCGATATTCTGCCTATGGATTCCATCGCCGGTGTCGATTTCCTTCAGGGCGACTTTCGGGAGGAAGCTGTACTGGGCGCGCTGCTGGAACGGGTCGGCCCGGACAAGGTAGATGTTGTCATGTCCGACATGGCGCCGAACATGAGCGGTACCCAGCAGGTGGATCAGGCCCGTTCCATGTATCTGGTCGAACTGGCGCTGGACATGTGCAATCAGGTATTGCGCGGTGACGGCAGTTTCGTGGTGAAAGTGTTTCAGGGAGAGGGGTTTGATGCCTATCTCAATGAAATTCGTCAACTTTTTACCACTGTCAAGATTCGTAAACCAGACTCGTCCCGCGCTCGTTCACGGGAAGTCTACATTGTGGCTACCGGTTTTAAACTGTAGTACCCTAACCTTCATCGTTAACTGTCAGTCTGCGAGGTTACTGATTTGAGTGACATGGCGAAAAATTTAATCCTGTGGCTGGTCATCGCCGTCGTGTTGATGTCGGTGTTCAATAGCTTCAGCCCCAGCGATACCTCAAGTCGCCAGCTGGACTATTCCAGCTTCGTTAAAGAGGTGACCCAAGAGCAGATCCGTGAAGTGCGGATGGACGGTAAGGTCATTAATGGCGTCAAGCGTACTGGTGAGCGTTTCACCACCATCATTCCGGCGCCGGATCCCCAGCTCCTCAACGATATGCTCAATCACAACGTCAAAGTGATGGGCGAGAAGCCGGAAGAGCCGTCTTTGCTGACCTCTATCTTCATCTCCTGGTTCCCGATGCTGCTGCTGATCGGTGTCTGGGTCTTCTTCATGCGTCAGATGCAGGGCGGCGGTGGCAAAGGTGCCATGTCGTTTGGCAAGAGCAAGGCTCGCCTGATGAGTGAAGATCAGATCAAGACTACCTTTGCCGATGTAGCTGGTTGCGATGAAGCCAAGGAAGAGGTGAAGGAGCTGGTCGACTATCTGCGCGACCCGAGCAAATTCCAGAAACTGGGTGGCAAGATCCCGACCGGCGTACTGCTGGTAGGCCCTCCCGGTACCGGTAAAACCCTGCTGGCCAAGGCCATTGCGGGTGAGGCCAAGGTGCCTTTCTTCACCATTTCGGGTTCCGATTTCGTGGAGATGTTCGTCGGTGTCGGTGCCTCCCGGGTACGTGACATGTTCGAGCAGGCCAAGAAATCTTCCCCCTGCATCATCTTCATCGATGAGATCGACGCCGTCGGTCGCCAGCGTGGCGCCGGTCTGGGCGGTGGTCACGATGAGCGTGAGCAGACTCTTAACCAGATGCTGGTCGAGATGGATGGCTTTGAAGGCAATGAAGGCATCATCGTCATTGCTGCCACCAACCGTCCTGACGTACTGGATCCTGCACTGCTGCGTCCGGGCCGTTTCGACCGTCAGGTTGTGGTTGGTCTGCCAGATGTTCGTGGTCGTGAACAGATCCTGAAAGTGCACATGCGCAAGGTTCCGCTGGCTGATGACGTCAACCCGGCGCTGATTGCCCGTGGTACCCCAGGTTTCTCCGGTGCTGATCTGGCCAACCTGGTCAACGAAGCAGCGCTCTTCTCTGCTCGCGAGAGCCGCCGTGTGGTCTCCATGGCCGAGTTCGAGAAGGCGAAGGACAAGATCATGATGGGCGCAGAACGCCGCTCCATGGTGATGAAAGAGTCCGAAAAGGAGATGACGGCCTATCACGAAGCGGGTCACGCCATTATCGGCCGCGTGGTGCCGGATCATGATCCCGTCTATAAGGTCTCCATCATCCCGCGTGGCCGTGCGCTGGGCGTGACCATGTACCTGCCTGAACAGGATCGCTGGAGCCACTCCAAACAGCATCTGGAGTCCATGATCTCCAGCCTGTATGGCGGTCGTCTGGCGGAAGAGCTGATCTACGGAGCCGAGAAGGTATCTACCGGTGCGTCCAACGACATCGAACGAGCTACCGACATCGCACGCAAGATGGTGACCCAGTGGGGTATGTCCGAGCGTCTCGGCCCGATGCTTTATGCGGAAGAAGATGGCGAGGTGTTCCTCGGTCGCAGCATGGCCAAGGCCAAGCACATGTCAGACGACACTGCTCGTATCATCGATGCCGAAGTGAAGCAGGTCATTGATCGCAACTACGACCGCGCCAAGCAGATCCTGCTGGATAACATGGATGTGCTGCACAGCATGAAAGATGCGCTGATGAAGTACGAAACCATCGATGCCAAGCAGATCGATGATCTGATGGCCCGTCGCGAGGTTCGTGCCCCGAGCAACTGGCACGACGAGCACGGAGATACGCCACAAGGCGGATCAACTGTTGCCGCCGAGCCCAAGCCGGCAGCTGCGGACGAGAGTGCTCCGGTTGCGGATGCCAATATCGACAAAGCCAACGACATCCCGGCTAAATAAATCCTGTTGTTGAAAACCCCGGGCTTGCCCGGGGTTTTTATTTTGCGAATGGAAGTGAAGATGCAGCTGATTAGCAAGGGGCTTAGCCTCTCTCTCGAACGTCCCCATGTGATGGGGATCCTCAATGTGACGCCCGACTCCTTCTCCGATGGTGGTAATTTCAACCAGCTTGAACGGGCAATGGCCCATGCGCGCCAGATGGTCTCTGACGGTGCGACCCTCATCGACATCGGTGGCGAGTCTACCCGCCCTGGCGCGCCCGATGTGAGCGAGCAGGAGGAGCTGGACAGGGTCATTCCTGTCGTGGAGCAGATGGCCCGTGAGCTGGATGTGATGATCTCCCTCGATACCTCCAAAGCTTCTGTGATGCGGGAGGGTTGCAAGGCGGGAGCCCATCTGATCAACGATGTGCGGGCACTGCAGGAGCCTGGAGCACTGCAGGCAGCGGCCGAGGCTGCTGTGCCTGTCTGCCTGATGCATATGCAGGGGCAGCCGAGAACCATGCAGGTCGAGCCCCATTATGACGATCTGATCGGAGAGGTGCGCGCCTTTTTTGAGCAGCGCATTGCCGCTTGTCTGGCAGCCGGGATCCAACGCGAAGATCTGTTGCTGGATCCGGGATATGGCTTTGGCAAGACCCTTGCACACAACTATCAGCTGTTGGCGGCCCAAAAGGAACTGCTTGATTATGGCTTGCCGCTATTGGTGGGGATGTCGCGAAAGTCTATGATAGGCAACCTGCTGGGCCGTCCGGTGGATGAGCGTCTGGCGGGCAGTCTGGCATGCGCCCTTATCGGCATGCAGCATGGGGCCCGCATCATCAGGGTACACGATGTACGGGAGACCATGGACGCATTGCGCGTCGGTTGGCTGGCAATGACGGGACAAGATTTTATTTCCAGATAATAAAGAGAACAGACAATGGCAAGAAAGTATTTCGGCACAGATGGTGTGCGCGGCAAAGTCGGCGAATACCCGATCACCCCTGACTTCGTGATGAAATTGGGTTGGGCTGCAGGCAAAGTGCTCTCCAAGAAGGGCACCAAAAAGGTGCTGATTGGCAAAGATACCCGTATCTCCGGTTACATGCTGGAATCCGCGCTGGAGGCGGGGCTCTCCGCGGCAGGCCTTAAGGCCATTCTGATGGGGCCCATGCCCACCCCGGCGGTTGCCTACCTGACTCGCACTTTCCGTGCCGAAGCTGGCATCGTCATCAGCGCCTCCCACAATCCATTCTATGACAACGGCATCAAGTTCTTCTCCGCCGACGGCACCAAGCTGCCTGATGATGTCGAGCTGGCTATCGAAGCCGAGTTGGATCACGAGCTCAAGTGTGTCGAGTCGGCCGAACTTGGTAAAGCGGTGCGCATTGATGATGCCGCCGGTCGCTATATCGAATTCTGCAAGAGCACCTTCCCCTCTCACATGAATCTGGATGGGGTGAAAATGGTGGTGGACTGCGGTCATGGCGCTACTTACCACATTGCGCCGTCGGTTTTCCGCGAGCTGGGTGCTGAAGTGATCACCATGGGCTGTGCCCCGGATGGCCTCAATATCAACGATGGTGTTGGTTCGACTGCGCCTGACGCTCTGGTTGCCAAGGTGCTGGAGTGCAAGGCTGATCTGGGGGTTGCCTTTGATGGTGACGGTGACCGTCTGATCATGGTTGACCATACCGGCTATCTCATCGACGGTGATGAAGTGCTCTATATCATCGCACGGGATGCCTTGCGCAACGGTCGTCTCAAGGGCGGTGTCGTCGGTACCCTGATGGCCAACATGGGTCTGGAACTGGCGTTGCAGACACTGGGTATCCCATTTGCCCGTGCCAAGGTAGGCGACCGCTACGTGCTGGAGATGATGGAAGAGAAGGGCTGGCGTATCGGTGGCGAGAACTCCGGTCACATCATCTGTCTTGATCAGACCACCACGGGTGATGGCATCGTGGCCGCTTTGCAGGTGCTCACTGCCATGCGTAGTGCCGAGATGCCGCTAGCCAAGCTGCGCTCCGGCATGAGCAAGTTCCCGCAGGTACTGGTCAATGTTCGTTTTGCCGAAGGCAAGGATCCGCTGGCCGCTGATGCTGTCATGGCTGAGGTTGCCAAGGTGGAACAGGAGCTGGCTGGTCGTGGTCGCGTACTGTTGCGTAAATCCGGTACCGAACCACTGATCCGGGTCATGGTCGAAGGCGAACATGAACAGCAGGTGCGTGACATGGCTCAACGCATCGCCAAACAGGTCGAGTCGGCGTTTTAATGAACAAATAGGGCGGCTTTTTAGCCGCTCTGGTTGTATCTTGTTCAAACGATTCGAAAATTTAAAAATAGCACTTGTCAGCTGAGCATCCTCTGGATATTATCAGCCCCGCTTTCGCAAGGGAGTTGCCGATGGGACATCGCAAACCGTTTGTAGCAGCCAACTGGAAGCTGCACGGTAGTAGGTCGCAGTTAGAGCAGTTTACGAGTCAGTGCCTGAGCGGTGTTGACGAAAAAGTAGATGTAGTTCTCTGTCCTTCCCATGTGCATCTCGATTTTAGCGCTTCGCTGCTCAATGAGCAGAAGGTGATAAAGTTGGGGGCTCAGAATGTGAGTCAGCACGCTACTGGCGCTTACACCGGGGAAATCTCGTGTCAGATGCTGGTTGAGGCAGGGTGTCGTTACGTATTGGTAGGACACTCCGAGCGCAGGCGTCTCTTTGGTGAGACCAGTTTTATCGTCGCAGAGAAGTTTGCGGCAGCTAGAGCGGCAGGCTTGATTCCCATCCTCTGTTTGGGTGAGTCAGGGGCGGCTAGGCAGGCGAGAAGAGCCTTCGAGGTGATAGCTGAAGAGCTGGATATCGTCATAGAGAAAAATGGCGCGATGGCTTTCGATAATGCTATCATCGCCTACGAGCCGATTTGGGCTGTAGGTACAGGTAAATGCGCCACACCCGAGCAGGCACAAGAGGTTCATTCCTTTATACGTGGTCGCTTGGCGGAGGATACTCCGGTAATAGGTGAGAAAGTTAGGATCATCTATGGTGGGAGCGTAACGCCGAGCAATGCGAGAGATTTGTTTGCCCAACCCGACGTAGACGGCGGATTGATTGGCAGAGCGAGTCTTGATAGCGATGCGTTTTTAGGAATTGTTGAAGCGGCAAAGGGTGCAAGTTAAATGTACGAGATTCTTTTGGTCGTTTATCTGCTGGTTTCACTGGCTCTGATTGGTCTGGTGATGATTCAGCAAGGTAAAGGGGCTGATATGGGCGCCTCCTTCGGCGCAGGGGCATCGAATACTGTATTCGGCTCCAGTGGTTCAGGCAGTTTCCTGACCAGAACAACAGCGATTTTGGCTACTCTGTTTTTCGTAATCAGCCTGGTGCTCGGCTCTATGTCCAGCAACAAGGTAAAACAGGGTAGTGAATGGGAAAATCTGCAACAAACCCAACAGGTTGAGCAGACCAAAGCGCCAGTGAAGAAAGATACTGACGTTCCCGAGTAAGAGTTTTGCCGTGGTGGTGGAATTGGTAGACACGCTATCTTGAGGGGGTAGTGCTCTAGGGTGTGCGGGTTCGAGTCCCGCCCACGGCACCAATTAAGTAGTGACCCGGGTGACCGGGTATATTATAGCCAGTCAGTCTTGTATCGAGAGAGTGAAGTGGCTATAATCTCGCACGATTTCGGACGCGGGGTGGAGCAGCATGGTAGCTCGTCGGGCTCATAACCCGAAGGTCGTCGGTTCAAATCCGGCCCCCGCAACCAAATTTCACGCATTTCCTACGCTCAGGAAGGCGGTCGCTGCGAGGCGACAATCAGGGTAAAGCGCCAAGCCCCGATTTGACATCGGGGCTTTTTGTTATGTGCAATTTACTCTGAATCGTTCTCTATCTGGGCTTTATGCCCTTTTTTTGTTTTTCGGAGGGTGACTTTGGCTACGTTGGAACAACGTTTGACCGATCTGCTCGAGGCTCCGGTCGTTGCCTTGGGTTTTGAACTTTGGGGTATTGAGTTTATCCGTGCGGGTAAACACTCCACCTTGCGCGTCTATATCGACGGTGAGCAGGGTGTGACCGTTGAAAACTGTGCTGAAGTCAGCCATCAGGTTGGCGCCATCATGGACGTTGAGGATCCCATCACCGAGGAGTACTACCTCGAGGTATCTTCCCCAGGTCTGGATCGTCCGTTGTTCAAGGTTGCCCAGTTCGAAAAATACGTTGGCCAAGAGGCGGCGGTAACGCTTCGGATGGCAACAAACAACCGCCGCAAGTTCAAAGGCGTAATCAAAGCTGTTCAGGGCGACATGATCACCCTGACGGTAGATGGTAAGGACGAAGTGTTGGCTTTCACCAATATCCAAAAAGCGAACATAGTGCCGAACTTTGGTTAACGAGGCTATCGGATATGAATAAAGAGATTTTGCTGGTCGTTGACGCTGTGTCCAACGAGAAAGCTGTACCCCGCGAGAAGATTTTCCAGGCTCTGGAGACTGCGCTGGCGACTGCGACCAAAAAGAAATATGAAGGCGAGATTGAAGTTCGGGTCGAGATCGATCGCAAGACCGGTGACTACGACACCTATCGTCGCTGGCTGGTAATCGCAGATCAAGCCGCGATGGAAAACCCCTATGCTGAAATTACCCTGGAAGCGGCGCAGATTGATCAGCCAGAAATCCAGATCGGCGAGTATGTTGAAGACCAGATCGACTCTGTGACCTTCGACCGTATCACTACCCAGACCGCCAAGCAGGTTATCGTGCAGAAAGTGCGCGAAGCGGAGCGTTCACAAGTAGTTGATCAGTTTAAAGATAAAGAAGGCACCATCATCAGTGGTGTCGTCAAGAAGAGCAACCGCGACAACGTCATCCTGGATCTGGGCAGCAATGCTGAAGCCGTGATCTTCCGTGATGACATGCTGCCGCGTGAAACCTTCCGCCCGGGTGACCGCGTTCGTGGCCTACTCTACGCAGTACGTCCAGAAGCCCGTGGTTCTCAGCTGTTTGTCAGCCGTTCCAGCCCGGACTTCCTGAAAGAGCTGTTCCGTATCGAAGTACCGGAGATCGGTGAAGAGATGATCGAAATCATGGGCGCTGCCCGTGATCCGGGTTCCCGCGCCAAGATCGCGGTGAAGACCAACGATCGTCGTATCGACCCGATTGGTGCCTGTATCGGTATGCGTGGTGCCCGTGTGCAAGCTGTCTCCGCCGAGCTGAGTGGTGAGCGCGCCGACATCGTGCTGTACGATGACAACCCGGCCCAGTATGTGATCAATGCCATGGCACCTGCCGATGTGGCCTCCATCATCGTTGATGAAGACAACCACACCATGGATATCGCCGTGGAAGCTGCCAACCTGGCCCAGGCTATCGGCCGCAATGGTCAGAACGTGCGTCTGGCCTCCCAGTTGACCGGTTGGGAGCTGAACGTGATGACCGTCGAGGACATGCGTGCTAAGCACCAGGCCGAGAACGACCGCATCATGAACCTGTTCACCAGCACCCTGGATATCGATGACGATTTTGCCGGTCTGCTGATGGAAGAGGGCTTCTCGACTCTGGAAGAGATCGCCTTCGTGCCGGTTAACGAGTTGCTGGCTATCGACGGTCTGGATGAAGACATGGTCGAAGAGCTGCGCAAGCGTGCCAAAGATGCCCTGACTACCCAGGCGCTGGCCAAAGAGGAGTCTTTCGATGGCGTCGAGCCGTCCGAAGAGCTGCTCAATCTGAACGGTCTGAGTCGTGAACTGGCATACGCTCTGGCGGGCCGCGGCGTGGGTACCCTGGAAGATTTGGCTGAGCAAGGTATCGATGACCTTGCTGGTATTGAAGGGCTGACTGCCGAGAAGGCGGGTGAGCTCATTATGGCTGCTCGCAATATCTGTTGGTTCGGAGAAGAGCAGTCTTAAGTAAGATCAAACGGAGGAAAATGAATGGCAGAAGTATCAGTCAAACAACTTGCCACTGACATCGACACACCGGTTGATCGTCTTCTCCAGCAGTTTGTCGATGCCGGTATCAGCAAGAGCAAGGCCGACGACATGGTCAGCGAGTCTGAAAAGCAGACTCTGCTGGCACACCTGAAGAAACAGCATGGAGGTGACGAGGTCGCCGCTCCTGCCCGTATGACTTTGCAGCGCAAGACCAAGAGCACCATCAGTGTTCAGGGAACCGGCGGCAAGAACAAAGAAGTGCAGGTGGAAGTTCGCAAATCTCGCACCTATGTAAGACGCTCGGCGCTGGAAGAAGAACAGCGTCAGGCGGAAGCCGAGGAAAAAGCGCGTTTGGAAGCAGAAGAAAAAGCTCGTCGCGAAGCCGAAGAGAAGGCTCGCCTCGAAGCTGAAGAGAAGGCTCGCCGTGAGGCTGAGCAGGCTCGTCGTGAAGCTGAGGAAAAGGCGCGGATCGAGGCACAACAAAAGGCTCGACAGGCTCAACAGCCCGCCAAAGCAGCCAGTAGCACAGCTCAGCAAGAGGCAGAAAAGATGGCCAAGCGCGAAGCAGAAGAACTGAAGCGCCAACAGGAACAGACAGCTTTGAAAAAAGCTGAAGAACTCGCCGCGAAGAAAGCCGAAGAGGCTCGCATCATGGCGGAACAGAACGCAGCCCGCTGGGCTGAAGAAGAAGCTGCTCGTGCCAAAGAGAGCAGCGATTATCACCTGACAACCAACAAGCATGCGCAAGCTGCAGAAGACGAGCTGGATCGCAAAGAAGAGACCAGCCGTCGTACTGCCGCTGCCGCTGTCAAGGCACCGAAAAAGGCGGGTCGTCGCGATGATGATCGCAATGATCGCAACTCCCGTGATCCGCGTGCCCGTAAAGGCAAACGTGGCAAGGTCGCTACCCCGAACGCCATGAAGCATGGCTTCAACAAGCCGGCTGCCGTGGTGAACCGCGACGTTGTCATCGGTGAGACCATCACCGTGGCCGAGCTAGCCAACAAGATGGCCGTCAAGGGCGTTGAAGTCATCAAGGCGATGATGAAGATGGGGGCCATGGCCACCATCAACCAAGTGATCGACCAGGAGACCGCTCAGCTGGTCGCCGAGGAGATGGGTCACAAGGTTGTGCTGCGTCGTGAGAATGAGCTGGAAGAGGCGGTACTGTCCGATCGTGACGAGACCTCCGAAGCCAAGCCGCGCGCACCTGTCGTTACCATCATGGGTCACGTTGACCACGGTAAGACCTCGCTGCTCGACTACATTCGTAAAGCCAAGGTTGCTGCTGGCGAAGCCGGTGGTATTACCCAGCATATCGGTGCTTACCACGTCCAGACCGACAGTGGCATGATCACCTTCCTGGATACCCCGGGTCACGCGGCGTTTACCTCCATGCGTGCTCGTGGTGCCAAGGCGACCGACATCGTGGTCCTGGTTGTTGCAGCTGACGACGGCGTGATGCCGCAAACCATCGAAGCAATCCAGCACGCCAAGGCGGCCGGTGTGCCGCTGGTTGTTGCGGTCAACAAGATCGACAAGCCTGAAGCGGATCCGGATCGCGTCAAGACCGAGCTGGCCCGTTACAACGTCATGTCCGAAGATTGGGGTGGAGACTGCCAGTTCGTGCACGTATCTGCCAAGTCCGGTCAGGGTATCGACGATCTGCTGGAAGCCATCCTGATCCAGGCTGAAGTACTGGAGCTGAAAGCGGTGGTTGACGGTATGGCCAACGGCGTCGTGATCGAATCCTTCCTAGATAAAGGTCGTGGTCCGGTTGCTACCGTACTGGTACAAGAAGGTACTCTGCGTCAGGGCGACATCGTTCTGTGTGGTCTCGAGTACGGCCGTGTTCGCGCCATGCGTGACGAACTGGGTCGCGAGATCAAGGAAGCGGGTCCGTCCCTGCCGGTGGAAATCCTGGGTCTCTCCGGCGTTCCCTCTGCCGGTGACGAAGCCACTGTTGTCCGTGACGAGAAGAAAGCCCGTGAAGTGGCGCTCTATCGTCAGGGCAAGTTCCGCGAAGTCAAGCTGGCTCGCCAGCAGAAGGCCAAGCTGGAAAACATGTTCGCCAACATGACCGAGGGCGAAGTGTCCGAAGTAAACGTGGTGATCAAGGCCGACGTACAAGGTTCTGTGGAGGCGATCTGCGATGCGCTGGTCAAACTCTCCACCGACGAAGTGAAGGTGAAGATCGTGGGTTCCGGCGTAGGTGGCATCACCGAAACCGACGCGACCCTGGCTGCTGCTTCCAGCGCCATTCTGGTTGGTTTCAACGTTCGTGCCGACGCGTCTGCGCGCAAGGTCATCGAATCCGAGAGCCTGGATCTGCGTTACTACTCCGTCATCTATGACCTGATCGACGAAGTGAAGCAGGCCATGAGCGGCAAGCTGGCCCCTGAGTATCGTCAGGAGATCATCGGTCTGGCTGAAGTGCGTAGCGTCTTCAAGTCGCCGAAGTTCGGCGCCGTTGCTGGCTGTATGGTTACCGAAGGTGTGGTCAAGCGTTCCAACCGTATTCGCGTTCTGCGTGACAACGTGGTTATCTATGAAGGCGAGTTGGAATCCCTGCGCCGCTTCAAGGATGACGTCAACGAAGTTCGCAACGGTTACGAGTGTGGTATCGCGGTCAAGAACTACAACGACGTGCGCGAAGGCGACCAGATCGAAGTTTACGAGACTGTTGAAATCCAACGGACTCTGTAAGCCGAGAGTTAGACAAAATAGGGGGCCGCGGCCCCCTTTTATCGCAGGATAGAATATGGCCAGAGAATTCAGCCGGACCCGTCGGGTCGGACAGCAGATCCAGCGTGAAATCGCGCTGATCCTGCAGCGCGAGGTGAAAGACCCGCGCATCGGCATGGTGACTGTTTCCGATGTGGAAGTGTCCCGTGACCTCAACTATGCCAAGATTTACGTCACCTTCTTGCAGCTGGAAAATGATGCCGAGCGCATCAAGGAAGGCTTGCAGGGTCTGACCGAAGCAGCCGGATATATCCGTAGTCTGCTGGGCAGTGCCATGCGTCTGCGCGTGGTGCCCGAGCTGCGTTTCTACTACGACCAGACCCTGGTCGAGGGGATGCGTCTCTCCAACCTGGTGACCAACACTGTGCGCGAAGACAAGCGTCGCATGGCCGAATCCGGCCGTGACGAAGAAGCTGAATCCGCACCGGATGACACAACTGAGGATAAAGCCTGAGATGTCTCGAAGACGTCGTTTCAAGGGCCGTGATGTGCACGGCATTCTGCTGCTGGACAAGCCGACCGGCCTGACCTCCAACGATGTGTTGCAGAAGGTCAAGCGCATCTACAACGCCGCCAAGGCCGGTCACACCGGCGCACTGGATCCGCTGGCGACCGGCATGCTGCCGATCTGCCTCGGCGAGGCCACCAAGTTCTCCCAGTATTTGCTGGAAGCGGACAAGCGCTATGAGGTGACCGCCAAACTGGGCGAGCGCACCAACACCAGCGACTCTGATGGTGAGGTGGTCTCCACCCGTCCAGTGAACGTGGCTGTCGGTACCCTGATTGAGGCGCTGGACCAGTTCCGCGGCCCCATCATGCAGGTGCCCTCCATGTACTCTGCGCTCAAGCACAACGGCCGTCCGCTCTACGAATATGCCCGCGAAGGCATCGAGATTGAGCGTGAAGCCCGTCCCATCACCGTATTCGAGCTCAAACTGCTGAGCTTCGAAGGTGATGAAGTGCGCCTTGAAGTGCACTGCAGCAAAGGCACCTACATCCGCTCTCTGGTGGATGATCTGGGTGAAGTGCTGGGTTGTGGCGCCCACGTGACCCAGTTGCGTCGTACCCAGGTGGCCAGCTATCCGTACGAGCGGATGCTGACGCTGGAGCAACTCGAGTGCATCTTCGAGCAGGCCAAGGCCGAGAGCATCCCGCCGCGCGAGCAGCTGGATCCGCTGTTGCTGCCGATGGACACCGCCGTAGCAAGCTTGCCCGAGGTGAACATGCTGGCGGTTGTGGCTGCCTATGTGAATCAGGGCCAGGCCGTGCAGGTGGCGGGTGCGCCGCAAAGCGGTCAGGTTCGCATGACGGTCGGCCCGGAGCGCGAGTTCATCGGGGTTGGCGAGATTGATGATGATGGCCGCGTCGCTCCCAAGCGACTGGTGCGTTATCACGACGAGGAGTGATCCTCAGGCGGTATCAGAACGTCTTTCCCGTTTCGCCTCTTTATCGTTGCGAAAAGGGGCGGGGACGATTATGATACCGCCCTCATTTCACGGCTGAATTAGAGATTGGCTGTGAACCTTTAAACACTCTACTGGAGTATTACCATGTCTCTAAATGCTGAGATCAAAGCTCAAATCGTTGCTGACAACGCTCGTTGCGCCAACGACACCGGTTCCCCCGAAGTGCAAGTTGCCCTGCTGACTGCCCAGATCAACCATCTGCAAGGTCACTTCAAAGAGCACTCCAAGGACCACCACGGTCGTCGCGGTCTGCTGCGCATGGTTTCCCAGCGTCGTAAGCTGCTGGACTACCTGAAGCGTAAAGATTCCGAGCGTTATGCTGCTCTGATCGCCAAGCTGGGTCTGCGTCGTTAATCGACCATCAGATTTCGCGAAAAAGGGGAACCGTCAGGTTCCCCTTTTTTATTGCTCTTCAAGCCGTTGCCTGCCTCACAGAATTCGCGTCGCCGCTTACCTTTTGCATCGAATCAAGTATACTTGTGCGCGAATTTAAAGAGCCAAATTGTAAAAAGGAAATTCACGTGAATCCTATTGTAAAGTCATTCCAGTACGGTCAACACACCGTCACACTGGAAACCGGTGTGATGGCCCGTCAAGCCACTGCGGCCGTTATGGTCAGCATGGACGATACCTGCGTATTTGTGACCGTAGTCGGCAAGAAAGAGGCCGATCATGGCCGTGATTTCTTCCCGCTGACCGTCAACTACCAGGAGCGTACCTATGCTGCTGGTCGTATCCCGGGTGGTTTCTTCCGTCGTGAAGGCCGTCCGAGCGAAGGCGAGACTCTTATCTCCCGTCTGATCGACCGTCCTATTCGTCCGCTGTTCCCGGAAGGCTTCCTCAATGAGGTTCAGGTCGTTGCGACCGTCATGTCCGTGAATCCGGCCGTATCCCCCGACATCGTTGCCATGATCGGTGCCTCTGCTGCACTGGCCATCTCCGGTATCCCGTTTGGCGGCCCGATCGGTGCTGCTCGCGTGGGTTACATGAACGGTCAGTATGTGCTGAACCCGACCACTACCGAACTGCCGCAGAGCGATCTGGATCTGGTGGTTGCCGGTACTGCCAATGCCGTGCTGATGGTTGAGTCCGAAGCGGCCATCCTCTCCGAAGAAGTGATGCTGGGCGCCGTGGTATACGGTCACGAGCAGATGCAGACCGTGATCAATGCGATCAACGAGTTTGCCGCTGCCGTCGGCACCAAGCCGTGGGACTGGACTCCGCCTGCCGTCAACGAAGCGCTGAAAGCCAAGGTTGCCGAGCTGGCGAGCGCCGAGCTGGGTGAAGCCTACCGCATCACCGAGAAGGCTGTTCGTTACGAAACCATTGCTGCCATCAAGGGCCGTGTGGTTGAGCAAGTTATCGCGTCAGGCGTGGAAGAAGATGCCAAGAAGATTGGCGAAGAGTTCCACAGCCTGGAAAGCCGCATCGTTCGTGGTCGTGTCGTACGTGGTGAGCCGCGTATCGACGGTCGCGATCCGGAAATGATCCGTGCCCTGTCTGTCGCTACCGGCGTATTGCCCCGTGCTCACGGTTCTGCCCTGTTCACTCGTGGTGAAACCCAGGCTATGGTCGTTGCGACCCTGGGTACCGAGCGTGACGCCCAGAACATCGACGAGCTGACCGGCAACCGTGCCGATCGTTTCATGCTGCACTACAACTTCCCGCCATACTGTGTCGGTGAGACCGGCATGATGGGTAGCCCGAAGCGTCGTGAAATCGGTCACGGCCGTCTGGCCAAGCGCGGCGTTGCTGCCGTGATGCCGAGCGCCGCCGAGTTCCCGTACGTGGTGCGCGTGGTCTCTGAAATCACCGAATCCAACGGCTCCTCCTCCATGGCGTCTGTCTGTGGTTCTTCTCTGGCGCTGATGGATGCCGGTGTGCCGATCAAGGCCTCCGTTGCCGGTATCGCCATGGGTCTGGTGAAGGAAGAAGAAGGTTTCGTCGTGCTGTCCGACATTCTGGGTGACGAAGATCACCTGGGCGACATGGACTTCAAAGTAGCCGGTACCACCGAAGGTGTGACCGCGCTGCAGATGGACATCAAGATCGAAGGCATCACCAAAGAGATCATGGAGATTGCGCTGAAGCAAGCTCGTGGCGCTCGTCTGCACATCCTGAAAGTGATGGATGAAGCAATCCAGGCTCCCCGTGCCCAGATCTCCGATTTCGCACCGCGTATCCACACCATCAAGATCAATCCTGAGAAGATCAAGGACGTGATCGGTAAGGGTGGTTCCGTGATCCGTGCGCTGACCGAAGAGACCGGCACCAACATCGAGCTGGATGATGACGGCACTGTACGTATCTCCGCCGTGGCCAACGAAGCCGCCATGGAAGCGATCCGTCGCATCGAGGCCATCACTGCCGAGATCGAAGTGAACCGTATCTATGAAGGTAAAGTTGTTCGTCTGGCCGATTTCGGTGCATTCGTCAACATTCTGCCGGGCAAAGATGGTCTGGTACACATCTCCCAGATCACCGACGCTCGCGTGCAGAACGTGGCTGACCATCTGACCATCGGTGACGTGGTCAAGGTGAAGGTACTGGAAGTGGACCGTCAGGGCCGCGTACGTCTCTCCATCAAGGAAGCGAACGCTCCGACTGATGCAGCCCCGGCTGCTGATGCTCCGGTTGCTGCCGAAGCGCCTGCCGCAGAGTAATCTGTCCTCCTGAACCGGATTCTCCGGTTGCAGTAAAAAGTCCGGCGCCCTTTGGGGCGCCGGACTTTTTTATGCGCTCAGACTCATCACGCCGAAGTTGGCTCTCTGCTCAGGATGTGGTGGGCATTGCCGGAGCCTCAAGAGGTCAGGTTAGAAAAGTGTCGCGAAGGGGGAGGGAGAGCGGTGTGGGAGAAAGGAGCCTGAGGATTCAGGCTCCTGATAAGGATCAGGCCTCGTTGGCGTGGGCCTTCTGACACCCTTCGACGGCGTGAGCAATCAGTTCCAGTGCGCTCTGGTCGCACGGTGGCAGCTCGGCCTCGCACTTGTTGATAGGGGTAACACGATCGCCCCACTTGATGATGGCTGCGCCCCAGGTCAGGCCGGCACCGAATGCGGCAGTCAGCAGATAGGAATTCGGCTTGACGCGCCCCTGCTCCAGCGCTTCGCACAGGGCGATAGGTACGGTGGCTGCGGAGGTGTTGCCGTAGTTTTCGATGTTGACCATCACCTTCTCCATCGGCGCATTCATCCGTTTGGCGAGGGTCTCGATGATGCGGATATTGGCCTGGTGCGGCACGATCAGGTCGACCTGCTCCGGCGCAATACCGGCCTGCGCCAGCACAGTGCTGGTGGCCTCACCCATGCCGCGCACAGCACGTTTGAAGATCTCCGGCCCTTCGAAGTTGAAGGTGAACAGGCCATCGATATCGGCAAAACGCACCCGGTCGGTACCGAAGTTCGGTACATGCAGGATCTCCCGCGCTTCGCTGTCGCAACCCAGCTTGTTGGCGATCAGGCCACACTCCTGCTCGCTTGCCTCTATCACCACGGCACCGGCACCATCGCCAAACAGTACGGCGGTATCGCGGCGTGCCCAGTCCAGCAGGTAGGTGAGGCGCTCGGCGCCAATCACCAGCACCTTCTTCATCATGCCAGTCTGCACCAGCGAGGTAGCGACGGAGAGGGAGTAGACGAAACCGGTGCAGGCCGCGTTGAGGTCAAACACGGCGGCGTTGACGGCGCCCAGCTTCTTTTGCACCGCAGAGGCGGCGCTTGGCAGCAGGTTGTCCGGGGTGGCGGTGGCCAGGATGATGCCATCGAGATCGCTGGCTTCCAGACCGGCGCAGGCCAGTGCGCGGCGACCGGCCAGGGTGGCGAGATCCGAGGTGCTGACATGGGAGATCCGGCGGGCCTTGATGCCGGTGCGCGGATAGATCCACTCGTCTGATGTATCCATGATGGTGCTGAGGTCGTCGTTGGTCAGCACGGAGGGAGGCAGGCATTTGCCCCAGCCGGTGATATTGGCGTATTTCATCTTGTTACCGCTTCTCAAGTGGATCGCCCGCGGGCGGAAAATCGTGCAATTATGCCGTACGAGACAACCACTGTCATCTTGTGGTCATGGTTATGTGCAGGGGGCTCAGCTGTGCCATCTGGTCGCAAAGGGCTGCAACGTGCGGAATATGGCTGGAAATTTTGCTTAAAACGCGTGACTCATCTGCCCTAAGATAGGCGTTTCACCACCGATGAGGGTATCTCCTTGCTCAGAGCCAATCTCAACTTGTTGCCGACCCTCAAGGTGCTGCTGGAGACCCGCAATATCAGCCGCGCCGCCGAGCTGTTGCACCTGAGTCAGCCCTCCATCAGCAAGCAGCTTGCCCAGTTGCGCAGCGAGTTTGATGACGAGTTGCTGGTGCGGGAGGGGCAACGCTGGCTGCTGACGCCACGGGCCGAACTGTTGGCCGCCCAGCTGGCGGATTCTCTCGGTGCGCTGGAGCGGCTCTACGAGGCGCCCGGATTTGACCCGAGCCGCTGCGAGCGGGTATTTCGGCTCGCCTCCTCCGATTATGTGGCCCAGCATATCCTGCCCGATATCTGTGCCGCGCTCGCCAAAGAGGCGCCGTTGGCGGCGCTGGAGTACAGCCTGTGGGACAAGCGTCAGCTGCCGCAGTTGTGGCAGTCCGAGCTGGATCTGGTCTCCACCATCACCGAGCAGGTACCGGATCAGATCCGTGGTCTGCATCAGGGGGAAGATCGGCTGGCGGTGCTGATGGGATGTCACCACCCGCTGGCAGGCAAGACACTTAATCTCGATGACTATCTCGCCTGGCCTCACCTGCAGGTGAGTGGCGGTGGCGACAAGGACAGCCCGGTGGAGCAGGTGTTGGCGCCGCAGGGACTGAGTCGGCGCTGGTTTGCCAGAGTTCCCTTCTTTCAGGCGGCAGTGGAGGTGTTGCTGCGCACCGATTGCCTGATGACCACCCCGGCCCATATCGCCTGGCAGCTCTCCTGTGGCCATGAGCTCACCTTTGTCGATCTGCCCTTTGCTACCCGCGACCAGCAGTATCATCTGCTGTGGCATCAGCGCCACCATCAGGATCCAGCCCACCGCTGGTTTCGCGAGCTGGCCTACCCCTTCCTGCGGGATCATCTGCAACGCACCGTTGGCGAGAGTCGCAAGCTGCTCGATCTCGGCGGTTAGCCCCGGTCAGTTGTGTGGCGTTATAGCCATGGGTTATGGAATCTATTCATAACTTTCACTACTGGCATAATGGCTCAGCCCGTACCCTGAGTACAGGTCATCATATCGAGCACAAAAGAGGAAAAGCATGGAACTGACGAGTTGGCTGGCACTGGCCGCAATCTGCGTGATGGGGGCCATCAGCCCGGGGCCGAGTCTGGCGCTGATCATCCGCAACACGGTGCAGGGCGGGCAGGGGCATGGCGTCGCTACTGCGCTTGGCCACGGCCTCGGGGTTGGTATCTATGCGCTGGTCACGGCGCTCGGCCTTTCCATTTTGATCACCCAGACACCGATCCTGTTTGATTTGATCCGCTACGGCGGCGCCGCGTTTCTTGCCTGGCTCGGGGTGAAAGCCCTGCTGGCAAAACCAGCCAGTGACGAAGGGAATGAAGAGGTACATCAGTTGCGCGGTCGGCAAGGGGCCTTTGAAGGTTTTATGGTTGCCTTCCTTAACCCCCAGCTGGCGGTTTTCTTCATCGCCCTGTTCAGCCAGTTTGTGCGGGCCGATACCGGCTGGAGCGAAGGGGGCATCATGATGCTCACCGCGGGCGGGATCGATGCCGTCTGGTACGTGCTGGTGGCGCTGGTGCTCTCCCGCGGGCCGGTGCTGGCGTGGCTTAAAGCCAAATCCTTTGTGATCGATAAGGTGAGCGGCCTGGTGCTGCTCGGGCTGGCACTCAAGGTGGTTATCTAATCCTGCATTTTGCGGATACCTTAAGCGGGATCAAGGCACGCGGGTGGCGAATGGGCTAGAGTAGCGCCCATTTGCTGTCCGCCCTGATCCCGAGACTATGCACCAGAACAAGCACCCTTTAAGCCACAATAACCGGTTGGAGCTGCTGGCTCCGGCCAAGAACCTCGCCTACGGCATAGAAGCCATCAACCATGGTGCCGATGCCGTCTACATGGGTGGCCCTGCCTTCGGCGCCCGCAGTGCGGCGGGCAACTCCATCGAGGATATCGAGGCGCTGGCGCGCCACGCCCACCGTTTCGGTGCCCAGGTCTTTGTCGCCTTCAATACTTTGCTGCACGATCACGAGCTGGAGCAGGCCCGGCGGCTGACCCACCAGATCTACGAAGCCGGTGCCGATGCGCTGATTGTGCAGGATATGGGGCTGCTGGCGCTGGATTTGCCACCTATTGCGCTCCATGCCAGTACCCAGACCGACAACCGCACGCCGGAGAAGGTGAAGTTTCTGCAGGATGTGGGTTTCTCTCAGGTGGTGCTGGCGCGCGAACTGTCCCTTGCGCAGATCCGCGAGATCAGCGCGGCGACCAATGTGCAGCTGGAGTTCTTTATCCACGGCGCGCTCTGTGTCTCCTACAGCGGCCAGTGCAACATCAGCCATGCCCGTACCGGCCGCAGCGCCAACCGTGGCGAGTGTGCCCAGCTCTGCCGTCTGCCCTGCTCGCTGCAAAAGCCGGATGGCGAAGTGCTGGTGGCCGACAGCCACCTGTTGTCCCTCAAGGATATGGATCAGACCGACAACCTGGAGGCCTTGATCGAGGCGGGGATCCGCTCCTTCAAGATTGAAGGGCGACTCAAGGGGCTCGACTACGTCAAGAACGTTACCGCCTGGTATCGGCAGAAGCTGGACGCCATTCTGGATAGTCGCTCCGATCTGGTGGCCGCCTCTGCTGGCCGTTGCAGCTACAGCTTCACGCCTGACCCCAAAAAGAGCTTCAACCGCGGCAGCACCGACTACTTCCTCCATGGTCGCCAGCAGGGGATCGACTCCACCAAGAGCCCGAAATATGTGGGCGAACCGCTGGGGCGGGTTACCAGGGTGACCCGTGACGGTATCGAGATTGATGGCAAACAGGTCACCCTCAACAACGGCGACGGTTTGGGCTTCTTCAAGCCGAACAACGAGCTGGTGGGGATGCGCCTCAACAAGGTCGAAGGTAAGCAGTTACTCCTGTCAGAACGCATGCCGGGGCTAAAGGTGGGGACCGAAATCTACCGCAACCACGATCAGGCGTTCAGCAAGATGCTGGAGAAGGCGAGCGCGGATCGCCGCATCCGGGTCGATATGGTGCTGGCAGAGTGCGATGAGGGCGTGAGCCTCACGCTCACCGACGAACAAGGCATCAGCGCCGCGGTGACACTTCCCTGTGACAAACAGCCTGCCGACAACCCGGAGCGGGCGCTGCAACAGGCGCGGGATCAGCTTGGTAAACTCGGCAATACCCTGTTTGTGGCGCGCAAGATTGAGTTGGCATTCACTCACCCGCTGTTTATCGCTGCATCACAGCTCAACGGTTTGCGCCGGGATGGCATCGCCGCGCTAGAGGCGGCGCGGGTGGCCAGCTACCAGCGCCCCGAGCGACGGATCGCCCTGCGGGATATCAACTATCCCCAGCACCGTCTCTCCTACCTTGGCAACGTGCTGAACAGCGCCGCCGAGCAGTTCTTCCGCGAACACGGGGTGGAGCGCATCGCTCCCGCCTATGAGGCGAACAAGGAGGAGCGGGAAGTGGTGCTGATGATCACCAAGCATTGCATCCGCTACAGCCAGAACCTCTGCCCGAACGAGGTGCCCGGTCTCAAGGCCGAGCCGCTGGAACTCAAGATGGGTAAAGACACCTTCCGCCTGCGTTTTGACTGCAACCGCTGCGAAATGCATGTGATGGGCAGCCTGAAACGCTGAGCAATGAGCCCCTTTCTCCGTCCGGAAAGGGGCAGTTTTTTATCGCAGGTTCTCTGCCTACCCTCCTTTAATTGCCCCTCTCCAGCGCCAGCAGTGCTTTTTTGATCTCCAATCCCCCCGCATAGCCGGTCAGGCTGCCGTTTTGGCCGATCACCCGATGGCAGGGGACGATGATCGAGAGCGGATTGCGGCCATTCGCCGCGCCCACAGCCCGCACCGCCTCTGGCTTGCCGATGGCGCGGGCAATATCGCTGTAGCTGCGGGTCTCGCCATAGGGGATGTCGCACAGCGCTTGCCACACCGCCTGCTGAAAGGCGGTGCCACGGGCGGCAAGGGACAGGGAGAAGCGCTGCAAGCGACCGGCAAAATAGGCGTCAAATTCGGCGAGGAAGGGAGCCAGCTCTTCGTGATCTTGCTGCCAGCCACTCATATCGGGCAGTGCCCGCAGGCCCGCCACAAAGTCCACGTGCACCAGACCAGATTCATTGATGGCGACCAGCAGATCGCTGCAGCGGGTCGGCAGGATATCGTAGCGGATCATGGGGTTATCTCCTGTTGTTGGCTATCCTGCTGGTTTTTGTTGCCAGTGGCACGGAGTAGCAAATCGGGCGCTTCACTCATGGCATGCCACAGCCAGCTGGCCGCATAGCTGCGCCACGGCTGCCATGCTGCGCTTTGCGCCAACACCTCTTTTACCGGCAGCTTGGTGCCGCCGCCGAGTGCCTTTTGCAGCACCAGATCGGAAGCGGGGAAGGCATCGGTATCCAGCCCGCAGCGCAGCCGCCAGTAAGAGACCGTCCACGGGCCTATGCCCGGCAGCGCCAGCAACTGCTCGTCACTGGCTGTCGTGAGGGTCAGCTCGCCGCTGGCCAGCGCCTGTGCCACGCCGCGCAGGGTACGAATGCGGCTGCCGGGCATGCCGATACCGTCGAGATCGAGTTCGCACAACTGGGCGGGGGGCGGCAGTTGCGCCATCCCGAATTGCGCCTCGGTGCGAGCCACCAGCCGCCCGAGTATGGTGATGGCCCCCTTGACCGAGACCTGCTGGCCGACGATGGCGCGCAGCATCACCTCGTACTCGTCCCAGCCACCCGGCAGCCGTACGCCGGGCCAGCGCGCCAGCAAGCGGGAGAGCAGAGGATCCTGAGCGAGCAGATCGCCGATCCGCTGCATATCGGCATCGAGATCCCACATCCTGCGCACCCGATAGAGCAGATCGGGCAGCGCCGCGAGCGGCAGATTATGAACGGTGAGTTGCAGGCTGTGCCCCTTGCCCTGCGCGATGCGCACCAGCGCGACCTGATTACCGACCTGGTAGCGCCGCTCATACACCTCGCCATCTACCCGCTCCAGCCCGGGGATCGCACGCAGCCGGTAGAACGCCAGCATGGCCGCCACATCATATGGGGGGCGGTAGGGCAACTGCAGCGTCAGCGTTGCGCCGCGCGGCTCCGAGCCTATGTGCTCTGGCGCGTCACCGTGCTGCTCCTGCTGGCGCAGGGAGCGCGGGGCCAGTCCGTAGGCGTTGAGCCAAGCATCATTGAAGCGGCGGATGCTGGCAAAGCCGGCGGCAAACGCGATGTCGGTAATGGGCAGCCCTGTTTCGGTCAGCAGCCGTTTCGCGAGCAGCAGGCGGCGCGTCTGCTCCACCTGTTTTGGTGAGGCGCCGAGATGTTGCTCGAACTGGCGGCGCAGGGTGCGTTCGCTGATCCCTGCCTCAGTGGCCAGTTTGGCGAGCGTGCCCTCCGCCAGCTCTCCGCGATCGATGCGTGCCAGCAGACGTGCCAGTTCAACCGGCAGATCGCCACGGGCGGCGGGGGCCAGCTCAGGGCGGCAGCGCAGGCAGGGTCGCAGCCCATACTGCTCGGCGGCCGCGGCGCTTTGGAAGTAGCGCACATTGTGCTCGTGCGGTGGCCGTGCCGGGCAGACAGGCCGGCAGTAGATGCCGGTCGAGAGCACGCCGGTAAAGAAGCGGCCATCGAAGCGAGCATCGCGGGCGAGCCGTGCGGCGTGACACTGTTCGCGGCTGAGGGTGTTGATCACCTCATCCGGTGACGACTCAGGGCTTGGCTTTGCATTCATGGTGTTGGCGGCGTTGCTGGAATAGATGGCAAGAGAGTAAGGGGGCTCGGGGGCCATGACTAGCCAGAAACGGACAGGGATAGCAAAAATTGGCCGAAGTTTTTTTACTCTTTCGTTGCACGGTTGGGTTTCACTCTTCGCTCCGTTGTTGTCCATTTGGCAAGGCTCGGCAGAAGAGCTCATAACGGATGGGGTCGGAGGCTCGATTGGCCTAGCTTTATTTGCTTAGCGAGATTAGTGGCGGCGAAAACTGCTTATAAATTAATAACAGATCACATAATTATCTTTTTTACATTGAATGTGGTGATTTTGTGTTGTTCAATTGAGTCAGTTAATTTTTTGTGATTATTAAGTCATCACATCTGCGGCCCAAGGCCGACCAATAACAACACTTGCCAAGGATGATAAGTGAACGACTGTAAGGCATGGCCCCATTGCCGGGGGTTTAGTCTGATCGAGTTGTTGATTGCCATGACGGTTGTCAGCATTCTCGCGGCCATCGCGTTGCCAGCGTATCAGGGTTATCTGCAACAGGGACGTCGTTACGAAGCACAGCAGCAATTGCTGGAGCAGGCGCTCGCCCTCGAACGTATCTATACCCAACAGGGCCGTTATCCCGACACGTTTGCCACCCCTTCCAACACGGATTTTTACCAGTTCAGCTACAGCCAGCAAGATGCTGGCGACTATCTGCTCAAAGCCATTCCAACGACGCGACAACAGGATGAGTGCGGCACTCTGACGCTCGATCAGACCGGTTATCGCGCGGCCAATCGTCATGACTGCTGGGGATCATAAGATGAACGAGCGCGGATTTACCCTGATTGAGTTGATGATCACGGTCGGCATTGCCGCCATCTTGCTGCTGGTTGCAGTGCCCTCCATGAGTCAGCGCCTCGCGGCCGAACGACTCGATCGCAGTGCGACCGAGCTCGCGTCAGCCTACCGCTTTGCCCGCAGCGAAGCGGTCAAGCTGACCCTGCCGGTGGTACTGCAGGGCACCGAGAACGGTGGCTGGGAGGTGATGGCTGACAGCAAGTTGCTGCGTCAGGCGGCAGCACCTGCTGGCGGCGTGGTGATCAAGCCGTTTGACCCCATCAAGATCGCGCCAACCGGCAGTAGCAGCCACGCCGAGATCACTCTGGCCAATCGCCTCGGAGATCAGCGCGTGCTCTGTGTGGCGCCGAGCGGCCAGCTGCTGCACGGGAGCTGCTCATGAGACACACCGCGCCTGCTCGCCAGCAGGGTTTCAATCTGGTGGAGATCATGGTCTCCATGGTGTTGGCGGTGATGGTATTTCTCGGTCTCGCCAAGGGGCAGGTGGTCTCGTTGCAGCAGGCGCACTATAGCCTGCAGAGTACGTTGGCCACGATTGAGGCGAGCAACAGTGTGGAGCAGATCTGGGGTTCGCTGTGTGAAGTACAGCGCAAGCCGGAGCGGTTCACCCAGGGCGATTTTCTTGCCCGCTTCACCCTGCACGAGGGCCACCAGCTGGTGCTGCCTAGTCGCTACAGCGACCACTTTGTGGTCGCCATCGAGTGGCGTGATGCGCGGATCTCCGGTGCCAGGCGGGTTGAGCTGAACGCAGGATTTCCGCCACTATGCTGAACGTTCCCTTCCGACAGCGAGGTGTCAGTCTCGTCGAGCTGATGATCTCCATGGTGCTCGGTCTGATGCTGATGCTGGCTATTTTTGCCGGTTACGTGCCTATCAAGAGCACGGTTGAGCAGAGCAAGGCGCTGGAGCAGGCGAACGAAGTGCTGCGCTTTGCCACTCTCACCTTTACCAACAGCGTCAAGCAGGCGGATCAGCTGATAGCGGTCACCCCTGATCGCCTGACGCTGGCTTTCAAGGTAGAGGGGGGCAGTCCGGTGCTCTCCTGCCTTGGCAACCAGAAAACCGCCGATTTTACCGAGCAGTACCGCTTCACGCCGCCGGTACTCAGTTGCGATGACGGGGATGGCCCGCGCCTGTTGCTGGCCCATCTTCAGGATCTTGAATTCGGCCAGCAGGGGGCGCTGGTCAATATCCGCATCTTGCCCGAAGGGCTGCCGAGCTATCTGGCGCCTGGGGTAGAGGTGCAGGTGGCACGCCGCAAGGCGGTCTGGGCGGCAGCACTGGCCACATCCGGTGCAGGGGGAGCAGGATGAACAAGGGATTGCAGGGGCAGCGAGGAGCCGTATTGCTGGTGGTGCTGGTGGTGAGCCTGCTGTCGAGCCTGCTGGTGTTTACCAGCATTCAGGAGAACCAGCTGCAAACCCGCTTGAGCGGCAATTTTCACAAGAAGATCAATGCACAGCTCAGTGCCGAGCAGGGGATGAACGACAGTTATCGCGCCCTGCATCAGGCGCTCGGCTCCGAACCACGGATAGAGTGGGATCAACTGGTGCAGAAGGTGCCAGGCAAGGGGGAAGGGGCCATGGCGGGCAGCCGCTTTCGCATCGATCAGCTGGATGCTTCTACAGGCAGCAAACTGGCGTTGCAGAGCCATGGCCGTTATCTGGAGGGCAATGCCAGTCTCAACGCGCTGTTTGCCCTCAAGCGCGAGCCCGGCAATCTCATCTTTCAGGATTCGGTAGTGGCATGCGAAGGGCTAAGCCTTTCCGGTAGCGGTTTTATCGACAGCTATGATTCGCGCAAGGGAGCGTACAAGGAGTCTGTTTCCGGGACCCTTAATCAGGGGCAGAACGCCAAGGTGGCGACCGTCAGCGACAAGGCCAATGTGGTGCTCGCCGGGCACTCCCCCATCTGGGGTGATGTGCGGGCGACCGGCTCGGTGACCTTGAAAGGTTCTTCACCTGTTGCGGGTAATGTACTTGCTGGCGGCGATATCACCATTTCTCCCTCTGATGGGGTCGTCAGGGTTGAGGGCAGCGTGAACGGGAGTGGAAATTTTGCCTTGCAAGGGGGGCATATTGCCGGAGCTGTTGCGATCAATGGGGATGTTTCTATGGGTCATGGCACCAGCATTGCTGGCGACAAGTTGAACTATGGTGGGAACGGGGCATTCCTTGATGCCAAGCATCAGAAGTATCTGGAGCCCCAATACCGAACTCATCCCAAGCTACCGCCTGTTGCCGGGCAGGTGTGTGACCCGCTCAATGTGGCCGCGCTGCCCAAATCGTTCCCCCCTGCAACATTGCCCATCAATGGCCCGCTGACGCTCGGGGCCACCCAGCAGATGGTGCTGACCACGGATCCTGCCACCGGCTCGGTCACCAGCAGCAACCAGCAAAAGCCCGGGCTGCCGTTCCCCGGCAAGGGGGAGCTGTTTGGCAAGGAACAGACCATTTACAAGCTCGACAGCCTCAATATGGGGGCCGATGCCAGTCTCACCATCAAGGGGGATGTGGTGCTGCTGATCGACAAGGATTTCACCATGACAGGCAGCAACAAGTTGACGGTGAGCGAGGGGAGCAGCCTGACCCTGATCGTCAGCGGTAAGGTCGATCTTGGGGCCGGTGCCGAGGTGACGGCAGCCAAACAGGGGCTGACCGCTGGCGGTACGCCCGCTATCTCTATCTATTCCGCGTATAGCGGCAAGGATGGGGTCAAGCTGTCGGGCAATACGCCGCTCTATGCCGCTCTCTATGCCCCGCTCACCGAGATGAAGATCAGCGGAAGTGGCGGTCTGTACGGGGCGGTGCGGGCAAAACACTTGACCGAGAGTGGCGCGGGCGGTGTGCACTATGACGAGGCGCTGGGCATGGCAGATCTGGGGGACGATCAGGGGCCGCCTCCGACGTTGGCACTGCGGCAGTGGCACTTTGTGCAGTGAGGCTGGCGAGCCGCTAAAAAGGATCGAATGGGGCGCGCAACTGTGAGAAGGTGGAGATCTGTCCACCCAGTCGTTCACTGTTGAGGAGTGCTCCATGCCAGGCCCAGCTCGTGCCGGTGCCCTGATCTATGCCAAGGATCCGGGCCTGCTGACCCACTTTTACCGTACATTGCTGCAGATGGTGGTCTGCAGTCAGGATGAGCAGTTGGTGGTGCTGGAAAACAGCGATATCCAGCTGCTGATCCACGCCATTCCCGAGCCTTATACCGGGCAAGTTGTTATCAAGCGGCCGCCGGAATTGCGGGAAGAGGGGGCCATCAAGCTGTTCTTCACCGTCTCCAGCCTCGCCTGGGCAGAAGCGAAGGCGGCGGATCTCGGCGGCGGCCTGCTGCCACAGCAGTGGACGGGGCCCGGCTTTGTGGTGCGCAACGCCTTCGACCCTGAGGGCAATATCCTGCAACTGCGCGAGTTGCTGGGTTCCCCTGATCCTCTCTGAATTTTCTCTTTTTACAGCATGGTTGTGGCGGCGTGCTGTGCCATGCACCGCCATAAAAACGGGGCCCTGTAGTGGTCAACTAAAAGGGCCCCGTCTTTTGTTACCCGTGTAGCAAGCATCACTTCAGATAACGCTGTTCCAGATGCTGGCGCAGCCAGTGCGGGTTGAGCGCTTCACCGGTGGCGCGGCGCACCAGCTCGTCGGTGCTGTGCAGGCTCCCCTGTGACCAGATCTGGCGCCCGAGCCAGCCGAAGATCTCCGGCAAGCGACCCGCCGCGATCACCTCCCCCATGCTGCCCAGCTCTTTTTCGAGGGCAAAACGCAGCTGGGCGGCATACATGGCGCCCAGGGTGTAGCTCGGGAAGTAGCCGAACGAGCCGTCGGTCCAGTGAATATCCTGCATGCAGCCATTGCGGTAGTTGCCCTTGGTGGAGAGCCCCAGCCACTGCTGCATCTTGGCGTCCCACAGCTCGGGGATGTCGGCCACCTCGATCTTCCCTTCCACCAGATCGCGCTCCAGCTCGTAGCGCAGGATAACGTGGGCCGGATAGGTCACCTCGTCCGCATCGACCCGGATAAAGCCCGGCTCGACCCGGCTGTAGAGCTTGGCCAGATTGTCCGGCGCAAACGCCGCCTGCTCGCCGAAGTGGTGACGAATGCGTGGTGCCAGCAGCGCGAGGAAGGCCGGATGATGCCCCAGCTGCATCTCGCAAAACAGGCTCTGGCTCTCGTGGATCGCCATGGAGCGGGCCTCGGCCACCGGCTGACCCAGCAGATGGCGCGGCAGCCCCTGCTCGTAACGGGCGTGACCGGTCTCGTGCACTATGCCCATCAGGCTGGAGACAAACTCCTGCTCGTTATAGCGGGTGGTGATCCGCACGTCGGTCGGCACGCCGCCACAGAAGGGGTGACTGCTCACATCGAGCCGGCCGTGGGCGAAATCAAAGCCGAGCAGTCCCATCACCTCCTGACCGAGCGCTTGCTGGGTCGGGATGGGGAAGGGGCCTTGCGGCAGCAACAAGGCATCGCCCTTTTGTTGTTCACTCACGGTCAGGATAAGATCCGGCAACCAGCTGGCGAGATCGCCGAAGATTTGATCAAGTCGTGTGCTGGTCATGCCCGGCTCATAGAGGGCCAGCATGGCGTCGTAGGGGCGCACGCCAAGCGCATCGGCCCGCAGCTGCGCTACTTCACGGGAGAGTTTCACCACCTCCTCGAGATTGGGAGCAAAACCGGCCCAGTCGTTGTTCTTGCGCTGGCTGCGCCAGGCGTGCTCGCACTTGCTGCCGGCGAGCGACAGCGCTTCGACCAGCTCACCGGGCAGCAGGCTGGCATCTTGCCACTGGCGCTTGATCTCGCCGAGGTTGGCACGTTGCACTTCATCGAGCGGCTCACTCTCGGCCTTGGCAATCCAGTCGCCCAGCTCGGGAGCGGTGCGCTTCTGGTGGATCAGCAGACCGAGTTCGGCCATCGCTTCGGCGCGGGCATCGTTGCCCCCTTCCGGCATCATGGCCGCCTGATCCCAGCCGCAGATGGCGGCGAGGTGGCTAAAGCGGTGGATCTGCTGCTGATGTTGTTCAAGCTTTTGATATGACATGGGATTGTCCTTGTTATCGTCCCTGATGGTATGCCGCCCCGTACCTGGCATGATCGGGGCCGTTCGATGCTAACACCGCCGCTGCATCGTTGACCACCTTAGCGCAGGTGGGCCAAAGGCGTGGTGGCGAGCGGCGGATTAGCCGAGCCGCTTCTGGTGCCGTTCGCGGTTTTCTGCTTTTTTGCGTTCGCTTTTACGCAGCAGCACGTATAGAGCACCGCTGCCGCCGTGGCGACGCTCGGCGCTGTGGATCGCCATGACGGCGGGCAGTTGCGGCAACCAGGCGCTGACATAGCTTTTCAGCAGGGCGCGCGGGGTGCTGCGCTCCCCCTTGCCATGCAGGATAAGCAGGCAGCGGATATCCCGGACTTCACAATCCGCAATGAACTGCACCAGCGTCTGGCGCGCTTCGTTGAGGGTTTTCTGGTGCAAGTCCAGGCTCGCCTGCAGCTCGTATTTGCCGAGCCGCAGCTTCTTGTAGACCCCCTCCTGCACCCCATCACGCTTGAAGCCGACGATTTCGTGCGGATCGCGCATCTCGATGGCCTCCATGGTGAGGTGGTCGAGGGCGAGTTGCTCGGCGGTGGCAGCCTGACGGCGAGCGAGCTGCGCCTCGGTCGGGGCGGATTTGGCCGCATGGGGATGGATATTGTCGCTGCGAATGGGCCGCACGTCGGCCACTTCATTCATGAATAGCGAGAGTTCGTCGTTATGAGACACGGCAGGCTCCCCATAAGAAAAAGTGGGGGCCATTATAACGGCCGCAACCGGCACAGAAAACGGGGAAAGGGGCAGGGGGGATAAGGGAGGGCCGGCATGGACACTGGTGCATCCTGTCCCGGGAATCACAGTCGCGAACCATAAAACAGCACAGGCGGTCAGTGTGAACTGCCGCCTGTGGTCAGAGGATTATTTTCCCTCTTTGGGCTGTTGAGAATGGGGTTGCTGTGAATGAGGCGGTTGCGAGTGCATCACCTTGTAGATGAAGTAGGCCGCGTAAGAGCTGATGAGCAAGAAGGTGCCGATTATCACCAGCATCGACATCAATCCCACGCTGTTGCCAAACATCAGGTCCAGCCAAAAGTCCATTTTATTGCTCCTGTCACCCGGTTGATGACAGGCATGATAAATACCTCTTTGCCCCGTCCGGGATGATCCCGATCAACTCCCTTTCAGGTTGTTTAATAACCAGTTCGTTCTGTGATCGTTCTCACTGGACTCTTTGTTCTTGAGCTTGTGCCGGGCTAGGGGTGGTGAGTGGAGTAATGTGCCACCCCTGCTGCTCCAGCAGCGCCAGCAAACCCTGTTCGCCGTAAAGGTGCAGGGCGCCTACCACGATAAAGCTCTCGTTGGGCAGGGTGGACCATTTCTTCAGCCAGTTGTGGTTGCGCTCGGCCAGCAGGGTCTGCTCCATCCAGCTCTGTAGCGCGGGGGGAGCCATCTCCTCCTTGAGCAGATTGATCAGCGTCGCCTCATCCCCTTGCTGCCACGCCTTCATCACGGCGGCGAAACCTGTCTCCAGCATTGGCAGCTCATCCAGGGTACTGGCAAGCATCAGGGTCTGGTTGTCACCCACGCTGGCCAGATAACCGAGCTGCTCCAGCAGGGTTTCAAAACCCACTACCGGTTTGCCCTCTTTGGCAGCCCGGGTGGCAAAGTGCTGGTCTATCCCGAGCTCACTCTTGAAGTCGGAGCGGGCCATGGCGGCCTGGGTCAGGGTAATGGCGGCAAACCAGGGGCGCAGGGTGGCGAGGGTAGCCTCGTCGATGCCATAGCGGGCGCCCGCCATCAGGGTCCGTTGATAGAGTTCGGCAGGCAGATGATCCTTGAGCGGCTTGCCATCCACCAGTCGGGTGAGGGAGCTGGTCTGTTGCCACTGATCCGGCGTGATGCTGTTCATGTCCACCTCCATCACCAGAGCGCGACTCTGCAGCCAGGCACGCTCCACCGGCTCGGGCAGAGGATAGAGTGAAGGCTTGCCCGCATGGATGGAGCCCAGCAGCCAGTGTTGCTGGTTGCCCTTGCTCACCCGATAGAAGGCGGGATCGGCAAAGGCGTGCAGCGGTAGCAGCAGGCAGAGCAGGAAGGCAAAGAGGGTGCGATGAAATCTCATGGGGATCCTTAATATGCGCCGGGTGACTTCTCTTGCTGACAATAACTCCTATGATAAGTCCTCATTTCAGATAACCAAGAGGTTTGCCATGCCCCATCTTCGTTTTCGCGCCGTGACGCTCGATACCCTGCAACAGGTGAGCGGCCCGCTGCTGGCCGACCTTTGCGAGCTGACCGGCGGCAAGCCGGAGTTTGTCACCATGGAGCGGATTGATAGCTGCTGGATACGCAACGGCGAGCCAGAGGCGGGTTTTCCGTTTGTCGAGCTGCACTGGTTCGAGCGGCCACAAGAGATGCAGGACGCCGCCGCGCGCCTTATCACGCGCCATTTGAAGCAGGTGTTGGGGGAGCAGACTTATGTGGTGGTGCAGGTGATTCCCTTGGTCAAGAGCGCCTACTACAGCAATGGCGAGCACTATTGAAGAGAGGGTAAAACCAGGTTGGTGATGCCGCTATACAGCTAGCCCAATCCGGGCGGCAGGATGTTTGCCGCCCATCACGGGATCAGGCCGATTTGGCCAGCAGTTTGTCGAGCCAGCGAGTGGGCAATACCCTTCGCAAGAAGGCAAACAGCCGGGTTGGAGTGGTCACCGGATAGCGCGCCTTGGGATGGGCGTGGGTCAGCGCATGGAGCAGCGGCGGGATGCAGGCTTCGCTGGAGAGGGTAAAGCCGCTGGTGGCCCCCTCTTTTTCCAGCCGCGTCAGGGTCTGACGGTAGGCCGACTGATGACGGCTCTGGGCCGGATCGATGTGGCGCAAGAAGGCGCTGCGGGCATTGGCACGAAAACGGGTATCGATAGGACCCGGTTCAATCAGGCTGATATGTACCCCGCTGCCCGCCAGTTCGAGGCGCAGGGTGTCACTATAGCCTTCCAGCGCAAATTTGCTGGCGTTGTAGGCGCCGCGATACTTCATGGCAACCAGCCCCAGTACCGAGCTGTTCTGTACTATCCGACCCTCTTTGGCCTCCAGCATCGGCGGCAGCACCTGACGGATCAGATGGTGCCAGCCAAACAGGTTGGTATTGAACTGCTCCCTGAGCGCCTCGGTGGGCAGATCTTCCAGCGCCCCGGGTTGGCCATAAGCGCCGTTGTTGAACAGGCCATAGAGGCGCCCGCCTGCCAGATGGAGCGCCGCACTGGCACCCAGCTCGATGGAAGCAGGGTCCGCCAGATCCAGTTGTACCGCCAGCAATCCCTGTTGTTGCAGACGGGCCACATCTTCCGCCTTGCGCGCCGAGGCGATCACGGTAAAACCGTGCTGCCCGAGCGCCAGTGCGGCAGTGAGGCCAATACCGCTGGAACAACCGGTGATCAGAACAAAACGGGGCATGATGGCGTCCTTGTGACTGTTGACAAAGCGTACTGGCAGGTGAGTGGATAAAACCCTTATCCGGCTCGCATGTTAGCCTGCCAACCGGCAAAAAGAAAACCGGGCCAAGTGGCCCGGTTTGCTGACATCGTCTTGCCTGATTACATGAAGGTAAGCGGCATGATGATGTGGAACTTGACGTCGTGCTCGGAGGCGAAGATGTTGGGGTAATCGGTCCAACCGCCGCCCTGGCTGATGTCGTTGTTGTAGTCGGTGTAGTGCAGTTTGAACAGGGTGCCTTTCAGCTTGCCATCCTGCACGGTATAGGTGACATCGAAGTTGGCTGCCCATTCGGTATCTTCACCGTTGGCTGCTTTCTTGCCTTGACCGGTTTCGATATCCCAACCGTAAGCACCGGATACACCGACGGACCAGCCAGGAGCACCAACCAGATCATCCAGAGAGCGGGTTACACCGAAGAACAGCGCTTTTTCGTTGTTGGCGTTCCAATCGGAGCGGGAATCCCACCAAATTTCGTTGGCGCCCTGGGAGTTGGCGTAGCCACGGGTCAGGCGAGGCAGGTAGTTACCTTCCGCACCTTCAGCCTTGGTCCACAGACCTTCCAGACGGAAGCCGTAAGGGCCCATGCCCCAGGCGGCTGTCAGAGCTTGTTGCCATGCCAGACCGTCATAAGTTTCGATCTGGGAAGCGCCCTTGGTGTAGGTCTCGGTCTCGGAACCGTAGAACTGGTAGCTGGTGGAGAGGCCGCCCAGTACGTCAAACTTGTGAGCCAGTTTGAAGTGGTAGCTATCCATGTAGCCTTCGGACTGACCGAAAGAACCGGTCACAGCAGTGCCATTTTCGAAGGTGTAACGGGCTGCGATACCGTGGATGTAGTCGATGACGTTTTCATCAGCGAACGGATCCATCCACGCTTTGGCACGGGAGAAGACCTGAGTCTCTTTGTACCAGGGGGCCTTGTACTCGTCAGCGATGGCGTAGGTCAGGTAGAGGCCGCCGAAGTTACCTTCGACTTGACCACCACGATAGGTACCCGGCTGATAAGACCAGTTAACACCGATTTGGCCAGGGACATACAGCTGGGTATAACCACCCTTGGCAGTGATGCCGCCGTCCAGGAATTTCAGCTTCATCGCTGCGTTGGAGAGGCTGAAACCACCTTCAGGGGAGCCATCTTTGGCGTTGTTGCCCCAGGTGCGGCCAGCGAAGGAGAATTCGTTCTCCTGGTTGACCGGGTGATTTTCGGTAACGGCCAGGTCATAAGCACCGAAGCCGCCCAGATCCAGACCTACTGTGTCCCAGGCATAACCGGAGTTGAAGTTAAGAGCGGCTTGAACGGTGGCATGGCTCAGGTTGGACTGGTACTTGCCTTCTTTCTTGGCGGCAGTCGGGTCACCATCGATGCGCTGACGATCACGCTGGAAGTAGAACAGACCACCGGTCAGTTTGGAGTCTTTCACGAAGGTTTCATAGGATTGGCCGTAATCCGGACTCATCATATCCTGAGCTGCCAACGCCATACCGGGGGCGACCAGAGCGGCTACCACAGCGGCACTCAAAGCGGCGCGCTTGAAGATCACTTTTTCCATTTTATTGCTCCTGATTTTATGGACTTAGCTTTTTTCCGGCAGTTGGCATCAGGCCTACCGCTCGGTATTGGCATTGCAATCAAAACCCCGAAGGGCAAAAAAATCTTCTCTCGGTTACCTGCAAACCCGGATGTCTTGGCACATCTCGTCGTTGGCAGTCCTGATCATCACATGTTGTTTTTTTGTGTTCCGATTCTTGGCTACCGGACAACTCCAAGAGTACGTTCGCGGTGCGAAATATCAATGAAAAGTTCCCTCAACATTTCAAAAGTATGACCGAGTGCAAATAATCATGGGCAAGGTTGTAAACAGCCTCATGGCAGGTATCACGGTGATGAGAGCGTTTTCTTGAGGCTGTAGCCAGCGCCAGCGCGGGTTTTCATCCGATACGGGTGAAGAGGGGTCAGTTAACCTGCCGGTAACAGATAATTTTGTGCTACAAAAAAACTTTCCCTCTGGTTGAGGGAAAGTGATCTGGTGGGATGCGGCGCGAATAGGGGTCAGCCTTGCTGACCAAGGATCCGGGGGATCTGTTGCGCCTGATGATGGATATGGGATGAGACCTGTACAGAGAGCTGACTCACCTGACGGGCATGCTGATGAATACGGGCGATCAAATCGGCAAAACTGGCCAGCTTGTGTTCCTGACTTTTGGCGTTGTCGGCGCCCTGCAGGGCGATCACTGCGGTGTTGCGGGCGATCTCCCGCACCGCCTGGGTGGTCTGGCGCAGTTGTTCAGCCTGCGCCCGCTGGCGGCTTGACTCGCTGGTGATCCGGTTCAGCACGGCACCAAGCTGTTCACCGGATTGGGTCAGACGTCCCAGAATATCGGTGATCTGGTTGAGGGACTGCTGGGTATTGGCCGAGAGATGGCGCACTTCATCGGCGACCACCGCAAAGCCGCGTCCCTGTTCCCCTGCGCGAGCCGCCTCGATGGCGGCGTTGAGGGCCAGCAAGTTGGTCTGCTGAGCGATATGACCGATCACATCGACAATGGCCGTTACATCGGCAACCGAGCGGGTGAGTGCTTGCAGCGCCTCATCGCTCTCGTCAATCGCCAGTCCGGTCTGATGAGTGGCGTGCAGCATGCTACCCACCAGATCTTCGCTCTGGCTCATCGCCTGTTCGTTATTGTGGGCATGCCGGGCGATGTCGGCGGCGACCTGATGGACCTCTCCGGCCAGCTGGTTCAGCTCATCCATCATCTGGCCGCTCTCGTCGACCACCTGTTCGGTAGTGCGGGTGCTGTGGTGGATCTCGTCAACCTGACTGACCATCCCTTGCAGACTGAGGGATACCGCTGACAGCTGTCCCTCTTTTTGTTGCTGGTCCTGGTGCAGGCGACCGATTAGCCGGTTGTAGCTGGCAACAATATCGGTCAGCTCGTTGCGATCGTGCCCGGCAGGCAACGGCTCGGCCTGCCCCGTCTGATCGAGCTGCAGAAAGGCTCCGCGCAGTCGCAACAAGGGGGCGAGCAGCCAGCGTCGTTGCACCAGCGCAAACAGCAGGGCAACCACCACTAGGCAGAGCGCCAGCGTGCCGATGATGGTGGCCAGCTCCTGATTGACGGCTTGCCGCTCGCGGGCAAGTTGTTCCCCCATCTGTCTGGTCGCTTGCAACATCGCCATGATGTCTTGCTGCACGGTCTGGCGGCCAGCCTGTTGCTGTTGTAGCGCCGTGCGGCTGTTGGCCAGCTCCTGCGGATAGCGGCCCAGCAACGAGCGTAATTCACTGCGCGGTTGATCCCCCAGCTCCTTTCGCACCGGCTCCCCCAGAGTGAACTCATCGGCGGGCGCCTCTTCATACAGACCGAGCAGCGGCAAGGCTTGCAGCGCTTGCGCCTGTTTTTGCAGTGCCTCCAGCTCGAAGCGGATCCCTTCGAGCAGCTTCTCATTGCCTTGCTCCATATAGCTTTGGCGCAAATGGGCGAGGCGCGGCAGGCCCGCCAGGATCTCGGCTGCACCGCGGCGATATTGTTGTGCCGCAGCAGATTGTTCCGTGCTGGCGCCTTGCTCCCCATAGCGGATCAGTGCCATGGCCTGGCTGCCCAGTTCACTCTCCGCATGTTGCAGCAACAGCTGGCTGTTGCCCGAGAGCTTGCCTGCGGCCTGATAGTCGTGAGCGATGCGCTGCGCCATCTGTTCGAGTTGCTGTTTGAGCGGGGCCGCCACGGCATCATCCTGAGCGGCCAGCGAGGAGAGCGCTTGCTGGCGGATCTTCTCTGCCGCGGTCAGTTGCTGCGGATCGCCGCTGTTGAGGTAGTCACGCAGACTGTTTTGCAGGGTAATGGTCACCAGTTGTTGCAGCGTTTCGTGCTGGCGCTGGGCTTGACTGGTACGGGCAAGCTGTTGCCAGCCGTGGTAGAGAGCCAGTGCCTGTCCTCCCGCGACCAGTAGCAGAACCAGGGAGGAGAGGGAGGCGTAGTGGGCGATTTTCACGGGGTTATTCCTGTCAGCGCAGACCATGGGGGAGCATGGCCCGAGCCTAAACAGGGATGATGGCGCTTTTATGACAAGGCGGGTCAAGTGGCCCCATGTTGCCGATTTAACTGGATGAGGAAGCCTGCGCGCTATTACGTTGGCCCAGCATACCGAGCAGGGCGCCGCCCATAATAAGTGCTCCGGCCAGAAGATGGCGCGGGGTGAGCGCTTCACCATTGAGCAACACCAGCAGCAAGGTGCTCAGCAGCGGTGTCAGGTAGGCAAGCGCCCCGATCCGGCGAGGATCGCCGTCTCGCAGTGCAAGATACCAAGTAACGAAGGCCGCCCCCATGGGGCCCAGCGCCAGCCCGATGATGAGGAGCCAGTCACTGGTGGGGAGCTGCGCGAGCGGCAGAGGCCCTTCGAGCAGACGGGCAAGCAGCAGCGCCAGCAAACCTGCGGGCAGGCAGGCTGCCGCAGTGACAACGGCGGGGGCTGGCGGCAGACGGCGTGATAATACCGAGTAGGCTCCCCAGACGACTGCCGCGCCCAGTGCCAGCAGGTATCCCGGCAGATAGGCCTGCTGCAGTTGCAGCTCGCCATTGACCATCACCAGCATGGAGCCCGCGAGACCAAAGGCGCCAGCCAGCAGGTGACGGGCATGGAGTGGATGGCCTGGCAACAACAGCGGGGTGAACAGAATGATGCAGAGCGGCCAGAGGTAGTTGATGAGGTTTGCTTCCAGCACCGGGGCATGACGAAAGCTCATAAAGAGCAGCAGATGGTAGAGCAGCAATGCCGCAACCGTCACCAGCCAGGTAATCGGACGAGCACGCCATTGGCGCCAGAACGGCAAGGCCCCGACCCCGCAGAAAAACAGCACCAGCCCGACCAGTACCAGCGGTGACACGCTGGTGACTCGTGACGTCAGCGCCGCCAGCGAGGCCCACAGCACAATGGTCAGCAAGGCAAAACCGGTGGATCTATCCCACCAGGAACAACCGGACATCCAACACTCCTTTGCAAGATGAAGCAGCTGGCTTTGCTCGAAGGCTCAGCCAAAGAGAAGCAGTCTATCAGAGAGAGGGCATATGCCGAATGCCGTACGAATACAGTTGCTTGTGACTCGGTGAAAATTTTGATGGCGCAAGCAGAGTGCTGCTAGACGTTGTCCCCATCGTCAACGAGATGAGTGAATGCGAAAGGGGGATTGGTGGCGTCCCAGGCAGGATTCGAACCTGCGACCTCGCCCTTAGGAGGGGCGCGCGCTATCCAGCTGTGCCACTGGGACGTGCGCGCATTATATAAAAATGCCAATAAAAATAAACAACTGCGTATGTCTGTCTATCCAGTTGCTTACATTATGACCGGATTGTGTGTTTGTTATCTCGGCAGGTCAGATAAACAAATTCGTTGAGTCTGGATCACCAAGGATGGCAGGAGGGAGGTGATGGTGTGGGCAGGGTTTGATTTTTTATGCAATTAATTAACTTTAAATTTTGCTGCAGCAGTTCGGGCGGGACTATCTCTTGTTGTGCTCTGCTATCAGATGTTGATCTTTTTCTTATTTATCTGCGCTCGATTTAAAAGGGTTTATTTATCAATTATTTATTTGCTTTTTTCGACTGAGTTTTCCCTTCTATTTTAAAGGTGACGCATGATGCAGCGACCAAGCGGCAGGTATGGCTAGCAGGGGAGGATAATAGTCTTGTTTGCGTAGTTATATAAATTGCCATAGAGTTAATTTGCGATTAGTTATCGCCGAAAATAAAGTTGTGACAAGGGCAAACCGATTGAAAAGTCGGGACGCAAAGCCTCCGGTCTAAAGGCGCTGTTGATCTGGGATAGCGGGGCCACCACAGTGTTATGTTGACTGCCTTTGCCAAGGGGTAGTCGTGTTTGTGCTGTCTGTCGTGTTGTGTCGCCCTTTCGTTTGTCCATAACGTAAAGGAAAACAATATGCTAAGTCCAAAACCCACATTGCTGGCCATGATGGTCGGCTCCCTGCTTGCCTCATCCGGCGTTTATGCGGCCGCTCCGAGCAAACCCACCATCGGCTGGGGTCCCACCAAATTTGCCATTGTGGAAGTCGATCAGGCGGCAACCTCTTACAACAATCTGGTCAAGGTGAAGGATGCCGCCGATGTGGAGGTGAACTGGAACCTCTGGAGCGGCGATCTGGGCCAGAGTGCCAAGGTATTGCTCAATGGTCAGGAGGTGTGGTCCGGCCCCTCCACCGCAGCGGGCAGCGCCAAATTCAAGGTGAAGAAAGGGGGGCGCTACCAGATGCAGGTGGCGCTGTGCAACGCCGATGGCTGTACCCTCTCTGATGCCAAGGAGATCGTGGTCGCCGATACCGATGGCAGCCATCTGGCGCCACTCAAGGCTCCGCTGCAGGAGAACAACAAGCCCTACGCCAACAAGTCCGGCAAGGTTGTAGGGACTTACTATGTGGAGTGGGGAGTCTATGGCCGCAAGTTCACAGTGGACAAGATCCCGGCCCAGAACCTGACCCATATCCTCTATGGTTTCACCCCCATCTGCGGTGGGGATGGCCTCAACGACAGCCTCAAGGAGATCGAAGGGAGCTTCCAGGCACTGCAACGGGCGTGTGCCGGCCGGGCCGACTTCAAGGTGGCGATGCACGATCCTTGGGCCGCCATCCAGATGCCGCAAGGCAACCTCACCGCCCATGATGAGCCCTACAAGGGCAACTTTGGCGCCCTGATGGCGCTCAAGCAGGCCTATCCGAATCTCAAGATCCTCCCCTCGGTCGGTGGCTGGACCCTCTCCGATCCCTTCTACTTCCTCGGGGACAAAACCAAGCGCGATGTGTTTGTCGGCTCGGTGAAAGAGTTCCTGCAGACCTGGAAGTTCTTCGACGGTGTGGATATCGACTGGGAGTACCCGGGCGGACAGGGTGCCAACCCGAAACTGGGCAGCCCGAGTGATGGTGCCACCTACGTGGCCCTGATGAAGGAGCTGCGGGCCATGCTCGACGAGCTGGAGGCCGAGACTGGTCGCCAGTATGAGCTAACTTCCGCCATTGGAGCGGGGGGCGACAAGATCCAGGATGTGGACTACAAGGCGGCCCAGCCCTACATGGACCACATTTTCATGATGACCTACGACTACAACGGCGCATGGAGCAACACCGAACTGGGTCACCAGACCAACCTCTATGCAGCGAGCTGGGACCCCGATACCAAGTACACCACCGACAAGGCGGTCAATCAGCTGCTGGCGCAGGGGGTTGACCCCGGCAAGCTGGTGGTCGGTGCCGCCATGTATGGCCGTGGCTGGACTGGCGTGAGCGGCTATCAGGGCAACAACCCCTTCACCGGCAAGGCGACCGGCAAGGTGAAAGGCACCTGGGAGGACGGGGTGGTGGATTACCGCGACATCGTCAACAACCGGATGGGGGCTGGCTGGGAGAAGGGCTACGACGAGGTGGCCGAGGCGCCCTATCTGTTCAAGGCGGCGACCGGCGATCTCATCACCTATGACAACGAGCGCTCGGTCAAGGCCAAGGGGCAGTATGTGCTGGCCAACAAGCTCGGTGGCCTCTTCTCCTGGGAGATCGATGCCGACAACGGCGACATCCTCAACGCCATGCATGAAGGGCTGGGCCATGGCGAGGGGACGACTCCACCTACCAACAAGCCGCCGCTGGCCAACGCGGGCAGTGACCTCAAGGTGACCGGCCCGACCGAGGTGACGCTGGATGGTTCAGCCTCCCACGATCCGGAAAACAGCGCCCTCACCTATAGCTGGAAGCAGATCTCCGGGCCGCAGGCTGCCCTGCTCGATGCCACTCAGGCCAAGGCCCGTGTTGTACTCGATGCCGTGTCCGCCGACATCAATCTGGTGTTCGAGCTGACGGTGACCGATGATCAGCAGTTGAGTGCCAAGGATCAGGTGGTGGTGACCAACAAGGCGCCGCAGGCCAATCTGGCGCCTGTGGTGAGTCTACCTGCCACGGCCTCTGTGGAGGCGGGCAAGCAGGTGACCATCAAGGCGACCGCCTCCGATCCGAACGGTGATCCACTCACTTATCAGTGGAGTGTGCCGGCAGGCATCACCGCAACGGGTCAGAGCAGCGCCACCCTGGTGGTGACTGGCCCGAGCGTCACCAGCGACACCGGCTATGACCTGAGCGTCACCGTCTCCGACGGCGGACTGGATGCCAGTGCGGCAACCCGTCTGACGGTCAAGCCGGCCAGCAGCAGCGGTGGTTGCACGGCGACCGATCCGGATGCGGTCAATTGGCCAGTCTGGAAAGCGGCAAGCACCTATAACAGCGGCGACAAGGTGAGCCATAACCAACTGGTGTGGCAGGCCAAGTACTGGACCCAGGGCAACGAGCCTAGCCGCACCGCGGATCAGTGGTTGCTGGTGAGCAAGGTGCAACTGGGTTGGGATACCAATGTGGCCTACAACGGTGGCGAGCTCACCACCCATAACGGTCGTCAGTGGAAGGCGCAGTACTGGACCAAGGGCAATGAGCCCGGCAAACACGACGTCTGGCAGGATGTGGGAGCCGCCAGTTGTAAATAAGCATTGAATGGTGGCGGGGCATGCCAGTCATGCCCCGTTTTTTCTCCCCGCTTCGCCACATTCTGGCGGGTCTGCCAACCGGTTTCCCCACCCAGATTCTCTTTTGTGCCTGCAAAGCAGCCCTTCCGGGCTAGTGATTAATGCTCTCCCCGATAGCTGGCATCTGTGCCGCACGTTGCCCTTTGCCAGCCATTGAGGCTGTTAATAAGCCAGACCATTCCGGCCAGTGGCAAGGCATAAATCGTCAAACGAACAAATTTGTCGTATCTGGATAACCGGGTGCGTGAGGGCAATTCGCTGGGCATGAAGACACCTGCTGGCCATGCAAAGCGGCGATTATAAATTCATTAGTTGCGATACAGATGGGTCTTTTGTCGCATATTGTTCTTACTCATTGATTTTTCTCAATTTGGTGTGATGCAGATCAAAAAAATGGTGTGAGGTATCTGGTTGGAGGTGATGAGATTAGGTCTGCATATCCGGCTGTTTTTTTAAACATTAATTTCTTGAAAGTGGGTAATTGTCGGGGTTGGTAACTGGTGGGCTGGCAATGGTCCGATTTGCTTACTTATCAGAATTACCCTACAGTCAATCGGCGATTATTTATCGCCAGAAATAACGTTGTGACAAGGGCAAACCGATTGAAAAGTCGGGACGCAAAGCTTCCGGTCTAAGGGTCAAGACGACCTAGGATAGCGGGGCCACCACAGTAGTATGCAGGCTGCCTTTGCCAAGGGGTGGCCGTTTTTGTGTCACCTGTCGTGTTGCGTTGCCCTTTCGTTTTTCCAATAACGAAAAGGAAAGCAATATGCTAAGTCCAAAACCTTCACTGCTGGCTATGATGGTCGGCACCCTGCTCGCCTCCTCCGCCGCTTATGCGGCAGCTCCCGGCAAACCCGCCATCGGTTGGGGCCCCACCAAGTTTGCCATCGTCGAAGTCAACCAGTCCGCGACCGCTTATAACGAGCTGGTCAAGGTGAAGGATGGCGCCGATGTGACCGTCACCTGGAATCTCTGGAACGGCGATATTGGCCAGAGTGCCAAGGTGCTGCTGGATGGCAAGGAAGTCTGGTCCGGTCCCTCTTCCGCCGCGGGTACCGCCACCTTCAAGGTGCACAAGGGGGGCCGCTATCAGATGCAGGTCGCGCTGTGCAACGGCGATGGCTGTACCCTGTCTGATGCCAAGGAGATCGTGGTCGCCGATACCGACGGCAGCCACCTTGCACCGCTCAAGCCTGCCCTGCAGGAGAATAACAAACCCTATGTCAACAAGTCCGGCAAGGTGGTCGGTACCTACTATGTGGAGTGGGGGGTCTATGATCGCAACTTCACCGTGGACAAGCTGCCGGCCCAGAACCTGACCCATATCCTCTATGGCTTCACCCCGATCTGTGGCGGTGATGGCCTCAACGACAGCCTCAAAGAGATTGCCGGCAGCTTCCAGGCGCTGCAACGTGCCTGCGCCGGGCGCAAGGATTTCCAGGTCGCCATTCACGATCCTTGGGCCGCGCTGCAAAAAGGGCAGGGGTCACTGGTTGCCTGGGATGAGCCCTACAAGGGCAACTTCGGTAACCTGATGGCCCTCAAGCAGGCCTATCCGGACCTGAAGATCCTCCCCTCCGTCGGTGGTTGGACCCTCTCCGACCCCTTCTTCTTCATGCATGACAAGGCCAAGCGTGACGTGTTCGTCGCCTCGGTCAAAGAGTTCCTGCAGACCTGGAAGTTCTTCGACGGTGTCGATATCGACTATGAGTTCCCGGGCGGCGACGGTGCCAACCCCAATCTGGGGGACAAGACCAAAGATGGTGAAACCTATGTGCTGATCATGAAGGATTTGCGCGCCATGCTCGACGAGCTGGAGGCCGAGACCGGTCGCACCTATCAGCTCACCTCTGCCATCGGTGCCGGTTACGACAAGATTGAGGACGTGGATTACAAGGCTGCTCAGCAGTACATGGACCACCTCTTCGTGATGAGTTACGACTACAACGGAGCCTGGAGCAATACCTCCCTGGGTCATCAGGCCAACCTCTATCAGGCCACCAACGGCTCGGCCAACAAGCGCTACAACACTGATGCAGCGGTACAGCAACTGCTGGCGCAGGGGGTCGACTCCGGGAAGCTGGTGATCGGTGCCGCCGCCTACGGTCGCGGCTGGAAAGGGGTGAGCGGATATAAGGGCAACGATCCCTTCACCGGCACCGCCACCGGCAAGATCAAGGGCACCTGGGAAGATGGCGTGCTGGATTATCGCCACATCGTCAACAGCCATATGGGCGCAGGCTGGGAGTACAACTACGACGAGACTGCCGAAGCAGCCACCCTGTTCAAGCCCTCCACCGGCGAGCTGATCACCTATGACGACGAGCGCTCGGTCAAGGCGAAAGGCCAATACGTGCTGGCCAACAAGCTGGGCGGGCTCTTCTCCTGGGAGATCGATGCCGACAACGGTGACATCCTTAACGCCATGCATGAAGGTCTCGGTCACGGTGAAGGGGTCACTCCACCAGCCAACAAGCCGCCAGTAGCCAACGCGGGCAGCGATCTGAGTGTCACCGGCCCGACCGAGGTGACGCTGAACGGCTCCGCCTCCCACGACCCGGAAAATGGCACCCTCACCTATAGCTGGAAGCAGGTCTCCGGCCCGCAGGCCGCTCTGCTTGATGCCACTCAGGCCAAGGCCCGGGTTGTACTCGATGCCGTGTCCGCCGACATCAATCTGGTGTTCGAGCTGACGGTGACCGATGACCATCAACTGACCGCCAGGGATCAGGTGGTGGTGACCAACAAGGCGCCGCAGCCCAACCTGGCTCCGGTGGTGACTTTGCCTGCCAGCGTCAAGGTGGAAGAGGGCAAGCAGGTGACCATCACCGCCAAGGCATCCGACCCCAATGGCGACGAGCTGATCTATCAATGGCAAGTGCCTGCCGGTATCACGGCGACCGGCCAGAGCAGCGCCACCCTGGTGGTCACCGGCCCGGCGGTCGATGTCGAAACCGGTTATGACCTCTCTGTGACCGTCTCCGATGGCGCACTCGATGCCAACGCGGCAACCCGCCTCACCGTTACCCCGATCAACGAAGGCGGTGAGGGGGGCTCTTGCAATACCACCGACCCGGAAGCGGCCAACGTTCCCGCATGGCAGGCCAGCAAGGTCTACAACGGCGGTGACAAGGTGAGCCACAACCAGCTGGTATGGCAGGCCAAGTACTGGACTCAGGGTAATGAGCCGAGCCGTGCCGCCGATCAGTGGGCGCTGGTGAGTCAGGTTGATCTGGGCTGGAACGCAGCCGTTGCCTACAACGGCGGGGATCTCACCAACCATAACGGCCGTCAGTGGAAGGCCAAGTGGTGGACTCAAGGCAATGAGCCGGGCAAGCACGATGTCTGGCTGGATATCGGGGCAGCAAGCTGTAACTGAGGCCTCCTCACCGATGACGGGGCATGGAGACATGCCCCTCATTCCCGGTAGCAATATGAACGAGAACCCGACAATGACCACAAATGTGACCCGAATCGCTGCCCTCATCATGGCAACCCTGGCGGCTGGCCCCCTGTCTGCCAACACCTCGCCCCTGATATTCAATGACACGACACCGCAAAGCGATCTGGCGGGTAGCCTGGGTGCCAGCGTGCAGTTTGCCCAGAGCCAGATCCTGCCTTCCCATCCCAAGGAGGGGGATCGCCAACCCATCCTGACCAGCCTGCGCAAGAGCCTGCTGCTGGTGCAACCGCTCCAGGCCAACGGGGTGACCCCCATGACGGTGGAGGTCCGTGACGGCAGCGGCAAGCTGCTTGGCACCCTGACCTTGTCACCGCCATCGGCGCTGCCCGAGACGGTCTACCATCTCGCGGGGGTTCCCGAAGGCGGAGTGAGCTTCGTCCCGGAGAGCGGCAGCACTGCCGTCATCAGCAGCAGTGCTGATTTGGCCAAACTGAACGACAAGAGCGGCGCCTTCCTCAAGGATCGGCTGACCGGGCGTGCGCTGGTGGAGATCCAGACCGCCGACGGCCGCTGGGTTCGGGATATCTACCTGCCCGTGAGCCCGGAGCTGGAGGGGAAGATGGTGCGGATCCGTTCCAGCGCCGGTTATAACTCCACGGCCTTCTATGGTGAGCGACAGGTGACCGTCTCCCGTGGCCAGACCCTGCAGTTCAAGTTTGCCAACGGGCAGTGGTTCCGCGAGGGGGAGCTGGAGAACAACCGCATCACCTATGCAGCGGATACCTGGAGCGGCGAGCTGCCTGCCGAGTGGATCCAGCCCGGACTGAACCTCTCCGTTCGTCAGGGCAATCTCAGCGGTGAACTGCGTGACATCAAGGTCGGCGCCCCCGGCGAGCTGCTGCTGCACACCATGGACATTGGCATGCTCACCACGCCACGGGATCGCTTTGCCTTTGCCAATGACAAGGAGGCCCATCGCGAATACTTCCAGACCATTCCGGCCAGCCGGATGATTGTCAGTCAGTATGCACCGCTCTCCCTGCCTGAGGTGATGCTGCCCAACGGCACATTGCTGACCGACTTTGACCCGAGCGAAGGGGGCTGGCATGGCGGCACCATGCGCCAGCGCATCGGCAAGGAGCTCATCTCCCACGGCATCGACAATGCCAACTACGGCATCAACAGCAGTGCCGGTGAAGGGGAGGGAAGCCATCCCTTTGTGGCGGCCCAACTGACGGCGCACAACAGTCGCGGCAAGTATGCCAATGGAGTTCAGGTGCACGGTGGGTCAGGTGGCGGTGGCATCGTCACACTGGATGATTCGCTGGGCAACGAGTTCAGCCACGAAGTGGGCCATAACTTCGGCCTTGGCCACTATGTAGATGGCTTCCGTGGCTCGGTTCATCGCAGTGCCGATCAGCTCAACTCCAGCTGGGGCTGGGACAGTGACAAACACCGTTTCATCCCCAACTTCTCGCCGACCCGCACCAATGAGGATGCCTGTCTGGATGGCCAGTGCCAGCCACCGTTCGATGGCCGCAAGTTTGGCTACGATGCGATGGCGGGCGGCCGCCCTCTCTCCGGCGCCAACCGTTTCACCCTCTATACCCCCAATTCCGCCGCCATCATCCAGCGTTTTCTGGAGAGCAAGGCGGTGTTCGATGCCAACTCGGCCACCGGCTTTAGCAAGTGGAACAGTGCGACGGCCAGGATGGAGCCCTATCAGCACACAATCGAGGGGATCGAGAAGGTCGATGCTCCCATGGATGCCCTGAGCGAGGCCGGACTGAGTGCCCTGCTGGCGGATTACGGCTTGGTCAGGGTCGCCATGTGGGATGGACGCTGGACTCGTGATATCCGGGTGCCGGTTGCCTCTGCTGACAACCGTGGGCGTAGTCTGACCATCGATCACGGGGCCGGTTACAACAGTCGCCTCTTTATCAACGGCAAGGAAATTGTGGTGAACCGGGGCTTCAAGAAGAGCTTCACCTCGGATGGCCAGAGCTGGGTGGAGGTCTCCCCCATCGATACCAAGATTGCACGCAAGCCCGAGCAGTTCGGCGTGCCGGTGACCACCCTGGTGGGCTATTACGATCCGCAAGGAGCCCTGCGCAGCTACATCTATCCGGCTCTGCACGGCGCTTACGGCTTCACCTATCCGGATGACAGCAACACCCTGTCCGGCAATGACTGCCAGTTGCAGGTGGAGACCCGCGATGGTCTGCAGCGCTTCAGGCTGGCCAATCACAGAGCATCCAGCAGTGTCATGAACAAGTTCCACATCAACCTGCCCACCGCCAGCGAGCCCGGTCGCGCCACTATCCAGTGCCGTGGCCAGACACTGGTACAGCAGAGCTTGTTGCCACCGCAGCAGACACTCTCCTTTACCGTCAACGGGCGGCCGCTGGAGCAGGGCGTGGTTGAGAACCAGCCTCCGGTAGTGACCGTACCGGCGCAGCTTGGCAGCGTCGGCGGTGAGTGGCTGACCATCACTGCCGAGGCGAGCGATCCCGAGGGCGATGCGCTCAGCTACCGCTGGCACTTCCCGACGGGCTGGCAGGTAGAAGGCGAGACCAGTGCCAGCCTGCGTCTGCTACCGCCGGCTGTCACCACTAGTGAGCAGCATGAGCTGAGTGTGAGCGTCTCGGACGGGGTACATCAGAGCGAAGGGCGCGTCGTGCTGACGCTGGCGCCCGTGGTCGACGGCTCTTGCAACACCACAGATCCGGAAGCGGCCAACGTTCCCGCATGGCAGGCCAGCAAGGTCTACAACGGCGGTGACAAGGTGAGCCACAACCAGCTGGTATGGCGTGCCAAGTATTGGACTCAGGGCAATGAACCGGGCCGCGCCGCCGATCAGTGGGCGCTGGCGAGTCAGGTTGAGCTGGGCTGGAGCGCGACCGTTGCCTACAACGGCGGGGAGCTGACCAACCACAACGGCCGTCAGTGGAAGGCCAAGTGGTGGACTCAAGGCAACGAGCCGGGCAAGCACGATGTCTGGCTGGATGTCGGGGCGGCAAGCTGCCCTTAGGTTGAGTCCATGATGAAGATGGCGGAGCCTGTTCAGGCGGGTTCTGCCTTTTGCCACAAAACCATAGAGAGCAACAATAATGAAAAAAAACCGCATCACCCTTCTGCTTGCCAGCATGATGCTGAGCGGCCACCTGTGGGCGGCCGAGGCATACGACATCAACAAATCCTATCCGGGCGGCAGCCAGGTCAATTACAACGGCCAGGTTTTTGAGGCCAAGTGGTGGGTCAACCCGGGGCAGACTCCGGGCATGGCGGCCGCCAATGAGTGGGATACCCCGTGGAAGCTTGTTGGCGAAGGGGAAGTGACCCCGCCGGATACCGGCGGCGATGACAAGCCCAATCCGCCGACGCCAACCCCGCCGGATGGCAGCACCACCCCCGTCTATATGAGCCAGGCCGAGCTGGATGCCAAAGAGAAGGCGCTGACCGACTTCCCGGCGATGGAAGCGGTCAAGGCTTCCATCGCTACCCGTGACAATCTGGTGGTCGAGGCGGTGCAGCCGGGCCGTGCCGACAACCCGGGCAACGTCAAGCGGGTCGAAAGCCTGCTGAGCGAGGGTCAGTTCAACTACCTCTTCCCGCTGCGCGCCCCCGAGTACACCTATCGCGGCCTGTTGCAGGCGGCGGCCAAGTTCCCAGCCCTGTGCAGCGACTACAGTGATGGCCGCGATGCCGATGCTATCTGCCGCAAGACGTTGGCAACCATGTTCGCCCACTTCGCCCAGGAGACAGGCGGCCATGAAAACTGGCGCCCGGAGGCCGAGTGGCGTCAGGCGCTGGTCTATGTACGCGAGATGGGATGGAATGAGACCATGCGCGGCGGTTACAACGCCGAGTGCCGTTCCGATGTGTGGCAGGGTCAGCAGTGGCCGTGCGGTACGTTCGACAATGGCGAGTTCAAGAGCTACTTTGGTCGCGGCGCCAAACAGCTCTCCTACAACTACAACTACGGCCCCTTCTCCGAGGCGATGTTCGGCACGGTGCGCACCCTGCTCGACCGCCCCGATCTGGTGGCCGACACCTGGCTGAACCTCGCCAGTGCGGTGTTCTTCTATACCTATCCGCAGCCGCCCAAGCCCTCCATGCTCCATGTCATCGATGGCACCTGGCAGCCGAATGACCATGACAAGCAGAACGGTCTGGTGCCGGGCTTCGGGGTCACTACCCAGATCATCAACGGTGGGGTGGAGTGCGGCGGTCCGGTCGAGCACGCCCAGTCCCAGAATCGCATCAACTACTACCGCGAGTTTGCCAACTACCTCGGAGTGGCGGTGCCATCCGACGAAGTGCTGGGTTGCAAGAATATGAAGGTGTTTGACGACAAGGGCGCCGGTGCCTTGCCCATCTATTGGGAGCAGGACTGGAGCTATGTGGCAGAGAACCCCAACGGCGGCAAGAGCTATGCGTGCAAGCTGGTGGGCTACCAGACCCGCTTCAGCGCCTTCAAGGCAGGGGATTACAGCCGCTGCGTTCAGCACTTCTATCCGGAGGTGGTGATCGAGGATAACGGCGGTGGCACCAACCTGCCACCGGTGGCCAATATCACCGGCCCGGCGCAGGCCGAAGGTGGCAGCAAGGTAACGCTCTCTGGTCAGCACTCCAGCGATCCGGAAGGCAAGCCGCTCTCCTATGCCTGGACTATTCCGGCTGGTGCTTCAGCCCCGGCACTGGATCAGGTGACGCTGGAGTTGACTCTGCCCAAGCCGGCCAGCGATACCAAGCTGGAGCTCAAACTGACGGTCACAGATGAAGGTAATCTGAGCCGCAGCACCACCCATAGCCTGCTGGTGAAAGGAGAGGAGGGGGGCGTAACGCCGCCTGACTATCCGGCCTATAAAGAGGGGACTCCCTACAAGGCAGGCGAGCGGGTCAGCAATGGCGGTGCCAGCTACGAGTGCAAACCGCACCCCTATACTGGCTGGTGTGCCGGTGCCGCCTGGGCCTATGAGCCGGGCAAGGGTACGGCCTGGGCCGATGCCTGGATCAAGCTCTGAGCCGTTTCAGGGTTACAAGGCTTGCCGACAAGCCAGCGCACTATCTGGTGCAATGACAATCCGGAGCAATAAAAGATGGGGCCTGCGGGCCCCATTCTTGTTTGGTGGAGTTCAGGTTTGGCCGTGGAACATCTGGCCCGGACAGGACAGCGCCTCGAGAGGGCTGTGTGATGATGTGTGTTGTTTTTTTATTACATTTTTCGTGAAAGGCTTTCAGCAATTATTTGCCGTAGCGGAAGTAGTATTCACGGGTGGAGGGGGCATAGGCATCTTTCTCTACAACGCCGTTCTTGGTGGTTGCACCGCGCAGGTGGAACAGGACTGCCAGATTCTCAAACATGGTTTACCTCATCGCTCTGTCATTTATGGTTATAGTGTGTGACCTGGGTCACGGTTTGATCCTATGGTCATTTGTGAGCCAGATCAACTTTCTGTGTTGTAAATTTACAAAAATCATGGAAAGGGTTTTCAAATGCAATGCCCTTTATGGAAAGGCTTTCCCGAGGTGACGGGGGAGAAGCTGATTACCAGCCAGCATAGAGAGGTCTGAGAGCGGGAGCGTTGCACGGGGAAAGAGGCTTGCTGCACGGCCTCTCCTTTATAGGTGCTTGAGCCGATTTGTGACATAAAACAGAGAGATAGCACGCGTCTTGCTGGTAAAAACAGCGAACTGCTGCAATTTTGACTAAACGAATCAGTCGTGGTTATTTTAGGGTTGACAGCAAAGCGGGTGATGCCTATCATGCGCCTCCGTTGCCGGAGATAACTTCGTCAGCGCCGAGGTGAGTTGGGGTTATAGCTCAGCTGGGAGAGCGCTTGCATGGCATGCAAGAGGTCCGCGGTTCGATCCCGCGTAGCTCCACCA